>CAYJPZ010000012.1:0-36229 GCA_964372185.1 uncultured candidatus Brocadiaceae bacterium
GCCCATACCTCCGCCACCGGGCATTGCATCCTCTTCTTTCTTGGGGATATCGGTAATGATGCATTCCGTTGTCAAAAGAATCCCTGCAATGCTAATCGCATTCTGCAGCGCGCTCCTTGACACCTTCGTCGGGTCAATAACGCCTGCATCTATCAGGTTGCAGTAGGTTTCCTTCTCAGCGTCGTAGCCGAATGCCTTGTCCTTGGATTCCAGTATCTTCCGAACAACCACGGAGCCTTCAAGCCCTGCGTTCTTAAATATTTGTTTTGCGGGCGCGGACAGGGCGTTCTTAACAATCTCAGCCCCCATAGCCTCGTCACCCTTTAATTTAAGGTCGCCCAGCGATTCAGCGGCCCTTAGCAGCGCAACGCCGCCGCCGGGCAAAATACCTTCCTCTACCGCTGCCCTCGTGGCGTGCAAGGCATCTTCAACGCGCGCCTTCTTTTCCTTCATCTCGCTTTCCGTAGCTGCCCCAACAAATATCTGAGCGACGCCTCCGGCAAGCTTTGCAAGCCGTTCCTGTAGTTTTTCCTTGTCATAGTCCGAGGTGGTAATCTCCATCTCGTTGCGGATCTGTTTGATACGCCCGGTAACGGCCTCAGAGCCGCCTGCACCCTGAACGATCGTCGTATTGTCAGCATCAATGGTAACCTTCTTCGCGCGTCCCAGTTCCCGGATGTCAACGCTTTCCAACTGAATGCCCAGGTCCTTAAATACGGCCTTGCCGTCGGTAAGGACAGCGATATCGTCAAGCATTGCCTTTCTGCGGTCGCCATATCCTGGCGCCTTAACTGCCGCGCAACTAATGGTGCCCCTCAGCTTGTTGACAACGAGTGTGGCCAATGCCTCACCCTCTACGTCTTCTGCGATTATCAAGAGCGACTTTCCCGTCTTTGCGATCTTTTCCAGAATGGGAACCAGTCCCTTGACGGATGATATTTTATCCTCAAAAATCAAGATGTAAGGGTCTTTAAATTCCACCTCCATCGTATCGGCGTTGGTGACGAAGTGCGGCGATAAATAACCGCGGTCAAACTGCATACCTTCAACCACCTCAACGCTGGTATCCAGGCCTTTTCCTTCTTCAACGGTAATAACGCCGTCCTTGCCGACCTTTTCCATCGCATCGGCAATCATCTTTCCGACGTCGGAATCATTGTTCGCTGCAATGGAGCCGACGCTTGCGATCTCGGCCTGGTTCTTGATCTTCTTGCTCATCTCCATCAGCTTGTCCACCACCTTTTCCTGAGCCTTGCGCATGCCCCTGTTGAGCGCCATGGGATCCGCGCCCGACGTCACGTGCTTCAGCCCCTCAAGGAATATCGCCTCAGTAAGAACGGTAGCTGTGGTTGTGCCGTCCCCTGCGATATCACTCGTCTTGGATGCCGCCTCGCGCACCAACCTTGCCCCGGTATTTTCATAGGGATCAATTAATTCGATTTCCTCTGCAACCGATACGCCATCCTTGGTTACCGTAGGACTTCCGTACCCCTTATCCAGTACGGCATTTCTCCCCCTCGGACCCAAGGTGACTTTAACAGCCCTGGCAAGTTTTGAAACGCCTCGGGCAATAGCGGCCCTTGCCTCTCCATTGAAGGCTAGTTGCTTCGCCATTGAATACCTCCTTTCAACATACTAAATCTTTTACTGAAAGCTAAAATAAGTAAAAATATACACAGTTCGCTATAAGTAGCAAAAGCAATGCCGCATAATGGACGCAACAATAAAAACAACATAACAAGTATTAATGCAAGGCATTACAATTACTTATCGACTAAACATCACGACACAGATAGCCACCCGATATGTCATTGTGACAGGATAAAAAACCCGCCCCGAACAACGTCTGTCATTATGACAGAAGACCTTGTTTTTGTGTTTTCATGTTGACTTTTAAATTGCTTATGGCATATATTTGATTACTTATAACACTTTAATCCACCTTGTCATACAATCTTGCAAAGAGCTACTGGAACCACAGATTTCACAGATAAAACACGTATGCACTGGCGGAGTGGATTGGCACAAGTGAAAGCCCCGCTTGATTGTAACATGTACTTAGTCCGCCCGACAGGCGTTAAGTTCGTGTACAGGAAATTCAAGGTCAGGCCTGAAAGGCTAAACGGGGGGTGAAGCCCCCTGAAAGATTATAAAATAATACAAGCCCCCAAAGGAGCGACAGGGCATTTTGTTTTCGTTATCAAAACAATATAAATTCTAGGGGAAATGGGTGCTCCAGCCATGCCAAGCATCCTTTTCTGTCACCCCTTCGGGGTTTGTTATATTATTTCCTTAACCAGGGGCTTCACCCCTGGCTATATACTTTCTGCCCTTCGGGCCTGCTGTAGAGCGAAGAGGTTCTTCGCTCTACGTGAAAAAGCCACCGAAGGCCTAATTTAAAACATAATACACTACCATTTAGAGATGATTTATGAAAGCAGATGAAACATTGGATTGTTACGGCCTTATGTGTCCCATGCCCATTTTTAAAACGGCAGCGAAGATCAAAGAAATCGAAGTGGGTAAGGTGCTTGAGATAATTGCCACGGACGAGGGCATCAAAAAAGACATCGCCTCCTGGTGCAACACCACAGGAAATGAATTTCTCACCATTGAGGAGGCGGATGGGGAGATACACGTCTTCATCCGGAGGCGCAAGTAACAACGAATATCGAGTATCATTTTTTGAAAACCCCGGCAACCGCGAATGAACGCAAATTAACGCTAATGCTTTTCTTTAATTTCGCATTTATTGGCGTTCATTCGCGGTTTGTGTAGGAACACGGTGCTCCATGTCCCTACTTCATGATTGACGGTGATTATTTCTCTGCGTCCTCCGCGCCCTCTGCGGTAAACTGTCGCTGTTGTATAGAAACGCCGTTGAAATCTGTGGTTCCAAAATTCTCTATTACTTTTCTTACAACCTCATTGCGCCAGGGTATTCGTTTAAACCGGATAAACAGATATGACAAAACAAGAAACCACGATCCCACTGCATACCCCATCCATACTAAAGCAGCTTTTTAAGGATCGAGGCATCATCCCCAACAAGCGGTTTGGCCAGAATTTTCTTATCGACCAAAACAACCTCCTAACCATCCCGGAGATCGCCCAACTCACCGAAAACGATATCGTGCTGGAAATCGGCACCGGCTCAGGCGGGCTGACCAGGCTGCTGGCAGAAAGGTCTCTCCAGGTATTTACCGTTGAAGTGGACAAGAAATTGTTCGAGCTATCCACCGACATCTTAAAATTATACAAAAACGTGACCCTCATCCATGCGGACGTGCTTAAGACAAAACACGCGTTCAACCCCGACGTCCTCTCCCTGGTGGGTGATTGCCTTAGAAAGCACGACAATGCCCGGTTGAAAGTAGTTTCCAACCTCCCTTACAATATCAGCACGCCGGTGATCATTACCCTTTTGGAGAGCGCCCTGCCGATCAAATTAATGGTACTCATGCTTCAGAAGGAAATTACGGACCGCATGGCGGCAAGCCCCGGGACGCGTGAATACGGTATTTTATCCATCATTACCCAGTTGTTTTCGGAGGTAGAGGTCGTAAAAACCTTGTCTCCGCAGGTGTTCTGGCCAAGACCGGACGTCTATTCCGCCATCGTCAGGATAACGGTGAACAAAGAGAAATATGCCGGCAGGATAACAGACTACCCTTTCTTCGTGAGGGTCGTCAGCGCCATATTCACCTCACGCCGCAAGACGTTGCTGAACAGCCTCGAACAATTAGCGTTGCCAAACGCCTCAAGAGAGCGCGTAAAAACAACGCTAAAAGACATGCAACTGGACGAACGCATACGCGGCGAAGCATTGAACATCGACCAACTCATTTCCATTGCGGAAGCGATACGTAGAATCCGTTGACATCTTAACATAGTGTTTGCGTACAACATCAAAAATTTAATTGTCAAAAGATTTTTTACGCAGGCAAGGTAGATTAAAGCGTTTGCGTTGTACTCTCGCCGCACCTTGTGGTAAAAGCATCTCGAAATCCATAAAAGCCCACAAGGATTAAATTCCCTTGAATGCCTTAAAAAGACTGATAAAATAAAGATGTATCAGAAGACACACAAAAGGATAAAAACAGGCAAAAAAGGCCTGGAAATTATTACGGTAAACTGGAGGCGTTGAACAGGTACCCTATAACTTTTCGTTTAGCTAAGGAATAGCACAATGCCCAGAGACATCCCAGTCGGTAACGGTTCTTTGTTGGTCGCCTTTGATGCGGATTACACTATAAGGGACTTTTATTTTCCCCGTGTAGGAAAAGAAAACCACGCGCAGGGGAATCCCAGCAGGTTTGGCGTTTGGACGCATGAGGGATTTTCATGGATTAATGCGCGGGAGTGGAAGCTCGTAATGGGATACCTGAAAGAGACGCTCGTAACCTCCGTGCACGCCTTTCATGAAAGACTGGGTATTCAGCTTACCTGCAATGATGTTGTTGACTTTGAAAAGAACATCTACCTGCGCAAGGTAACGGTTCATAATCTAAAGAACACAAAGAGGGATATTCGCCTTTTCTTTCACCAGGATCTCAATATTATGGAAAACGAGGTCGGCGACACGGCGTTTTATGACGCGAAGCAAAATTGCCTTATCCACTACAAGGGTCCCCGGTACTTCCTGGTAAATTGCTCCGCGGGTGACGTATGGGGCGTGCGCGAGTACGCCACGGGCATTAAACGGCATCAGGGCGCAGAAGGCACCTGGAGGGACGCTGAGGATGGGATGCTGGGCGGAAACCCCATTGCTCAAGGCTCCGTAGACTCCACCATCGGCGCCTATATGGAAATCCCTTCGCTTGGTGAAGCCACCGTTTACTACTGGATCGCCGTGGGAAAAAATTACGGAGAAGTGAATGCCCTGAATGACATACTCCTGAGTGAGAAGCCACAAAAAATATTCGACAGGACGTCGAGTTACTGGCGCTACTGGGTTAATAAAGAGGAATTTGATTTTGGCAATCTGCCGCAGGACGTTGTCGATCTCTTTAAACGGAGCCTTCTTATCCTTCCCACGCAAATTGACAGCGGAGGCGCTATTATTGCCGCAAACGATTCGGATATCAGGCAGTACGCGAAAGACACCTACAGCTACATGTGGCCGCGCGACGGCGCGCTGGTGAGCTATGCCCTGATGAAGGCCGGATACATCACGATGTGCCGGAAGTTTTTTGATTTTTGCGCCGGGGTAATAGCCCCCTATAACTTTTGCGCCAGTGTGATGGTGGATGACGGGTTTTTGCTGCATAAATACAACCCCGACGGTTCCTTTGGCAGCTCATGGCATCCGTGGGTAAAGGGTGATGAGATACACGTCCCCATCCAGGAAGACGAAACAGCGCTGGTGCTTTGGGCAATAGGACAATATTATGACAAATACCGGAAGATCGAAGAAATCCGCCCGCTCTACCACACCTTTATCGAGAAGGCGGCAGACTTCCTCGTGAGCTACCGGGACGAGCAAACGGGGCTTCCCCTTCCATCGTATGACCTGTGGGAGGAACGGCGCGGCATACTATCGTTTACCACCGCCACCGTATATGGCGGATTGATTGCAGCCGCAAACATATCCGACATATTTTATCATGTCGAAAAAGCAAAAACATACCGGCAGGCCGCAGCGCAAATAAAGTCGGCCATCGACCAATATCTCTACAGTGAAGAACACAAAAGGTTTTTGAGGATGATCTACCCGAAAAAGGACGGGGGGTTCGACTGCGACGCGACAATCGATGCCAGCCTCTACGGCACGTTTGCCTTCGGCGTTTATGACCCTCATGACGTGAAGGTGCAGAACACCATGAAGGCCATCGAAGATGCCTTGTGGGTGAAAACGAAAATAGGGGGCATTGCCCGGTACGAGCACGATTCCTATCAACGTGTCGGCGGCGATGGCGACATTCCCGGCAACCCGTGGATTATATGCACTATGTGGGTGGCGCAATATTACGTGGCAATCGCCAAAACGCCCGAAGACCTTGAACGCGTGATAAATTATTTGCGGTGGGCAGTGTCGCGCGCGCTGCCTTCCGGCGTGCTGGCGGAACAAATCAACCCTTATACGGGAGCGGCCATTTCGGTTTCTCCCTTGACGTGGAGCCACGCCGCGGTCGTTCAAACCGTAATGGATTACCTTGAAAAACTCCAGGAACTGCATACCTGCGAACAATGCGGACGCTCCATATTCCGCTACGACCGCATGGGAAGAAAACAAGGGAAAAAAACATGAAGATTAGGCACAAGCTCGTCATCCTCCTGGCCGTTCTGTTGATAACCTTGAATGGCGTGATCGCCTTTTTTATTTATCAGAGGACCCGCCACGAGTTTACCAAAGAGGTCAGGGAAGAGGCAAAATTGATTGCGATGGAGTTGGAAATTACCCGAAATTATCTCGCTTCCGCCCTGAAGGCTTCAAAACTGGGCATCACCGATCAAACAAAACATTTTATCCCCGCCGTTTCCGGCAGCGTCATTGGCTTGAAATTCGCCGAAAAGACCGGTTACGTAATCAAACAAACAAGTATAAAATACCGCAACTTATTCAACAAGCCCGATGCCTTCGAAGAAAAAGTTCTCAGGGAAATGGAAGCGGATCCGAATTTGGTTGAATACTGGGATAGCGACGTCGTAGACGGCAAAAGGGTGGAGCGCTACCTGTATGCCTTGCACGTAAAGGAGGATTGCCTGCTTTGCCACGGAAAAAAGGAGCTTGCCCCGGAATTTATCCAAAATAATTATGCTGCCGGCTACGATTATAAAGCCGGCGAGTTGCGAGGGGCCATCAGCGTTATCATCCCAAAAGAAATCGCTGAACAACGTTTTGAGGCGAACATCTACTTTTTTGTTATCATGGGAACCGTCAGCATCCTTCTGGTAGTAGTCATTGTCTTTATAACGACGAGGAGCTTTATGCGGCCTATCGAACGGCTGACGAATGCCGTCACCGCCGTTACGGAAACAGGCAACCTTGCAGCGAACGTGGATATTTCATCCCGTGACGAGGTTGGACGGCTCGGCAGGGCATTTAACGCCATGTCCACCAAATTACAGTCTATGTATGCCACCCTGGAACAGCGGATTGCCGAAAAGACGTCCCATTTACAAAAGGCAATCCTTGCCCTGGAACAGGCGAATAAGATGAAGTCGGAATTTCTGGCCAACATGTCACACGAATTGCGCACCCCCCTCAACGCTATCATCGGCTTTGCGGAGGTGCTCCGGGACAAAATCGCCGGAGATTTGAACGAAGAACAAGTGGATTTTGTTAAGGACATCCACAGCAGCGGTCAGCATCTCCTCCAAATGATCAACGATATACTGGATTTATCCAAGGTTGAAGCGGGAAAGATGGTGCTGCAATACGAAACCTTCCTCGTCCCGCAGGCCATTGAGGACGTGCATACCATATTAAAAGGCCTCGTGAACAAGAAACATTTGGAGCTAAAAACCCTGATGCTAACGGAGGTGGGCGCTATTGAGGCCGACCGTGTCAAATTCAAGCAGATACTGTATAACCTGCTTTCAAATGCAATAAAATTTACCGACGAAAACGGGAAAATATTTATCGAGATCGGTATCGTGGACGATATGCTGCAAATCTCCGTATCGGATACCGGAATTGGAATGAAGCCTGAAGACCAGCAAAAGGTCTTTAAGGAATTCTGGCAGGCGGATAGTTCCTTTTCCCGAAAATACGAAGGCACGGGGCTGGGGCTTGCCCTGACGAAGCGGATTGTCGAGATGCACGGGGGAAAAATTTGGTTTGAAAGCGAATATGGAAAGGGGAGCATCTTTTATTTTGCCCTACCCATGAAGGCCGTCCCGCAAGCAACAATACCAAAAGAACAGGAGCCGCAACAGCCACAGACGAAAACCATCGTAAAGAAAGGGGCAAAAACGGCGCTCATCGTGGAAGACGACCGTATGGCCGCCGACATCCTTACGGTGTATTTAACGAGCGCCGGTTATAATGTAATCGTCGTGACGGACGGCGAGGACGCCGTCAGAAAGGCGCGGGAAATTCAACCATTCCTGATTACCCTTGATATCATGCTGCCGAAGGTTGACGGGTGGGACGTCCTTTCAGAACTGAAAAAATCCCCAGACACGGCGGACATTCCCGTAATTATTGTGTCGATTGTCGATGATAAGGAACTTGGCTACAGCCTGGGCGCGGCCGATTATCTCATCAAACCCGTCAATAGGGAAAGCCTTATATGCGCCGTGAATGCCTGTATGCCTCTGAAAAAGGACGCGGATAAACCCTGGAAGGTCTTGGTGGTGGACGACGATGAAAAGGCCGTTAAATACATGAGCGCCATTTTGGAAGAAGAGGGTTTTGGATTGCTTAAAGCGTACGGCGGCGAGGCAGGGGTTAATCTCGCCATCGGCTCCAACCCCAATCTTATCATCCTCGACCTTATGATGCCCGGTGTTAGCGGTTTTGATGTCGTCGAGCGGCTTCGGGTGCATCCGGTGGCCAAAGCCATCCCCATCATTGTTTGTTCGGCCAAGGATATTACCGCCGAAGACAAAAAGACATTAAACGGCCACATCATGGCCATTGTGCAAAAGAGCAGTCATACAAAAGACGACCTTCTCGCGGCAATCAAAAAGATTGAACAATTGAGAAGCAAGTCCTGTTAATGGTCGCCGTGCAAGGCCGGGTGAATCCGACTTCCAATGCCTAAGCCTGCAAGTGCTGGTAGGATTTAACCTGATATTTTAACTGAAAGGCTAAAGCATTTTGTTATAGAGACTATGGGTATACCAATTTCCAGCAATCTAAATACCGGCAGTTTGCCCAAAAATGTTTCCAGCATCGGTTTGACACCGGATGAGCAAAAGATGGTGGACCAGCTCAAGGCGCGCGATGCGGAAGTAAGGGCGCATGAGAATGCCCATAAGAGTGCGGGCGGTCAATACGTGATGGGAGGGATCACGTTTCGTTACCAGACCGGACCGGACGGCAAGAGGTATGCCGTTGAAGGCGAGGTTCGGATTGATACGTCCAGTGTCTCCGGAGACCCGGAGGCAACCATACAGAAGGCGCGTGCTATCAGAAAGGCAGCAAACGCCCCCGCCAGCCCCTCTGCGCAAGACCGCAGCGTTGCAAGCCAGGCAACCGCAATGGAGATGGAAGCGCAACGGGAACTGGCAAAAAAACGCATCGAAAAAATGAAAAACCCCCATACAGTTGCAGATTCTCAAGATGTCCTACCCACCCCAAAAAACCGTAAACCGGAAAACCCGATTGCCCGCAAGTATACGACCGACTCTGAGACAGAAGAATACATGAACGGATTGCTGGACGTTTATTACTAACAAGGCAAAGCCGTATCTTAATTTCCTCACAATCCAGGTAACCACATCCTCCCGTTCACAAGCAACTTCCTTATTTTAAAGTACCTATATGGCCTTGTTATATGTCTGTCAAAAATCCAGCGATAAGTCCTGCCTGTTTAGCATTCAGATAAAAACATGTCTGGTGTATGGACAAATGGAATACCCACGAAACACAACACGTTATATAAATAAAAACGTTTTATTCGACATAACGCATTGTTTGTGTTATATATAATAAAACTTTGACTCTTTTCAGGAGGTGTCGTCATGAACAACGTAACAGGCAAGGCGGTTGTCTCTGAAGATTATCTCAAGTCCCGATTGTACCTGGTAGATGAACTTAGGCATTTGGTAAGAAAGACCTCGGTAGTTATTGAAGCGCCCAGGCGGTTTGGCAAGACCAGCATTATCAAAGAATTCAAACGCCAGGAAGAAACGGTACCGGAAAAAGAAAGGGAGTTCAACGTCCTTTTTCTGGAACTTGAGGGAGAAGAAACACTGCATGAGTTTTGCTTCAAGCTGTTCAAGGAACTGTTATCGCTTTACTATGTCCGAAGGCAGTTTGACATGATAACAGACTTATTGGGTACCGCATGGAATGCTATTGCATCGCGTATTAAAAAACTCCAGATGCCGGAGTTTGAAGTTGAGTTGCGCGAGAAAACGCGTGACATGGATTTTATTGAGTGGAAAGAAAAGCTCACCCCTTTGATTGCCGGCCTGAATTCGTTTGACATGCATACGGTCATTGCGTTTGACGAATTTCCAGACATGCTACTTAATTTCAAAAATCGGGCAAATGGTCGGAAAGACTACACAACCCTTGTTGACAGACTAACGGCTTGGCTACGTACTTTGAGGCAAAATCAGACTGGCGGCAGTAAATATCAGTTTGTCTTCTGCGGATCCGTTAATATGAGAAACACCCTTGAGGAGGTAGGACTTGGCAAGCGCATGAATGATATAGAATTCCTTGTCGTCCCCAATATGACGGCGGAAGATGTCGAATTGCTCATCGGTTCCCTCATAAAAAAGTATGCCCTCGAAATTGCGCCGGAAGGAGTTTCTTTCATGACATCAAAGATCACGAACGGGTCTCCTTATTACGGCCAAATACTCTTTAAGGCGTTACTGGATTCGAGAGAACGAACGATAAGTTTGGAAACGTTAAAGACGCTGTACAAACAGATGCTGCGTGGGGGAAGCCACGACCTAAACCATTTTCACGCACGTCTGAAAACGTACCTCGGGCACACAAAAAGAAAATGTTCGGAGATCATCTTGAAGCATCTGTGTATTGAATCGCTTCCTGAAAAGTACCTCTTTGATAATCATATCTCCGGGGTGTGCGGCTATGAGGACTTTCAATCTGTTGTCAACCGACTGTTATACGAGGGATATATCATGAGAGATATTGCAAATAACGGGGCGCTCACGTTTGTGGCCCCGCTTTTAAAAGACTGGTGGTCATACAAGGCGGGGGTGCGCTGATGTACGCATACAATCCACGAAAAAAATCATTTCAACAATTAGAAAAATCGCTGGTCGGTAAAGACCGATGGGATATCTTAAACGCTATTCTAAAGGAGCTGGCGCTCAAAAAAGGAGAAAGCCCCAAGCAGCACTGGATGGTAGTCGGGCCAAGGGGTATAGGTAAATCCCATCTCTTAAGTCTGCTGTACTATAAAATTATACACGATGATAAACTGCGCAACCTGTGGATACCGGTTCTTTTCCCTGAAGAACTACGAATGGCCGGTGATCTTTCCAAATTCCTCGAAAGGGCTGTACGCGAGATATGCCAGGATTTGGAAAAAACGAACGACCCTTTGGCCTCAGCACTTAAGTCCAAAATAGACGGCATCAAGAAAGTCCGCGCTGATGAAAGGACGGAGTACCTCTTTTCTGTCCTTACCTGGCTCCACGCATCCACCGGACGGTTTATTCTGCTCATCACGGAAAACCTGCAGCAGTTATTGGGCAAGCGAATCAGCCTTATCGAGCAAAAGAAGCTTCGGGCATATTTGCAAACGGAAGAGGCAGTCCTTTTAATCGGCTCCGCCACAACAGTGTTTGACGCCCTCCATGACCACAGCCACCCCTTTTACCACTTTTTCCATATAAGCCGCCTGGAGGATTTAAGTTTTGACGACTTAAAGTCCCTGATAATCAATCTGCTCACCGATGATAATCAACAGGAACTGGCCAAAAAGGTAACCGATAACGAGGCACGCATTAGGGCGCTCTACTCGTTTACCGGAGGGAATCCGAGAATCGCGGTATTTCTCGCCGATATGCTCAAGGCAGAGATGCCGGATGAGATGATGGCCGTGATGGACAAGATACTTGACGAGATGACGCCGTATTTTGAAGCCATTCTAAGCGAGGTTCCCCACTATCAGGAAGAAATCCTGAATACCCTCGCGGTCTACGAACCGGCACAAAGCCCCAAGGACATTGCCGCACATCTCGAAGTTCCCCAGCCCACCGTGCGCAACTATCTGAAGCAACTTAAGGAAAACGGTTACGTAAAGGTCGCCTTCTCAAAGGGCAAGTATAGCTATTATTGTCTCAAGGAATACCTCTATCGCATTTGGTACCAAATGCGTGACAGCGGTCACAGGGAGGAGACGCGATGGCTAATGGAACTCCTGCTTATGCTCTATTCACCTGCTACGATAGTTGAAGAAAAAAAGCGATTGGATCAATGCGCCTCGACGACCAATACAAACGCATTTTACAACACCATGATTTCGAATACGGCGTCTTTTATCGCTGAAAATCCCGATTACTACAAGGTGATTGAGATGTGTGTTGCAACCGCCGGGGTTAGCGATGATGCAGCTCTGAAAGAGATGGAACTTCTCAAAGCAGCTAGAGAGCTTATAGACGACAAACTATATGTTGAGATGTGTGTTGAGACTGCCGGGATTAGCGATTATGCAGCTTTGCAAGTAACGAAACTTCTTAAAATAGTTGGAAAGTTTATAGATAACAAAGAATACGAGAAGGCAATAAAGATTTGTGTGGAAATATTAAAAATAAATCCTTTGGACGGTGCTGTGTACGCTATGTTGGGTTGTTGTTTTTCATATCTAAGGCGCTATGGTGAAGCCAATAAAATAGTAGAAAAAAATCTTGAAATAATCTTCCTAGTATTCAAATTATGGCTTCCGGGTAATATCTTAAGACGACAACGAAGATACGAAGAGGCTATAGATAAGTTCAAGGAGGCGACTGAACTGATACCTGAGTTTTATGCTGCCTACAGAGTATGGGGTGACTGTCTTAGCGCTTTATGCAGATATGATGAGGCGGAACAAAAGTATCTTAAGGCAATCGAAATTAATCCTAAATATGAAGATGTTTATTTCGCATGGGGGCGAAGCTTAATGAATCAAAGGCGTTATGATGACGCTATTGACTTATATAAGCGGTTACTCAAAATTAATCGCCGGTCTGAAGAAGCATACAAGGCATGGGCGGCAGCACTAATGGAATCAAAAGAATATGATAAGGCGATTAGAATTTATGAAGGTCGGTTGGCAAATAACAAAGATTGCATGATTATCTATAGTTATGGAAAGGTCCTATTTGAACTAAAACGTTATAAAGAAGCCTTGGTACAATTTCAAAAGCTTATGGACTTACACTTTAATAATCTTACGTTTTATCTTGATTATGGCCATGCCTTAGAAAAGACAGGTAGAAAGGAAGCAGCATTGATAGTATATCTTACTTATTTACTTGTTGGTTCCAGCAAACTATTAATCGACCTCAATTTCCAGGGGATATTCCATAAGTACATCTCTCCATTGATCGGGGTGTTAAGGCCTGAAGGTTATTTAAAGCAATTCTACGCTCAGGTTGATGAAGGGAAATTTAGCAAGCCAGTTCTTGCTACCTTGCTTTTGATGCTTGGTAAATACGACGTTATAAACGAACAAGTTGCCGATATAATCACTGGGTGTAATTCGAAAGATGAGAAAGAAAGGCAGGGGGTCGATCTGTTTATCTTTACTATCAAGTTTTGTATCTGGCTGAAATTGTCTGAAGGGAAGGTGTATGAGGCATTGAGGGCATTGGAACTGTTTATTCAGCGAGTTAAGCTTTTGCAGTCAACCGGGGAGAAAGAAAAAGAGGTTTCAGACCTTATTCTTAGCCTCTTTAAGCTTCAGATACATACGAAGGTTGCGGCTGGGGGTATTCGCGAGGCGCTGAATGCGATACGCGCCGGCGGAGTTCCGTTTAACGAGGTATTCATAAAGGTCTGGACATGCATAAGCGAGCCAGATTCTGTTGATTCGCAGAAGTATCTCAATGAAAAGGCAATTGGTGAAATAGTTGCGTTCCTGAAGGAAACAGCAAAGCCAACGGCCTTTGTGTGAAAAAAAGATTTTCAGGTGCAATAAACCATCACGATTTTTTGTCCGGGCGTTCCGTGCATGGCTTATCACCGGGACCCGGCAACGGCGCTTTGTCCCCGCCTGCGGATTCTTTCTTGAGGAGCGTCTCGACGTCGGGATAAGGGTATATTGTTAGCGCGTTGTTTATGGGCAGTCCCCCCGTGTCGGCGCTGGGACCGTAGGTACTGTAAATATCACGGCCTATGATACGCAGTATCATGGTCAATTGACCGCGATGGTGGGCTGTGTGGGCAATTCTCCTGGTCAGGATCCAGGCGCGGGAGCGTTTGACCTCGAAAAACGGCACTTGTTCTTCCCACCAGGCCTTATTCTTTTCCTGCAGGGCTGTAAGACGTTTTCCGGAATCTTCCGCATAGCGTTTCATAAATTCCAGGCGTGTTTCTTTTTCAGGCAATGGAGGCGCGCCAACGTCGATGCCCAGCATTTTACAAAACCAGTTGTTTTCACCTACACACTGATGCACCATGTGCTCAAGGGCGTTTCTTCCCCGCCTGTCTTTCGGGTTTGGGCGTACCGAAAGGTCGTCGTCTTTAAAGGTACTCCAGGCGCTGAGTGTTTTCATTCGTTCCGTTTTGTATGTGTCAATCAAAAAATCATATTCCATAAAATATCCTCCTAAACAGTAAGTTGACATTACGAAAAGTTGTTTATTTTTCGATCACATTATGAGTAGCACAATGCTTTTATATTATCAAAACCAAGATTTCTGCATTGCACTGCGCGCTGGAAGCTACGCACAAAATGCCGATACCTGTACCAAGCACAACCACCATCAAACCTGAAGGTTTGAGTTACAAAACTCCTTCGATAACAAGGTCATTTGCAAATCTTTTCGTTGTGATATCGGTGAGTTTGATGGATTCACTTATATGGGTGATACCTGCGCCCATGACTGACGACAGCGCGCCCTCGCCGCCGACAATGATGGGGGCAATAAATACCATGATTTTGTCTGCCAGGCGTTCTTCAATTATGGAGGTAATTACCCGGCTTCCCCCTTCCACCAGGACGTTGGTCAGGTTCATTTTGCCAAGCTGTTGAAAAAGCATTTTCATGCCTACAAGGCCATTGACATCTCCTGCTGGAATAATCTTGCACCCCAGTTGCCTCAGTTTTTCAATGCGTTCCTGCGGTGCGTTGCAACCGACGGCGACAAACAATTCGCTTTCCTGAATGGTGTTTATCAGGCGGGAGTTTAAGGGAAGCACGGCATTACTGTCGATGATAATCCGCATGGGGTTTCTTCCGCCATTTATGCGGCAAGTCAGCAGGGGATCATCTCTTTGTACGGTGTTAATTCCAACCATGATGCCGTCTACCTGTCCACGGATTTTATGGACGTACTCCCTTGATTCTTCAGAGGAAATCCACCTGGAATCTCCCGTGTGCGTAGCAATCTTGCCGTCGAGCGACATGGCCCATTTTACGATTACGTAAGGCAATCCTTTTTGCATCAATTTTAAAAAGGGGGCGTTGAGTTTGGCGGCCTGTGATTCCATGACGCCTAGTTTGACGTCAATCCCCGCTTCCTGTAGTTTCCGCATGCCTTTGCCTGAGGTGATGGGATTAGGATCGATAATGGCGATAACAACTTCTTTAATGCCAGCCTTAATAATTGCATCAACGCACGGCGCCGTTTTGCCGTAGTGGGCGCATGGTTCCATGGAGACGTACAGCGTGGCGCCCGCACAAGCTTCTCTTCCTTCGTTGATCGCGAATACCTCCGCGTGTGGACCACCGAAGGCCTGGTGGTAGCCCATTCCTACGGCAATGCCATTTTTCACTACTACGGCGCCCACCATGGGGTTGGGTTCAACCTTTCCCCGCCCCTTTTCGGCAAGTTCCAGGGCAAGCGACATATATTTCACATCGGCATCTGAGGAAGTCATGGCACTAAGATAATAACACCGTGGGATTATTTTCGTGTCTCGTGAGATACGAAAGTAAGCTTATGTGTTAAGTTAAACGTTTTGGGGAATGGCATGGACAGACGCTGATTGTCCGTGCCTGGCTTATTTGAAACGCCAGCCTGGATTTTCCGAAAACCTGAAGCTTTTTGCTACAGGTCTTGTTTACCTCATGAAAAAATGGGGTTAGTGGATTGTCCTCCGGTTTTTTAACTAGCGAAACTTTTCCCTTTGTTCCTCTACGTTTTTCACGTATTCTCTGCGCCCATTGCGGCGAACAGGTGTTATGTCACTGCTTGAGACGGCTGTGAAGGCACTGCCTGGACGTCCTTTTTATTTATCAACGCTTCGTATTCATTCAGATAATACCGAATGGTTGAAAGCACCGGGTTGGCCGCTGTTTGCCCTAGTCCGCAGAGTGATGCAGTTTTGGTAACTTCTGCAAGTTCTTTTAACAGGCCGAGGTCTTCTTTTTCACCCTTTCCCTGGGTAATGCGGGTGAGGATGTCGAGCATCCTTTTGGTTCCCACCCTGCAGGGGACACATTTTCCACAGGACTCGTCCTGACAAAATTCCATAAAGTACCGGGCGATTTCCACCATAGACGCCGTGTCGTCCATAACGATAAGTCCCCCGGATCCCATGATGGCGCCCACTTCCTTCACCGTTTCGTAGTCGATGGGGAGGTCCAGATGTTGGGCAGGCACGCATCCGCCTGAAGGTCCGCCCATCTGGGCTGCCTTGAATTGTTTTCGCCCGGGAATACCGCCACCGATATCAAAGACTATTTCACGAAGGGTAGTTCCCATAGGCACCTCAACAAGCCCGGTATTTTTTACGTTGCCTGCCAGCGCAAATATCTTTGTGCCCTTGCTGCTTCCCGTTCCAATGGCCTTATAGTATTCAGACCCTTTGAGGATGATGATGGGTACGTTTACAAGTGTCTCCACATTGTTGATATTGGTAGGTTTTCCCCACAGACCGCTCGTTGCGGGAAATGGAGGACGTGGACGCGGCATGCCGCGTTTTCCCTCAATGGATGCAATGAGCGCGGTTTCTTCCCCGCATACAAAAGCACCAGCCCCCATTTTAATATCCAAATCAAAACTGAAATTCGAGCCGAATATATTCTCTCCCAGGAGACCCAGGTGTTTTGCCTGTTCTATGGCGATTGTCAGATGTTCGACGGCTATGGGGTATTCCGCTCGCACATAAATAATTCCCTTCCTTGCGCCAATCGCATAAGCGCCGATAAGCATGCCCTCTATTACCGAATGTGGGTCGCCCTCAAGCACCGCCCGATCCATAAATGCGCCCGGATCGCCTTCGTCGCCATTGCAGATAAGGTATTTTATGTCGCCGGTCGCATTTTTTACGAATTCCCACTTATTCCCGGTAGGGAAGCCGGCGCCACCTCTTCCCCGTAAGCCGGAATTTTTTATCTCGGAGATGACGCTGTCCGGCGTCATCTCTGAAAGCGCCCTGGAAATCGCTGCGTAACCGTCTCTTAGGATATAATCCTCAATGTTTTTGGGATTTATACTACCACAGTTCCTAAGCACAATCTTTTTTTGCTTGCTGTAAAAAGGCACATCTTTAATATAAGGTGTGCGCTTGCCTGCCTCGGTATAGCAGAGACGCTCAATGATCTCGCCTTTCAGTACCGTTTTAGCGATAATATCAGGGACATCCGTTTCCGTTACCCTGCCATAAAAAACACCCATCGGTTCAATGGTCAAGACGGGCGCCCTGGCACACAAACCCTGGCAACCGGTATCGACAATTTCCACTTTATCGGCAAGGGATTGCTTTGCAATCTCGGATTTAAAGGCCTTGTACACCTCTTCGGCTCCAAGCGCCCGGCATCCCGTTGTGCAAATCAATATCCGTACCATGTCGGGACGGTGTTTAGATTCGAGAGATTTCCTGAATTTTTGTAGATCATCGGGGTTTTTTATGTGCTTCACATTAATTTCTCCTCTATTACCGCCAATTTAATGTTCTTAAATGATTGAAATTTATTGCATCAATGTCTTTGCTCTGCAAGTAATTTACTAATGGAAGATCATCTGAAAGTACAAGATATTTTCCATTTTTAATAGTTCTTGAGCGTAGCCTCTGCTTTTTCTGCCGTCAGTTTTCCATAATACCGGTTATCGATCATCATGACGGGCGCCAGGAAGCACGTCCCCACGCAAGCAACCGGTTCATACGTAAATTTATAATCCTTTGTCGTTTCTCCCTCATGGATTTGGAGCGCTTCCGTGAGTTTTTTCTTTATATCCGTAGCGCCTTTAATATGACAGGCAGTCCCCGTGCAAACCTTAATGGTGTGCTTGCCCCTGGGTATAAGGGAGAATTGAGAGTAGAAGGTGACCACTCCGTATATCTTGCTCAAAGGGATGCGCGTTCCAGCCGTTATTTCGTTCAAGGCAATCTGCGGCAAATACCCATAGGCGTCTTGTATTTGCTGTAAAATAGGAATAAGGTCAGAAGGTGTTGGCTGGCTGTATTTTGAAAGTATGGCACGACATTTGGCTAAATCAACGTCTGATGTGCCTTCTTTATTTACGGTAACGCTTTTGCGCATGGCGCTTGTCTCCAAATAGTATCATTCAAAGTTTAATGAGGCAAAGCCTCATGCCGATAAAAAGCTTTGTCTTCTCTTCTCTCAGATTCCACGCGGACGGCTGTCCTGTTACTCATTTTCTTTGTCAGCCGGGGTGTTTTCCCATCAAAAATTCTGTTTTATATAGTCAACGGCATTTTTAAAAAGCAAAAACCCATCACCCCACTCCCGCAGACCCTCGCGTGTCCATCGGGGATGCTGCGTCGGTTCCAGGTGTCTTTCCGGGTGGGGCATCATACCCAAAACCTGTCCCGTTGAGTCGCAGAGGGCTGCGATATTTTGAATGGAACCATTCGGATTCCATGGGTAACCGGCATCCTCGCCGCTTTCATTGACGTATTTGAGAATGACCTGTCGGTTCATAACGATTTTATCAAGAACGCCCTGATCCCTGGTAATAAATTTTCCTTCTCCGTGCGCTACGGGCAGGTATATTGGCGCACTTCCTTCTTTGAGAAAAGCAGATTTACTTGAGCAAACCTTCAGATAAACCCAGCGATCTTCAAATTTGTTTGAGTCGTTAAACGTTAGCGTGACCTCCTGTTGTTGCATATCTACCGACGGAAGAAGCCCCGCCTTTACCAACACCTGGAATCCGTTACATATCCCGAGAATCAATTTTTTCTCACGAATGAACGTTTTGACGTTATCCAGCAGGTGGTATTTGATTTGATTTGCCAATATCTTGCCCGCCGATATGTCGTCCCCATAAGAAAAGCCGCCCGGTATGGCCAAGACGTGGTAATCATGCAACATCTTTTTATTTGCCAGGAGCGAATTGATATGCACCACGTCCACCTGCGCCCCCGCCCTTTCAAAGGCGTAACCGGTCTCATAGTTGCAATTCGTTCCCGCCGTTCTGATAATTATTACTTTTGGTGTTGTCATAATATGCTAACGAGGTAATGCCCCGGACTGATAATAAGACTTTGGAACTACAACACTGTACCTCAGGGCTTCAGCCCTGATGGACTCCAGCATCCAACTACGCGCCGGAAGCCACATACAAAATGCCTGCATTTGTGTCAAGTGCAACAGCCATCAAACCTGAAGGTTTGAGGTACAGCGCAACGCTTCTAACCGTTGAAAATAATCCGGGAACGTTTTTGAGACGCATTCCGGATTCTTTATTACTATCCCCGGCACGCGCAGCCCAATCAACGCAAAGCTCATAGCCATGCGGTGATCGTCATACGTTTCTATGTTAGCCGGTTGCGGTGGAGAAGGCTCAATCTCAAAGCCGTCTTCAAATTCTATGGCAGAGACGCCCATGCGCCGCAGTTCATTGACCACGGCGGTAATGCGGTCGGTCTCCTTTATGCGCATATTCTTTACGTTTCTCACCCGCGTTTTGCCCTGCGCAAATACGGCTACGGCGGCCAACGTCTGCACCACGTCGGGCATTTCACCCATATCGACGTCCACCCCACGCAACGCGCCTCCTTCAACCTCCGTCCAATCAGCGCCTATCGTCACTTTGCAGCCCATAGCCTTCAAAACGTCTACAAACCGGACGTCTCCCTGCAGGGAGTCGCTTCCGATACCGGCCACCCGCACCTTCCCGCCGGTAATGGCCGCAATGGCGAAAAAATAAGAAGCGGCCGATGCGTCCGCCTCTACCTCGTAGCGCATCGGACGGTAGCGCTGTCCGGATTTTATAAAAAAACTCTCGTAACCATTGTTTTCCACCGTTACACCAAACTTGCGCATCAAATCAATGGTCATATCCACGTAACGCCTGGAGACCAAATCGCCTTTTACCTTTAAGACGACGTCGTTCCTGGCATACGGGGCGGCCATGAACAGCGCGCTAAAATACTGGCTGCTCAGGTCTCCCTTTACAATGGCTGTGCCGCCAGACAATCCTTTTCCCTGTATCGTTACCGGTGGGCAACCGTTATTGTGCCGCGAGGTCGCCTCGGCGCCAAGCTGCTTTAAGCCGTCAAGTAAGTCCTGTATAGGCCGTTGCCTCATACGCTCAATGCCGTCTATCTCGTAGACCCCATGTCCCAGTGTTAGCAGGGCGGTTAAAAACCGCATGGCGGTTCCCGCGTTCCCAACAAACAGGTTTGCCTGCCTTGCCGGGACGATGCCACCTTTGCCCTGGATAATAAAGCTGTTGTTATCCCGTTTTTCCTCCGTGGGTATGCCCAGGATGTTTAAGCTCGACGCCATATACCGGGTATCATCGCTGAAAAGCGCATTGGTAATTATCGACTCTCCGGATGCCAGGGCGGCCGTAATCAGCGCGCGGTTCGTGTAGCTCTTCGAGCCTGGAACCGTAACGGTTGTGTTTATTGGTCCTTTTATGGGCGTAATCTCAATCATGGTGTTTCAGGAACTCGTTCGAAACGGCGCTATATACTTGCTTTAGCGGAATGCCTTTTTCCTCGGCAATTTTTTTACAGTCTTCATATTCGGGAGAAAAGCTTTTTATGTCACCGTTACACCTTCCAATCTTGACCTTTATTTTACCCAACCGGCTGTCCACTTCCTGAAACTCGCGCGCAAGCGTCTTGCGAATCACCCTGTATTTTCGTATGCCAAAGGTGGTGGTTTGCCCGAACAAAACGGACTCTACGGCGGCCACGTTTAAGTCGGAAACGATGGCGCTCACCATAACGCCGGGACGCCCCTTTTTCATCTGAATCGACGTGAAATAGACGTCTGCAGCGCCTGCCTCAAACAACTTGTCCAGGGTGTAGCCCAGTATTTCACCCGATATATTGTCGAGATTGGTTTCAACTACCCACATCTCATCGGATTCCGGCGTCAGGACGGTTTCCCCAATGAACACCCGCAGCAGGTTAGGCACGGTGGGGTTGTCATTACTACCCGCCCCGTAACCAACCTGGAGTACCCGCATCTCCGGGATGGTGCGAAGCCCTTCTCCGAGGGCTGTTACGATTGCCGCGCCGGTTGGCGTGGTTAGCTCTTTTGCCACGTCAACATGCTTCGTCAAGTGCGTCTTGAGGAGTTCTGCCGTTGCGGGGGGAGGCACGGGAAACGTCCCATGCTCGCATTTGGTATATCCATGCCCGGTCGGGATAGGTGAAAAATATATCTTTTCGATTCCCAGGTGCTTAATGGCTATTGCCGAGCCGACGATATCGACTATCGAGTCCACCGCGCCCACTTCGTGAAAATGCACCTCTTCCACGGTGCTATTATGCACCTTTGCTTCCGCCTGGGCCAGCCGGTGAAAAACTTTAATACTGGACTCCTTGATCTCCTGATGGAGTTTGCTCTCTTCGATGAGAGACCGTATGTCAGAAAAGGTAAAGCGCGAGTGGTGGTGATGATGCGCGTGCCGTGACCGGCTATGGACGTCCTCCGGAGTAATTATCACGTGTACCTTCGTTCCTGCAATCCCGGCACGTTTTACCTTTTCTGCCGATAGCTCATACCCATGAAGATGGAGTAACGCTAATTGTTCTTTCAGGATGTCAATGCTCAACCCCGCATCCACAAAAGCGCCGAGGGTCATGTCGCCGCTGACGCCTGAAAAACAGTCAAAATAAGCAATCTTCAATAGTACACCTCACAAGGGTATGGTTCTTCCCGCTTCTCTATAAGACCTAGATGCTAACACACGATTTATCCTCAGTCAATCAAAAACAAACCATTTTTATTGACTTATTTACATTCGTTTATATAATGCTGCTTTGACCTTTATTTCAGCAGGCTTTCCATGAACGACGGCAGGGCATAACTGCCATGTAAATTTGATGAATATTGGCATATTTGGCGGGTCGTTTAATCCCATACATATCGGTCACTTAATTGCTGCCGAAGAGGTATTCCAACAGCGGACATTATCAAAGATACTATTCGTACCCACAGGCATATCCCCCCATAAAGAAGCACGTGGTCTGATTGCGCCCGCCCACCGGTATCAAATGATAAAGGAGGCGATAGGCGACAACGATCACTTCGAGCTTTCTGACGTGGAAACAAAGCGCCCTGGCAGGTCATATACCGTAGACACCGTCAGGATGTTCAAGGAGATATACGGGGAAGAGAACCACCTCTACCTCATTGTTGGAACGGATATGATAAACGATATAAGCACCTGGAAAGACGTTGACGTCCTCTCCCGCATGTGCAGCTTTATTGTGATTAACCGTTTTCCCGTCCCCCTGCAAGAGGCCGGCGGGACAAACCAGCCTCCGCGCGGCGTCGCCATATTCCCTCCGGAAAAAAGGATTGAGATTGAAAGGCTCAAGGTCACGATACCGCCAATAGGCGTCTCGTCCTCCGAAATCCGTGACCGGTTAAAACGGGGATTGGGCATAAGATACCTGACGCCACGATGTGTGGAGGACTATATTAAGAGGAATAGTTTGTATAGCAAAGGGTAACGAGGCAGGGACTCTGGCTTATAAAAACGTTTATTTGCAATCTTTAAAAAAAAGTATAGTCTTGCAAATTTAGTTATATGTGATTTAATGAATTATCGTTGATACGGTGCGGAATTATGTTCACAACGGCACGCTGATACTGTGTTTTAACATAAGGTTAGGGTTCCTAATGCGCCAATCATTCCTGTCAAAAATAAGCACAAAAACCGTATATGCCTTCAAGATGTTGTGCTCTGCATCCTGTTTGGCCTGCCTGTTTGCTTTTGCCTCTTTCGCTTCAGTTCATAAAGAAACTACCCTGCCCGGCGAGAACGTGGTGGATTACACCCCCGTGCAGGGATATCTTCAACCCCTGAAATTACGCCGTGAAACACTCTTCGAATACACCTGCAATGAATGCCACCGCGTGTTTGATACCGCTGGAGATAAAAAGACCAGAATAGCCGAACACGTTGATTTGAAATTGAATCACGGAAAGGACGTCGGCTGCCTCAGTTGCCACCATAAAACAAACCGGAATGCCTACGTAACGAACGACGGCAGGGAAATACCTTCTAACAGACCGGAAGAACTGTGTTCAAGGTGTCATGGTACAACCTATCGTGACTGGACGTTCGGCGCACATGGACGTACCACCGGCGGTTGGAACAGGGCTGAGAAAGGGTGGCGTGCGCTGGTCTGCACGGAATGCCACAATCCCCACAACCCTCAATTTCCATACCTTGTACCTATGTCCGGCCCAGGAATCCCTAAGAGAACGTCCAAAATGGGGGCACACTAATGTCTGATAATAATACTGAAAATACCGCTGGGGCAGGCGGCTCACCGCCGGAAAAAGACGCCGCTGCCGGAAAGAGGGAGACGTTCAAGCCTTTGAGCAGAAGGAGCTTCATGAAGGCAAGCGCCCTGGGCGCCCTTTTGATCGGAGGCACGAGTACGGCCATGTTGCCGCTTCGAAAGTTTAAAAACGACACGTCGCTGGAAGCCTTTTTTCAGCAGCATTACGACCTCCTTACGCCTGAAAGAATGGACCGCATACTGATACGTATTGAAAAAGAGGTCAAGGAACGCTACGGGGTGGACGCCGACGTGCAAGACCCGAAGCCGATCCCCGACGTGCAGTTTGCGTATGCATTGAATATCAGCCGGTGCGTCGGATGCAGGCGTTGCGTGCACGCGTGCGTGGAGGAGAACAACCAGTCGCGCGACCCTGAAATCCAGTATATCCGCGTGCTGGAAATGCCGGAAGGCACCCTTGACGTTGAAAAGTCCAACCACTATTACGAGCCGGATAAGGTACCCGTGAAGGGAAAATATTACCTGCCGGTGCAGTGCCAGCAGTGCGAGAATCCGGCGTGTGTGAAGGCATGTCCGGTAGGCGCAACGTGGAAGGACAAGGACGGTATCGTTGTTATTGATTACGACTGGTGTATCGGCTGCCGCTATTGCGAGGCCGCGTGTCCCTATTGGGCGCGCCGTTTTAATTTTGCAGAGCCGAAGATACCGAAAGAGCAGATTAACCCTGAAATGGCGTACCTGGGCAACCGCATCCGCAAAAAAGGCGTTATGGAAAAATGCACCTTCTGTTTAGGCAGAACCCGCAAAGGCCTGATGCCCAAATGCGCCGAGGCCTGCCCCGCCGGGGCCAGGCAGTTCGGGAATCTTTTAGACCCGGACAGCGTTATCAGGCATATCTTACGGGAAAAACGGGTTTACGTGCTGAAGGAAGATGTGGGGACGCGGCCTAAGTTTTATTATTGGTTTGATAAATAGCGTATTCATCAATCCCTAAATAATTCAGTGGATAACAATGCAAGAAAGGAAATATTACATGGCATTAACCAGGAAAAAATCAAAAAAGCAGACAATTACATTTCCACGTAGTATTTTTGAAACGGCTGATACCAAAGAAGACCTTGAGGACTGGCTTCTATCACAAAGTCCTGAATTTATTAAGAAAATGCGCAAAGCAAGACAAGATGATATTCAGGGAAAAGAGAAAAACTGGCAAACCCTCAAGGAAGAGCTATGTATAAAATAACGTTTTTACCTGATGCTGAGAACTCTTTTAAAAAATTAGATAAACCTGTACAAGGAAGGATTGCCCAAAAGATTGATTGGCTTGCTGAAAATGCCGACAAAGTAATCCATCATCCCCTCAAATCTCTGCCTGATGATTTACGCGGACTTTGCAAAGTTAGGGTTGGAGATTATCGTGTAATTTACTGGGTCTATGACAATGCAAAACATATAAAGATTTATGAGATTGAACATAGAGGTAAAGACTATCGTTCCATAGAGTTCTAATCTGTGGCGTTATTTGTCCAGTGGGAGCAGAAATAATTTTAATTGTAGCAATTATACATCTTAGGTTTAGGTTGGGTTTCACTTACGTTCAACCCAACTTACAGACCTACAAAACCTTTCACTCCCCACAGGGAATTGGGCATGCGGAAATGGACTGTATGTCTTATTTTTATTGGTCGAAGTGAAATAATGAGTGGAGTAATGTCGCAATGTCTATTACTGATGTGCTCTGGCAGAACCGTGACAAGCTGATTCATTCTTTTCACCTTGCCACAATATACGGGTTGGTTAGCACTTGGCGTCGGTGTGAGCAGATCAAGCAAAAACCGCAGGAACCGGACTTTGTTGCGGGTCTTGTTGTTGAGAGTACGCCTTTGATCTATTCTGCTCTTAAATCTATCTTGGACTCTCGTCGGATATCCGTATCCGTGTCTGCCGTTTTTTGCCACCAAACGCCTCAAGTCACATTCGGCTCCCGCCCAACCGAATCTTGTGAACTGGGTGACATCCTCTTTGCCTACGTGCATACTCCGAGAATCGGGCAAACCAGAAGGAACGCAATTCTCTTTCAAGCTAAAGCTTCATCAAAGCAGCCCTATCGCATTCATAGCGGAGAAATGAAGCAACTTCATCTTTATGCAGATTGGCCCAATTTTGTTTATGAGAGGTCTTCCTTCCTCAATGGGCAGGAAAGAAGCGTCACACCAAAGGCACCTAACTCAGGTGCACAGTACCTCTTGATTGATGACAGATCACCAGACGATCCATCCAGCGGACTATTAGGATTTCCAGGAACCTATCCTATCGGCTGTTGCATACCCGACGAGTTGTTGTACGATCACAATCATCTAGCTTCCGAGTTGTTTGACTTATTCATCTTCCGTACTGGACGACCGTTCGAGGACAAGACGTCGTCTGCGAAGAATCGGAATTGGTCACAAGTCGTCTGGGACTTGTTGGGAACCGGAGTGGAAAAATCCTTCAGCCGGAAGAACTCCGGTAGGTCTTACACACCCCGCGCTACTGGTGATACAATTCAGATGATGGACGGTTTGTCATTCAGCAATACATCCTCTTCATTACCATGCAGCACCGCTGCTGATATCATTGGATGGAATAATGCTTATTCTCTCTATGGTCAAGCGAATGACATTCCCCCCCATAAGTATGGCAGGGGAGAAAACAGTGAAGAACCAGAAAGAGGTGTTTCAGTGGTTCTCATTGAGACCTCAGAGAGGGAATCCGTGGAATAAGAAACGGCTAACATGACAGCCAAACAGCGCTGGCACGTTGGTATAAGGTTATACAGCACACTCAAATTCGCAATTTTGGTGAATTGCGCTCTATCTTTCCCGCGGCAGATAAAGTGGGGGATTGGATAGTGTTTAATATTGGAGGCAATAAATATAGCCTCATAACCTCCATCCACTTTAATCGCGGTAAGGTGTACATTCGCCATGTTTTGACGCATCAGGAATACGATAGTGGGGATTGGAAAAAATGGCTGTATTAACAAAGGATGTCCAAGTTCGCTGGGCTAATATAGATACACTTTTGACGATCTGGAATGAACGGGAATATGACCAAGCTGTTCAGCGGCTCAATAGTCTATTAGTACAGGGATTTAGACCGGAAACCATCTTTCTCTTTGGTTCTCATGTGTGGGGAAATCCCCATTCTGATAGTGATCTTGACTTGCTAATTATAGTGCCAAAGAGTGACCTTTCTCCAGCGAAACGAGCCTCTACCGCCTACCGTTGTTTAAGTACACATGAAGTAATAATAAATGCGCCTGCCTTGAAGGTAGTGGTTAATGTGGAATCTGATATAATAACGGTAATTACAAACTACCCATTGAAGAAAGGAGTAACAAGATGAAAGTTTATTACGATGACGATGTAGATGCTTTATATTTAAATTTTGGAGACGAAATACCAGAAGGGGTTATAGAAATTTCTGAAGGTGTTAATTTAGATATAGCTCCTGAAAATAAAATAGTTGGCATAGAAATTCTAAATGCCTCTAAAAAATTAGATTTAAAAACAACACTATCTTATACACTTGAATTTGATAAAAATTTGATCCTTCAAAATACAGTCTAATAACACACTTCAGTGGACGACAAAAAAACGCTGCCGCTGAGTTTGGCGTTACGTTAGCCAATCCCTTGCTGGCGGAAAATATCTTACGGAAAAGCGGATTTATCTGATTCGATTGGAGAAACAATTACGTTATTTAAGAATGTTGAATGCCAAGCTGGAGCTTGGAAACAAGAGGCGGAGAGAAAATAATTATGAGAAATGGGAAATGCGTCGGTGTTCAAAAAAAGGCGGCTTCTTGTTTCCTTTGTGAGTATGTGCTTTTCCTGATACGCGCCGTCAGGCTTGGTTTCAGAGGCCGCAGCGCTTTTTACGCGTGGATGATATGCCTGTCCGTCGCGTCCCTCTTCGGTCTCAGGGCTTACTGCAATCAGTTTGTGGATGGACTTATCACCACCGGGATGACGGACCAGGTCTCATGGGGGGTCTACATAGCCAATTTTACCTTCCTCGTTGGCATGGCGGCCGCGGCGGTTATGCTGGTTATACCCGCCTATATTTATAAAGACGACGAAATGCACAACATCGTTATCTTTGGAGAATTGTTTGCCGTTGCCGTAATGATTATGTGCATGCTTTTTGTTACCGTTGACATGGGACGTCCCGGGCGTTTCTGGCATCTCATTCCGGGGATCGGGCGTTTTAACTTTCCCGTGTCGATGCTGAGTTGGGACGTTGTGGTGCTGTTAGGGTATCTTGCAATAAACGCGCACGTTTGCGGCTACCTGCTGTACATGAGGTATCTGGGAAACAAGCCGAATAAATGGCTCTATATGCCCTTCGTCTTCATCTCTATTGCCTGGGCTATTTCTATCCATACGGTAACCGCTTTTCTTTACGTGGGAC
This sequence comes from uncultured candidatus Brocadiaceae bacterium, assembly GCA_964372185.1. Taxonomy (GTDB): domain Bacteria; phylum Planctomycetota; class Brocadiia; order Brocadiales; family Brocadiaceae; genus JACVXV01. The sequence continues at coordinate 27,943 of CAYJPZ010000012.1, forward strand.
TTGCGGGACGCCCTTTCTGGAATGCGGCCATCGTGGCGCCTCGTTTTATCGGTTCGGCCTTCACTGCCGGACCGGCGCTAATGATTATAGCCTTTCAAATTATTCGCAAGACAACGGGATACCACATCGGCGACCGCGCCTTGCACCTGCTCAGACAAATTGTGACCGTATCGTTATTAACCACCCTTTTTCTGCTTGGGTGTGAAATATTTAAAGAATTTTACAGCCAGTCGTTGCACAGCGCGAGCGCGCGTTACCTGTTTTTTGGACTGCATGGACATTATGCCCTTGTGCCGTGGATATGGTCCGCAATCGCAATGGAAATCACCGCCCTAACAATACTCCTGAGCCGTTATTCCAGAAAGCAGGGGAGCTTTGTATGGCTGAATCTGGCCTGTATCCTGGCAACGGTGGGTATATGGATAGAAAAAGGGCCGGGACTGATTATCCCCGGCTTTCTGCCGACGCCGTTGGGGGAAATAGTGGAGTATACCCCAACGTCCAATGAAATTATGGTCTGCGTAGGTATATGGGCATTTGGCGCCCTTATTTTCAGTTGGATGCTACACCTTGCCATCCCGATTATATCGGGCGTATTGCATAAAGCGGAAGCGGAATAGGCGGTTTATTTATGCGGGTTTGCGGGTGTACCTGATTATTAGGTGCGCAACGGTAACGTGATACAATTTCATACGTCACGGGAAACCCACCCCTGCACCCCTCCCAGGAGGGAATACTGAAGGATGCGTTGTTTTGTGCGGGGAATTGGGTGGCATGGACAAACCCTGTTTGTCCGCGCCTATTCGTGTCTAAAAAAACCGTCGAAAAGGCCTGATTTATTACTAATATTTTCTTAATTTAATGGAGGTGCCATATCATGAACCAAAGGCAACGTCTCTTTTTTGCTTTATTGGCCGGTATCCTGCTGTGCGGTTTCACCGCGACGGCCGGAACTTTTTCCCCAAAGACCATCACCCCGGAATCGGCGGAGTGCATCAGGTGTCATAAGGATGAGTCGAAGACCCTTTTTCAGCAATGGGGCGCCAGCAAGCATTATATGGCAAATATCGGATGTTATGAGTGCCATGCTGCGGAAGAAGGAGATAAAGACGCCTTCCAGCATGACGTCAAACTGGCGGATGGCACAACGTATAAAGGAAAACTTATTTCCGTTATCGTCAGCCCCCGCGATTGCGGCAAGTGCCATGAACGCGAGGTGAAGGAGTTCTCTGAATCACACCACGCTTATGCTGGAAACATCCTGGGGTCGCTGGACAATACCCTTGCAGAGGTGGTGGAAGGAAATCGGGGATTTGTAACCGCAGGATTTCCGGAAGGGGTGTCTGCCGCAGCGGTAAACGGGTGCTGGCAGTGTCACGGCAGCGAGGTAAAAGTGCTTCCCGGCGGCAAGCTTGACCCGGCCACCTGGCCGAATACCGGCATTGGCAGAATCAATCCCGACGGTTCCAGGGGGTCATGCTCGGCCTGCCACTCGCGACATATATTTTCGTCAAAGCTGGCGCGGCGCCCGGAAAACTGCGGTAAATGTCACATGGGGCCGGACCATCCTCAGATCGAAATCTACGAGGAATCAAAGCATGGCATAGCGTTCCACGCCAATATCGACAAGATGAATATGGATAATCCCAAGTGGATACTCGGCGAAGACTACAACGCCGCTCCAACGTGCGCAACCTGTCACATTTCCGCAACGCCAAAACAGCCGGTAAATCATGACGTCGGCATGCGCATTTCCTGGAATAACCGGCCGGCAATATCCGTGCGTCCCGAATTGTCAGACGAAAAAATGGGTCTACCGGGCGCCAAGGTAAACTGGCAGGCCAGGAGAGAAAACATGCAGGACGTCTGCCGCAACTGCCACAATCAGCAGTTTATTGATGCGTTTTACGTTCAGTACGATGCGCTGATTAAGCTGTACCATGACAAATATGCAAGCCCGGGCAAGGAACTCATGACGCTGGCCGCGCCACTGCTAAAACCGGTTGAATTCGCCAATGCAATCGACTTTACCTGGTTCGAACTGTGGCATCACGAGGGCAGGCGCGCAAGGCACGCAGCCGCAATGAGCGGCCCGGATTGGACGCATTGGCACGGGACGTATGACCTTGCCAAAAACTTCTATTCCCATTTTATCCCTGAGCTTGAGGAACTGATCGCGAAGGGGAAGGTCTCCACCGATGAAAAACAAGTCAAAGCCGCCAAGGTAACGGAAGACCGCCTCAATGAAATCCTGAACAGCGAAAACCACCGGTGGTATTTGAATAAAATGGACCCGGAAGACAAGGAAAGACGCAAGGCGCGTCAGACCGAATTCAAGTCCCGTTACACAAAGTAACGTGGCCTGCGGGCGTGGGAACGAGTCGTATGGTGGTTCAATCGGCGCATCAATCGATCCCGGTTGATCTACCATATATCACCTGCGACCGTGATGATATGCCCCGTGTTAGGGGTTACACAATCGTAACCCACTGCGTGAGCGGTGGGAAGGCGTTTAAAGAATGTTTAAAACAGAAAGGAGATAAGGTAACAGATGAAACGTCATATATTAACTGCAATCGTAGTATTTTCCACCAGCCTGCTGATCTTCACCTCTCAATCCATTGCTGAAAAGCCTGAGTCTGTTGAAAAACAGCAAGCAGAACGCAAAGCTGAACATGCGGAAAAGAAGGTGGAAAACGAAAAAGAAAGGGAAGAGCGCAAAGCGGAACACAAAAAAGAAAAAGCAGAGCGCAAGGCGGAACGTGAGGCGAAGAAAGTAGAATCAAAAAAAGAGAAAGAAGAACGCAAAGAGAAAAAAAAGAAGCAGGTAGAACACAAAGAGAATAGTGAAAATGAAAAAGAAGAAAAGAAGGAGCTTCAAGAAGAAAAACCTGAAGTGAACAAAGACACTCAGGAAAAAGATCCCGCCAAATAGAATGCAGCAAATTTTACCTTGTTTAACCGGGCACGGTAAAATCGTATCTTCTAAACGTTTTGCACGGCGGCAGGAGCCATCTCCTGCCGCTTTACCGTAAGTTGTGCCTGAAAATCCCTATGCAATTAAATTGTATAGGGATTTTTATTTTATATTGGTGTAATAGTAACCTGGGTACATAAAAATCGTGATGGCGATACGGACTTATTGCAAGAGGCCGCATTCGGGTATTTGCCGGATGCGTATCTCCGGACCCTTTTTAACGGCGTCTTCCGGTATCAGAACTATCTCACCCCGGGGAAGTTCGAATTTGCCTGCCTCTTTGTGAAGCCACGAAAGAAATTTCCGGTGTGAATCGTGGCAGAGCATTTGCCTCGTCTTTCCCTTTTCAACAAGGCTGTCACCTACGAGCCGTGCACAATTTCCCGGCTGAGGGGCGGGTTTCTCTTTTTTCATAAGTAAATAGGAAAACGTAATGGTGCGGTTTTTCATCGGAAGGTGTTTTTCCACTTCAAGCCACCACGGGGGCGCATCAAACAAAACACGGTCGTGACACCAGTCTTTTTTTGACTCTGCAAGCAGCGGACACTCCATGTCGTGGACGCAAGGAGCCCACGGGTGATAGCCGTCTTTGATGAGGAGTTCTCTTGTATTCATCAATCGACGTCCGTCCTTTTGGGTTGAAGGCTCGACAACCACCAGGTTTTTTATCTCGTGAGCCCATGAAGGCAATTGTGGCAGTTCCGTCAAGACGTAAGAAAAAATAGCGACGTCGACCGGTTTCTTTTTCTCAAATTTCAGTTCCCATGTGAGAGGCCTCGTAATCCCTAAATGACGAGCCAGGTTTTTGGCGATCTCTTGCGCCTCCGCCGCCGGTTCAACACAAAGCCCCGTTTTGAAATAGCTGTCCTGGCAGGTAAATGGTCCCAGTCCGCTGCCGAATTCCAAATAAGAATCAACGCCGCGCCAGAATCCAACTGCTGCGCCCCGGTCCAATACCGCCCGGGCGCGAATCCAGTTCAAAGGAAAATAGTAGACCATTTGCGCGGCCCGAAACCCATGCTCCTTCCAGGATGTCTCCTGTTGGGGGTGATCAATGTAGAAATCGGATTGACTCAAAATCGCCCGTGCAAGGGATTTGGGGTTTGATAGTGAAAACCCCATCTTGATTAGCTGTTGTTCAATGAATTGCGAAATGTGATCGGGGAGGCAGTAACGCCGCAACCCCGGCTCATTTTTAGTATTTTGAAAAACAGGAATGGCCGTTTTCTTCATTCCCCTGAACCAGCAGCGACCACATCAGTCAATTCTGAAGCATGAGTCGCTTTTTTTGCGAGCCATGTGCCGGATTCATCGGTGTCTTTACATTTAAAAGGAATAGTGCCATACGCATAACCTCGAATCTTTTTTCTACTTTGAGAAATCGTCCACGTAGCAGTCCATTCATGATCTTCCCATGTCCCACTAACGTCCCAGGTGCCTCCAATTTTCACGATACTGTGAGCGTCCACAGCCCTGGCTTCAGATACGTAAACCAACGCAAAAACGGCTAATAATATCATTACGCCTGGTTTTACTTTGTTTATCATAACCTTTCTCCCTTTTAGAAACAAAAAAGACTCTTGAGAAAACCGAAAGGGGCTTTTTTAGTTATAGTCGTTTACCGGTGTAATCCACGGTTGTGTATGAACCGATTCCGCAAATCCGCCTAAATCTTAGCAACCTCCGCCTTTTCCACCTTATCAAGTCCAAATGCCGTGTGTATCGTCCGCAACGCGCGGTCTGCGTGCGCTTCATCAATTACGCAGGAAATCTTTATCTCCGAGGTGCTGATCATCTGGATGTTGATCTTTTCGTTTGCCAATGCGCTAAACATCTTTTCCGCCACACCGCAGTGGCTTCTCATACCGATGCCCACCGCTGAAAGTTTGGCAATCTTGCTGTCGTGCAAAACCTCCCTGGCGTTAAGGTCTTTCCTGATCTTTTCGGCTGTTTCCAGTGCCAGCCGCAGGTCGCTCCGCGGCACCGTAAAGGTCACGTCCGCCCTGCCCTCGATGCTTGCGTTTTGGATAATCATATCGACGTTAATGTTCTTACTGGCAATTTCGTGAAATATCTTGGCCGCTTGCCCGGGTACGTCCGGTATTGCCCGGATCGTGATCTTTGCGTCATCCTTGCTTATCGCGACGCCGCTCACAACAATTTTTTCCATCTCTTTTACCTCCTTACAAATCAACGTCCCTTCATTGGTGTTGAAACTTGAACGCACATAAAGCGGGACGTTATATTTCTTTGCGAATTCAATTGAACGGGAATGCATTACCTGTGCTCCGAGGCTCGCCAGTTCGAGTATTTCATCATAGGAGACCTTATCGAGTTTTCGCGCATGAGGCACCTTCCGCGGGTCGGCCGTATAGATACCATCCACGTCGGTAAAAATTTCACACCGGTCCGCCTTCATGATTGCGGCAAGCGCCACGGCCGTGGTGTCGGAACCGCCACGCCCCAGGGTGGTAATGTTTTCGTTTGCGTCAATGCCCTGAAAACCGGCAACGATTATAATGGTTCCTTTATCAAGCTCCTTTTGCATACGCTGGGTATTGATGTTTTTAATGCGTGCCTTGGTGTGAGAACTGTCGGTTACGATGCCGACCTGACCGCCAGTAAAGGAAACTGCCGGATACCCCATGGCTTGAATTGCCATAGCGACCAGGGCGATAGATACCTGTTCTCCCGTGGACATGAGCATGTCCATCTCCCGCGTTGAAGGATTATCCATTATTTCGTAGGCAAGATCGATAAGTTCATCGGTGGTTTGCCCACGCGCAGAGACCACGACAATAACCTTGTTTCCGGCATTGTATGTCTCTACGATCCGTTTTGCGGCGGCCTTGATGCGTTCCGCATTCGCGACAGAAGTTCCCCCAAATTTCTGCACAATGAGTCCCATATTCAATCCTTACATAAAGTAACCATATTAGAATGCTAAAGACTACTAAGATTATTAAATATCTTAGTTAAAGTCAATGCTTTTCTAGCGGGCGCATTTATGCCTTGTAATTAATCCCTTGCAAAATTATAATACAGTGATAATTAACCATGAAGGTACGATTACTTTGGCAAGCGTATCTTACGGAAACTTTTTTACGGCAAGGAGATTTTTATGCAGGGAAATCAAAAAGTTATTGAAATACTCAACGAGGTGCTTGCTGCCGAGATAACGGCCATTAACCAATACTTTATCCACGCAAAAATGGGTGAAAACTGGGGATACGGGCAGTTATACGAATTTAACGAAGAGAATTCCATCGAGGAAATGAAGCACGCGGAAAAACTAATTGAACGGATATTGTTCCTGGAAGGCATTCCTTCCATGAACAAAGATAAACTGAATATAGGGAAAACTGTGCAGGAACAGTTGGAAAACGACTACGCCCTGGAAAAGGCTGCAATCAAAAGGCTTCAGAGCGGTATTATGTCTTGTGATCAATTAGGCGACGCCGGTTCCAGCGATCTTTTGGAACACATTCTTATCGACGAAGAAAACCATGCCAATGAGCTGGAATCTCTTTTGCAGCAGATAAAGGATATGGGGGTACAAAATTTCCTCACCTTACAGGTAGGCAAGCAGGAGAAATCGTAGACGGACGAGTCTTTAGCCGTCCGGAATTCTCGATAATGCGCGAATGCCGCAGAAATTAAGGCAAGCAGCCTGCGCCATCCTTATCCGAGGCACATGTAGAGACGCATAACTATGCGTCTCTACAAAGGTGTGAAATTCCCAACAGCAAACCGGCGTAGCGGCCTCTTTTTTCGAAATCGCGGCACGTCATCTTATACTCCACCATCATTTACCTCATTTTTCGGCAGGCTTCTTTTCAATCTCCTTCAACAACTCATCGCGTCTCTTTTTTTCCAACCGTTCCTGATCTTCCCAAATAGTCTTATGCTTTTCTTCCGCCTCTAACTCTTCCAGCGACTTGAGTATTTTCTTTTCAATCTGCTCTATATGGACGTCCGATTTTACCGCGTCATCTCCTTCTATGTGGCCAAGCGCCTTTTTTCCCTCAATCACCTCAAGCGATTTTTGGTAGGTATCTTTCTGTTGTTCCTTTACGACCTCACCCCTTTCGAGGTCTCGCGGATCGTAATAAAGGGGATTATAATCGTACGCCTTTCTTATGTAGCCAACGATAGTTATCGCCAAAAACGCGATAGCGGCTGAACCCAGTACGACAAGCAAGATGGTTAACAAACGGGGTCTTCTTCGGTGTTTTATTCTCTTACCGGTACGGAGGCGTCTTTTCTGATTCATACATTCCTCTCATTCTGTACTTAAATCATTTGAGTTACGTTAGGCCTTCGGCGGCTTTAACAGCGTAGTGGCAAGGCGCGCCTAGCCACTACACATACGTTTGAAATTCCTCTACAATCAAGCTACCCCTTTGCCACGGGCCTGGCAGGCTGTGTAATCCAGTCGCTCCATGATCCTGCATACATACGGGGCACTCCCATACCGGCGTGCGAAAAGGCAAGGACGTTGTGGGCAGCCGTCACACCGGAACCACAATAAAAAACAACGTGATCGGCAGGCGTATTTCCCGCTATTTTTTGGAAACGGCCTTTTAACTCACCCGGAGATTTTAGAATCCCGTCGACGGTAGTGTTGTCCACAAAAGGCGCTGAAATTGCGCCGGGGATGTGCCCTGCCACGGGATCGATTGTCTCATTTTCACCCCGGTAACGGTCTGATGTGCGGGAATCCAGCAAAAGATAGCCGGGCTTGTACAGTGCGGCGAGTACGTCATCGGCAGTAGAGACCATGCCTGTATTGAATTTCGGTATGAAGACCCGTTTTTCTCGTTTCTCTGTACCACTTGCGCAAGGGTATCCAGCATCCACCCAATGCTTAAAACCGCCGTCCAGCACGGCAACCGCCTCGTGCCCTGCCCACTGAATCAACCACCACAGCCGCGCAGCGGCCATAGAACCGGAGAGGCTGTCGTAGGCAACGACCTGTGTGCGTGCGTTAATCCCCCACTCTGAAAATCTTTGAACAAGCGTTTGCGCGTCCGGCAAGGGGTGTCGCCCCGTTTTTCCCGGAATGGCCCGGCCTGACAAATCGTCGTTGAGGTGTGCATAGACGGCCCCCGGTATGTGCGCCTTTTGATAATCAAGCGCCCCACGGCCTGCGTCATTCAGCGTGAAGCGGCAGTCGACGAATACCCAGTCCCGGTTATTGAGATAAGAAAACGCTTCATTGCAACGGATGAGGGTTGTGTATTGCATATAAAAAAACTCCTTATTCCCATGAATTGTTCCGGCTGTCTGTATATGCCCCGTAGGGGCAAC
>CAYJPZ010000013.1:0-9248 GCA_964372185.1 uncultured candidatus Brocadiaceae bacterium
GTGTGCAGAAGGGTAACGGAAGGAGCCCGTAGGGCGACTGGAGTTACCCTTCTGCGCACTCCGCAATTTTCCTTCGCCCACCGTCACCTTTTTCTCATTTGTTTACATAAGGAACTCCAAAATGAACTTCATACGGTGTTTTATATTCCAGTGATTGGTGGTACCTCCTCGTGTTATAAAATATAAAATACTTCTCCAGACCCTCACGTGCGTCACGACGAACCTGATACTCTTTGAGATAAACTTCTTCGTATTTCACGCTCCTCCAAAGGCGTTCCGTAAAAATGTTATCAAATGCCCGACCTCGACCATCCATACTGATTGCGATCTCTTTGCTTAAAAGTATTCCCATAAATTCATCGCTCGTAAACTGAGAACCCTGATCACTATTAAATACCTCCGGGCTTCCCTTCTCTAAGGCTTCCTCCAAGGCCTCTCTACAAAAAGATCATTGACGCACCTGCTATTTCACTTTGAAATTACGCAGCGGCTCATGGTAGACATCGCACCATTTTATAAAGAATGTTTTATAGAAATTGTATTTTTGTTCATACAATAACTTCCTGTTTTGCAATAGGTTATGCCTTGAAATAAAACAAAACATTGATTTTTAAAGTGATTTTTATTATTGTGTTAAGAGGCAAGGTATGAATTTTTTTCCCCTAAGACGATTTTTTATAAAATAATTCCTGATTATTTTGTGAAATGTATTATCATAAGTGTATAGCCAAACAAATCAGGTTTTCGACGCTCAAACCAGCAAATACAAGCGGTTCGTCATGTATTTTTCGAAAAACAGAAGCTTTTGGCTATATATGATTTAATTAAGATACAATCAATACCAAAAATCCTTCATGTATTACAAAGCAAGTCCATAATTTCCCTGTTTGACGTGAAAAACGTTCCTTCCCCAACGTCTTGCCCAAATGAAGACCCGTGTTAACTGTATCAAGACTTCAGTACAAGAAATTAAGAAAAAGTTATTCTGAATAAAAAAGCATTATGATTATTGTTACCGACAAAATACATGAAAAAGAGATAAAAGAAACCCTCCTGAAATCTCAAGGTGGAAAAGAGACAACACCGTCTCCACGTATAATATTTTATACTGCCGGCAATGAATCTCTGCGGGGAAATGCGCCATACCAGCAATCAAATCTCTCTAAGCAACTATCAACCGTGATCAATGGCGGCAACTCTGAAAACGTACTATTTGCCTCATCAAATATTACCTACGACATAATTACCGACGTCATGCTTAACTACGCTGAAAAACCCTATAAATTCAACGTGCTAAAAAGTCTGTATGAAAAAACCGTAGGGAAGGTCAAAAGGTCAAGCAAAATTGGGGGGGTATGCGTAGTCAACTTGTTAATAGAAAATCTTCCAATTACGAGTAGGTGGATTAAAAGGTGCATGGATATATTTTTTTCATGTATAATGTTAATTCTTTTTCTCCCGGTGCTGATAATAGTGTCTTTTCTCATAAAAGTAACGAGTAAGGGGCCTGTTATCTTTACACAGATTAGAGCGGGTCTCAATGGGAAACCATTCAAACTTTATAAGTTTCGCACTATGGTGTTGGATGCAGACAAGTTGTTAGGTAACTATATAGATATAAACAAATTAGAAGAACCGGTCTATAAATTTAGAAACGATAAGAGGGTGACGCCTTTAGGAAGGATATTACGAAAGACAAGTATTGACGAATTGCCACAAATGTTTAACGTCCTGAAAGGTGACATAAGCCTGGTTGGGCCGAGGCCTGAAGACGTAAAAATTGTCAAACGTTATAACGCCTTATTTAAAGAGAGGCTTTTGATAAAGCCTGGCGTCACAGGCCTGCAGCAAATAAATTGCAGAGGTAACACTTCAATGGCAGAAAGAATAAAGTATGATAAACAATACATAGAGAACCAATCTCTATGGCTCAATTTAAAGATACTTTTCCAGACGGTAAAGGTTGTGCTGTCATGCAAGGGTGCGTGGTAGTGTCTTAACCCAACTTCAACAAGCTTGATTGTAAGGGAAGGATATGAAGCCGATCGTTATCCCACAATCTTATAATTATATTGCCGTTTTTTTATCTCTTGCCTGCAATCTCAAGTGCAGTTATTGCATTAATTATTTTGGAAAAGGTACGTTTCTAAAACAACGTCTTTCGGGGGAAGACTGGATAAGGGGATTAAACAGAATTGTCTCCAGGGACGACCTGCCTATTTCGCTCCAGGGCGGAGAACCCAGCCTGCACAGGGATTTTATTGAGATATTGAATAATATAAAACCCGCGCTCAACATTGACGTGTTAACCAACCTGCAATTCGATGAAGACGAATTTGTGAAAAAGGTACATCCCGACAGAATAAAAAGAAATTCTCCTTATGCCTCAATAAGGGTCAGTTATCACCCCGAAACCATGAAGCTTGAACCCCTTGTTAAAAAAGTCCTTACGTTACAAAAAAACGGCTTTAGTATCGGGATTTGGGGGGTAATGCACCCATCGCAGGAAACGGAAATAGTGAGGGCAAAGGAGTATTGTACCTCATTAGGCATTGATTTTCGCACGAAGGAGTTTCTTGGGGAACATGGTGGAAAGATGTACGGCACCTACCGCTATGAAGGTGCATGTGACAAAAAATTCGTAAAAAAAGTATTCTGCAAGACGACGGAACTTATCATCGGAAGTAGTGGCGACGTTTACCGGTGCCACGGTGACCTGTACGAAGGGCGAGGGCCGGTAGGAAATATCCTGGATGAAGCATTTGAGATAGAAGAGAAATTCCGTGAATGTAACGTCTTTGGACATTGCAATCCCTGTGACGTCAAAGTAAAAACGAATAGATTCCAACAATTCGGCCACACTTCGGTAGAGATCATGTTCTAGCGAGGCAAAGCCTCAGACCGATAAAAAGCGTTTGAAACTACAGATTATGCAGATTTTACAGGTATTTGTCTGTTAAATGTATGAAAAACACCTTGTTTTCAGATAAAATTATACTGATAGTTATCTTATTTATCGCCGTCCTTGCCCGAAGTTATTCACTTATGGCGTTTATGCACAAATACCATATTTCCGTTCATGAAAGCGGTATAACGGCATATCCTCAAATTGACGATTCCCAACTCTATTACCATTCAGCAATAAACCTTAGCGAAGGGAAGGGGTATACCTTCACGATTGCGGACACATTCCGGTACCCGGTAGGCATCGAGGCGTTCAAACCATCTCCAATCCCCGACACCTATTACAACAATCATTATCCGCCGCTGTACTCGTTTTTCTTAAGCGTCCTGTACCGCTTGTTCGGCACAAGCATCGTAGTGTATGCCGTGCCACAAATAATACTGGGGGCGCTTAGTTGTTATATTACGTACGCTATTGCGAAAGAGGCATTTTCTTCCAAAGTGGGATTAGCCGCCGGATTCCTCTTGTCCATTTATCCGCCCATCGTATGGTGGACGTCTTACCTGCGGAGTGAGAATCTCTTTATCCCTTTGCAGTTACTTACCGTTGTATTTCTCATAAAGGCCGTCAAAAACAACCTTGACGTGAAAAACACGGTTTTATCAGGTATTTTGTGTGCAATCTCTTTTTTGTGCAGAAACGTGGCGCTTTACCTGCCGATATTTATCGTGTTTTATTTTTTGATAGTTTTTTTAAAAAAAGCCAAAAAAAAACTCCTTATCGGAATCATCTTATTTTTACTGGCATTTTATCTGCCGTTGCTGCCCTGGGGATACAGAAATTACACGCTTTACGGCGCGTTCAGCGTTACCACCGTCGAGGATTGGGACTCATTCTATATGCTGAATAATGAACAAGAGGCGCACGCGCCATTGTTTGAGCTGTACAGGATAAAATATGACCCTGAAGTAAATATTAATCTATCATCGAAAGATAAAGAGCTGGCCAGCAAGACTTTTGTAAAACAACACCCGCTGAAGTATGCAAAATTGTGCTTTAAAAGATTTCTGGCCTACTGGGGACCCACCACCAAAAAGCCTTCTCTATTGAAAAAACTCGCCGATACCCTTATTTATATCATAGTATTTCCGATGGCTTTTTGGGGGTTCTACCGGTCGAGGTGGTGGTCATTTACCGATGCGGGCTTCAAGCCCGTCCCGGCGCTCCTTATCACCGTAATTTTGTATTATACGATGTTACATTCACTCGTTAGTGTGGATGACGGACTCATATACCGATATCCCATCATACCCTTAATCTGTATCTTTTCTGCCTACGGTTTTTACACCTATTTCAAGCAGCATGAATTGCCAAACCGAAGCCAGGATAAAAGCAGATTATGATTGATGATGCTCTGATTTTTACTTAAAAAAACCACTGCGGTTAAAATGCAGCCGGCTCTAGCGGAGATGAAAGGAACAAATCAATAATTAAATTCCGTTGAATGCCTTGAGAATACTGATAGAATATAAGTATAGCAGAAAACGTCAAAAGGATGAAAATACGTAAAATAACCCTTGTAAATTACGGTAAACAACCATGACAGGAACGGTAGAGAAAAAGATAAAAACACCGGTAAATCGCAGGAAATTCCTGCTTGTGCTGGGTTGGGGTTTTATTGGTGTTTTTCTTACGACGATATTTGGCGCTATAGCGCGTTTCTTCTTTCCCAGAACCATCCTCGAGCCGCCCACAAGATATAAGATCGGTTATCCCTCCCAGTATACGACGGGGGTAAGCGAAAGGTTAAAAAAACAGTTTAGAATATGGATTGTCAGGGAGGCTGATAAGCTGTACGTCGTCGAGGCAAAATGCACCCATCTTGGCTGCACCCCCAATTGGCTTGCGTCTGAAGGGAAATTTAAATGCCCCTGCCACGGCAGTGGGTTTACGCCGGATGGAATCAATATAGAAGGCCCGGCGCCGAGACCGCTTGAAAGATTCAGGGTCACTTTGGCTGACGATGGACAAATAATGGTCGATGAAGGGATACGGTTTCGGGGAGAACGGAGCGAATGGGAGAAGCCTGGCGCGTTTTTAAAGGTGTAAATAACTAACGAGGCTTATCCAAAAAACCTTTGGAACTAAAAGGCTGTGGTTACACGATCCGGCAATGAATTGCCGGGCTATCATCAAATGTCCCGTGGGGTTCAATCTGCAAGGAATCTTGTTTGATGTTTTTTGGAGTGCAGTAACACGGTCAATGCACTCCATATTCTCCATTAATCAGCAAATTACAAAAATTCGGGAAGGCTCTCTTTTTAATCTCTTTTGAACAGTCGCTGTTTTTATCTGTGAAATCTGTGGTTTCGAAGTTCTTTCTTTAAAGTGTGATATGACCCAAAAACCAAAAGAAACATTTTTATCAAAATGCAAGGGCGCGTTGAAAGAAAAGGGATTGTTCGGCGCGTGCAGGGATATTGTAGCCAACTCATCGGTCTGGAAGTCTGTTTTCCGGCACTCCTTTGCCGATACGCCGAAGAACCGCATGCTGAAGATCGTTTCAAACGTCTTCCTGCACCTGCATCCCGCCAAGGTGAAAAGGCACGCCGTCCAATTTAAATTTACCTGGTGCATGGGCGGCATCAGCTTTTTCTTATTTCTTATGCTTACGATTACGGGCGTGTTGTTGATGTTTTACTATCGGCCAACGACGTCTAACGCTTACTGGGACATCAAAGACCTGGAATATCAGGTGCCTTTTGGGGCGATTTTAAGAAACCTCCACAGATGGAGCGCCCACCTAATGATCATAGCCGTGTGGTTTCACATGTTTCGCGTATTCTCAACGGGTTCTTACAAACACCCCAGGGAATTTAACTGGTGTGTGGGCGTTGTGCTGCTCGTGCTTACCCTCCTTTTGAGTTTTACCGGTTACCTGCTGACGTGGGACCAATTGGGATTTTGGGCCGTTACCGTTGGCACGAATATGGCACGTTCAACACCACTCCTGGGACATGAGGGTCCCTTTGGGGAGCAACTTGGCATGACGGCGCACAATGACATTCGATTCGCGTTGCTTGGCGGCTCGCTGGTAGGTGACAATGCCTTGTTGCGGGCGTATGTCTGGCACTGTATAGCGTTGCCTCTCATTATCAGCATATTCATGATGGTGCACTTCTGGAGGATTCGCAAGGATGGCGGCATCTCCGGACCGCTTTAATTAAATAGAGCCACGGTAGGAACCACAGATTTCACAGATAAAAAACATAATATAGTTCAGATGGCATTAAAAAAGAATCCAATATCAAATATCGAACAAGGAATAACGAATGTCGAAAGACAGAGAGAATATTTGATTTTGAGAACGCCGGCAACCGCTAATGAACGCCAATGAACGCTAATAAATGCGAAACAAAGAAAAGTATTAGTGTCAATTTGCGTTCATTCGCGGTTGATGAAAGCGGACGTGAACTAACAAAAACCTCTAAAACAATCTGCGGGTTTTATTAACCCAAAATCTGTGAAATCTGTGGTTTCAAATGTTTTTAATTGGTCTGAGGCAGCGCCTCACTGAAAGTAGAATCTCATTATGGAACACGTCTGGACAATTATAACCAAGCCTGATAATATTCCTATCGTAGGCCTTATCATATTGCTGTGCTTTTTTACCTTTATCACCTTTAAGCAGGCATTTGTTAATGATAAACGGACAGGACAGAATAATCGTCAAAATTAAGGAATAGCCCGTTATGAAGCACAAGATATTCATCGCCGATGACCATTGGTTCCGCGAAAATATCAATTGCCAGTACGCGTGTCCCGTTAATACACCGGCCATGAACTATATAGAGCGTGCCGTGGAGGGTGATTTTAACTCGTCGCTTCGCCTGAATTTTATGGCAAATCTCTTACCGCATATCCTCGGCAGGGTATGCACGCACCCGTGCGAAACCGCGTGCCGGCGAGGTGTGATTGACACGCCAATTTCCATCTGTGCCATTAAAAGAAGCTCAGCGGACTTCGCCTCACAAAAATTTCCACCAAAACCGACGGGCATAGAGAAGACAGGGAAACGCATTGCAATAATCGGCTCAGGTCCTTCAGGCCTTGCCGCAGCGCACGACCTGGCAATAGATGGACATACCGTTGTCATCTACGAGGCGTTGCCGGTAGCAGGCGGAATGTTGAGTGTGGGCATTCCCCCTTATCGCCTGCCCCGTGAAAAGATAGAAGACACCGTTACCTGGATAAAAAACCTCGGCGTTGAAATCCGCCTGAATACGGCCATAGACTCCCCTAAAGCCTTCGACGGCCTGCTGCGCTCCAACAATGCCGTTTACATCGCCGCAGGTGCCCACAAATCACAACTCCTTGAGATACCCGGTGAAGAGATTCCGGGGGTACTACACGGTGTTGCCTTCATGAGGGACACCAACCTGGGGACGTTGAATACTGTGCCGGAAAAGGTGGTAGTGCTTGGCGGTGGATTCACGGCAATAGACTGTGCGCGTTCCTCGTTGAGGTTGGGCGCCAGGGAGGTCTCCATCGTTTATCGCCGTACCCTGGAAGAAATGCCTGCCGGTGAAATCGAGGTAAGGATGGCGGAGGAAGAAGGCATAAAGATGCACTATTTGACGTCACCCATACGAATACTAGCAGGGCGCGACCAGAAGGTGGCGCAGATAGAGTGTTTAAAAAATACCCTGGGTGAACCGGACGATAAAGGACGGAGACGTCCAATACCCGTCGACGGAAGCAATTTTACCATCCCGTCCGATATGATAATAGCGGCAATCGGGCAGTCTCCTAACTTACCATTCCTTTCCCATACATTAGGGGTTGAAGTAACCCGGCGGGGAATGCCACTCGTAAATCAGGAAAATTTTATGACCACAAGACCGGGTGTGTTTGCCGGCGGTGATTGCATAACGGGCCCCAGAAACGTAATCGAGGTAATTGCTGACGGAAGAAAAGCGGCGCGGTCGATACACGCCTTTTTAACGGGACAGGAAAGAGCCGGTTATCGATTTTTTTACAAAGAGCAGGCCCCTTCGGGAAGGGCGATGGACTACGAGGCCATACCGAGACAACATGCGGACGTCTGCGCAACAAAAGAAAAACTCTGTCTAAACACAGAAGCGGAACCCGGCCTTTCCCAGGAAAACGCCTTCAAAGAAGCGAGCCGGTGCCTGCTCTGCCACTACAATATCTTTATTGATGAAACGTGTATCCTGTGCGGCGGCTGTATTGACGTCTGCCCGAACAATTGCATATCTATGGCATCGGGGGAGCAAATTGAGGTGGCAAACGCTTTGAACGGGGACACCGTTGCCTCTTGCGACGGGGATGCAGCAATGGTTATTAATGAAGAAAAGTGCATCAGGTGCGGGTTGTGCGTTAAGCGTTGCCCTGTGGGCGCCATTACGATGAAACGTTTTTCTTATACGATGGATTAACGTTGGCACCGGCACGGCGGGCAGGAACAGGACAAAGTCGTGTATGTTTCCAAACGTTGCAGGCTGCAAAACGTCCTGGTTCTGGCTACAAGCAGTAAGAGGTCGGGCTAGGCTTTAGCCTCGCCTCCGGAATGAGTGTTCAGTGAAAATCAGCAGGCGGGACGCCTGCGCTACTTTTTTCAATCCCGAAGGGATGTTGTTATTATAGCATACTTCAAGAGATGTAGCCTAAAAGAAGGGCTTCCCGTGGATGCTTCAGAATTACACCGCCCGTTGCTTTTAATTAAAAAGATGTGATTCAATTTTAGTGGAGGAACATTATGGAACTGACAGACCGTATCACGATTAATCCTGACATTTGTCATGGCAAACCCACGATCCGTGGATTACGCTATCCCGTCGAAACGATTCTTGAATTACTCAGTTCGGGAATGACGATAGAGGAAATCCTCGCCGATTATGAAGACCTTGAACGAGAAGACATTCTGGCTGTATTGAACTTTGCTGTCCGCCTCAGTCAGATCAAACGGATCGAACCGGTCTTTGTATGAAATTCCTGGTTGACGCGCATTTGCCACGACGGCTGGCGATTTGGCTGCATCAGGCAGGATTTGATGTGATACATACGCTTGATTTGCCGCTCGGTAATCGCACCCCTGATACAGTCATCAATGATCTGTCTGTGAACGAGCAACGAGTGGTTGTTACGAAAGACTCAGACTTTGTTGATTCGTTTGTGTTGCGGCAGGAACCGCAGAAGTTACTGCTGGTTTCAACCGGCAACATTCGCAACACTGAATTGCTGGCGCTGTTTGAGGCCAACCTGGAAAAAATCACAGAAGGCTTCAATGCTTTTAATTTTATCGAAATCAACAGAACCAGTG
>CAYJPZ010000013.1:9258-25491 GCA_964372185.1 uncultured candidatus Brocadiaceae bacterium
CCACCGTAGTCCGCAAAACTGTTTGCCGTGGGATACCCTTCAGGTAGAAATTAAAGAGCTATAAGCCTGTGCTATCATTTAGGGATTTGGCAGCAATTATAGGTTTCTTAAGTTTAACACGTATGGTGGTTCATCCCCCGCTGGGCATGTGTACACCATGCCGTTGCCGGCCATGAAGGCCGGTGCTACAAATGCCGTCGCCGTTGGCAGCCTATTGTAAACAAACCGGAACCGAAAAAGTAATGTGAGAAAAAGACTTGCCGCTGATGGCCTCTCCGCTTAAAATGATGGCATGCATACCGATACCACAAACCAAACGCCAATCCCTTTACCAGTAGACGAAATAACGTCAGTTGGCCTTACCGGCCAGGAATCCCCATGTCTAACAAACGCCTATGCCGAAGTAGCCATTAACATCCCCTTAAACAAGACGTTCCATTACCACGTCCCTCTCCAGCTACGCACAGAACTTGCATCAGGGATGAGGGTACGGATACCTTTCGGGCATAAAATAACCACCGGGTTTTGCGTGGGATTTACCGATGCCCCTGCTACCGAAAAAACCAAAGACATCATCAGTGTTATCGACAAGTCTCCCCTGGCCGACGCCGTTATGCTCAAACTTACCCAATGGCTCTCCACCCATTATTGCTGTAGCTGGGGAGAGGCCATTTACGCCGTTATTCCACCCGTTGTCCGTAAGGGCAAAAAGGAGAAAACGGGTATCTTCGTGGGACGCGGAAACGGTTTTGCGGAACTTGATGAAATGGCCTTGCTGTCTATGAAGGCGCGCGCGCCAAAACAGGCCAGGGCGCTTGAAGTCCTCCTGGAACATACCGGCAGAAAAAACACGGAACCTTGCCGGAACGGCAACGAAACCAACCCCCCCTCCAGCCCTTTTTGCGAAACAAAGGATGGCGCGTGTGTGGAAGAGATGAGCGCGCAGGAGCTTGTCCGCATCAGCGGTTGTTCCATGCCCGGCCTTCGTGGCCTGGAAAAGAAGGGATATATCATTTTGCACGAGAGGCTCCTGCAAGCAGCGGAAGACGTCGGCGACGCGCAGGCGCTGCAGCGCCACCTGACCTTTACGCCGGAGCAGCAAAACGCATATAACGTGATTCTGAGAAGACTTGCCCTGCCAGCGCCGGGCGTCGTTTTGCTTCACGGGGTTACCAGCAGCGGAAAAACCGAAATCTACCTCCAGGCAATTGCCAAAGTAATCGAGCAGGGACGAAAGGCAATATTCCTTGTCCCTGAAATATCCCTTACCTCTCAGACGATTCATAGGATAAAGTCCCGTTTTCACAAGGTGGCGGTGCTGCACAGCCATCTCCTTGGGACATTTCATTACTCACAATGGAGCGACATCAAGGAAAACAAGATGGATATTGTAATTGGCGCGCGCTCTTCTATCTTTGCCCCCTTGTCAAACGTCGGCCTTATTATCATTGACGAAGAGCATGAGAACACCTACAAGCAGGATCAAAGCCCCCGCTACCACGCGAGGGACGTGGCAATCATGCGGGCTACTTACGAAAACGCGCTGGTAATCTTAGGCTCTGCCACCCCTTCTCTGGAAAGTTACCACCAGGCAATTCTCGGCAATTACGAGAAGGTCGTCCTTTCCCAAAGGGTAGGCAACTGGCGGCTCCCCCCCGTTGAAATTGTGGATATGGCAGAAGAGGCGCGCAAGCGCAGGAACTACCACATTATTTCACAGCGGCTGGAGTATTACATGAAACAGGTGCTTGCCAGGCGGGAACAGGTAATCCTGTTTCTCAACCGAAGAGGTTTTGCCCCCTATATCCACTGTAAACGGTGCGGATTCGTGCTGAAATGCAGCCGGTGCGACATCCCCATGACCTACCACAAGAATCTAAATACCTCCCTGTGCCATTATTGCCACCAGGAGTCGCCGCCTTTGGCGTCGTGTCCTGACTGCATGGCCGGTCAAATCAACTATCGCGGGTTTGGAACGGAAAAAATCGAGGAGGAGCTTGCCATTAAATTCCCGACCTATAAAACCATACGGATGGACAGCGATTCCATGCGCGGGCGCGGCACCCATGAAGTAGCGCTGACGGCCTTCGAGCGCGGTGACTATCAAATCCTGCTGGGCACCCAAATGATCGCAAAAGGGCTGGATTTCCCCAACGTCACCATTGTAGGGGTAATTTCGGCTGACACGATGCTTAACCTGCCTGACTTTCGCGCAAGCGAGCGCACCTTCCAGCTTATCTCTCAGGTTTCAGGCCGCACGGGCAGGGGACCGAAGGGAGGACGGGTAGTGGTGCAGTCCTTTAACCCGCGCCATTACAGCATTACGTACGCCGCAAACCATGATTGTGACGGTTTTGCCATGAAGGAGCTGGAATACCGGAGGCAATTGCGTTATCCGCCTTTTGGGCGGCTGGCAAGAATTATTATGCGCAGTCCACAGGAGGAAAAGGTTAAACACAAGGCGACTGATATTGCTGACAAATTAAAGGAAATGGTAAAGGCAGAAAAATATTATTTTGAGATACTTGGGCCTGCGCCTGCGCCGGTGACAAGGATAGACAACCTGTTTCGCTGGCACATCCTGTTAAAGTCGCAGGATGCGGCCTACATCCGGCAGGCGATTCAACATGCGGCAGAGGTGTTAAGGCCATCGCAAGGTGTGCAAGCAATCGTAGATATTGATGCTTATGCCATGTTGTAGCTGCGGCTACGGGCGTGGACAGATAACGTCTTTTTTGAAACAGTGGTAATTTAAGAATTGCTACCGAATATCGAATATTGAACAAGGATTTTTTACTAATAAGAGAAGTAATCACACAAAGGCACAGAGGCACAAAGAATTAAAAAAAGATACATTGCGATAAATCTTTGTGTCTTCGTGGTTGGACAAAAAGGTGTTCTTGATAACTACGCCCGCGCGACCACCTGCTTTTAAAATCTTGATGAAGTGCTGAAGGAAGAGAAAGGCTGTTTCATCGGTTTTGATGGGGAAGTTCTGCTGAACCTCGGCGCGTTCCTTGCCGCCAAAGGGGGGATTGGCCAGAACAACGTCGTAGCGGTCTTTTTCCTGAATATCGGAGAGGTTTTCTGCAAGCGAATTGGTATGCACAATGTTTGGCGCTTCCACGCCGCAAGGATGCGATACGCCCTTGAGACGTGGTGGTTTTGTTGTATGATTGGGTATATCATTTTAACAGCAATAAACAAGAAAGAGGATGTTATTTGGGGAGGGGAGATGATAAGAAAATACTTTTTCCCCATTGTTGGTCAATCGTGCAAATGCCATAGCGAGAAATTGGTTAAAACATGAAAGGTTTTTATGTTACCAAAATATTGTTTAGCATGTTACTATACCTTTTTATGGAAAACAAAAGACAGCCAATCGTTGAAATACGGAATCTCTCGAAGTCGTATCGCCGTGGAATACAAGTGATTCCCGTTTTAGAAAACATCAGTTTTGACATACCTGAGGGTGAGTTTCTGGCATTAATGGGACCGTCGGGGTCCGGCAAAAGCACCCTGCTAAACCTCATTGCAGGCATCGACAAAACGGACAGTGGCATTATCAAGATAGGCGGGATTGACATCACCACCCTGACAGAAACCGAACTTGCCCGCTGGCGGGCAGCCAACGTCGGGTTTATCTTCCAATTTTACAACCTGATTCCCGTGCTTACCGCCTTTGAGAACGTGGAACTGCCCCTTCTTTTAACGGGGCTTTCCAGGAAGGAAAGGTACGAGCATGTGTTAACGGCGCTTCAGATGGTTGGCCTTGAGGACAGGATAGACCATTACCCGTCTCAATTGTCAGGCGGGCAGCAGCAACGCGTCGCCATTGCCCGCGCAATTGTCACCGATCCCACCATCCTTGTGGCGGATGAACCTACCGGCGACCTTGACGGAAAATCAGCCGGGGAGGTGTTGTCGCTTTTGAGCAATCTAAACCAATCTTTTGGCAAGACCATCATCATGGTTACCCACGACCCCCACGCGGCAGAAAAGTCCCACCTTATCAGAAGGCTTGAAAAAGGCATTCTCAATACCTGAGAATGGCTATCCTCAAATCGTTATTACTATTGAGAAGTACAACTGTTTTTTCTGTTGACAACACCCTGTCGTATGGCTAGACTTTACTCATGAAAAACTCCTTATTTCTCCTATTCCTGCTCTTTCCCCTTTTTTTCTATTCCTCTGCCTTTGCAGTAGAAACTGCACCGAGAATCAGCGACAGAGAGATAATAGAGGGACTTTCAACTATCCGTGGCGATATAAAAGAAGTCCGTGCTGAAATAAAAAGATTAGATGAAGGACAGAAGTCGCTTGAGAAACGGTTTGATGACATGAACAACTCTGTCAACAAGCGGTTTGATGACATGAGCAATTCTGTCAACAGGCGGTTTGATGACATGAACAACTCTGTCAACAGGCGGTTTGACGCCCTTCAATGGATGTTAGGGCTTTTCATTACCGTTGCCATTTCTCTGATGGGTATTATGGGCCGTATACTCTGGAACCAGCAGAAAAGGCTGACACAGATTGAGACTACCCTTGAAGCACAGAAAGAGGAAATGTCCTTCATAAAAGTCCTCATCGAACGAATCCAAAAACTCATAGAGAAACTTCTCCCGCCCAAAGGTGTTCTGTAAGCAATTCCACTGCAGGCAAGACAGGTTTAATTGCGCCTAACCTACCTTACAAAACAAGGGATTCCGGTTGGTATAGATATTACTTTTGCTGAAAAATGTCAAAGTAGTGCTGAGCGAGACGGACGGCACACTATTCTCCGCCGTGCGCTAACTACCACCCCTCAAAAAGCCTTGCATATTGTGTCATGAATGATATAATTACTACTTTTGTATATCGTTTAAAATTGATAGGAATGAGTTCTATGGATGTAACGACAAAGACGGAGAAGAAAAACGACTACGTCTTTAAAGCGCCCAGAGGCACCGAGGACGTGTTGCCGGGAAAATGGGAACTGTGGAGATTGCTTGAAAATACCGGACGGCAGGTGTTTGACCTCTGCGGGTATTACGAGATACGCACGCCGGTATTTGAAGACACTCGTTTGTTTGTCAGGAGCATCGGAGAGGTTACCGATATTGTTGAGAAGGAAATGTATACCTTTGCCGACAGCGAAGACTCAAGCATAACGCTTCGCCCTGAAAGCACGGCGCCGGTGATGCGCGCATATTTGGAGTACGAGTTGCATAAGATAAAAAAGTTTCAGAAGTTCTACTACATCGGGCCGCAATTCAGAAAAGAACGCCCTCAGGCCGGAAGGCTCCGGCAATTTCATCAGATGGGCATTGAGGCCGTTGGCGCCAACGACCCCCTGCTTGACGTGGAAACTATCAGCGTTGCCACCCGGATATTCGACCGCATCGGCCTTGAAGGATACAAGGTAAAGATCAATTCCATCGGATGTGAAAAATGCAGGCCCGTCTTTCGAAACATCCTCAAAGAAAAGCTCTGTGAACATGAAAAGGAGTTGTGCGAACTCTGCCAGTCGCGTCTCAATCGAAACGTGTTTCGTATACTCGATTGCAAGAATGAGAAGTGCAAGGCGATTAGTTACCACATGCCGTCGATTAACGACTATTTATGCGTGGAGTGCCAGGTACACGCCAAGTCGGTAAGGGAGGCGCTTTTGGAGATCGGCATTCCCTATATTGCCGACGCGCACCTGGTACGGGGATTGGATTACTATACAAAGACGGTTTACGAAATCAGCCACTCATCGCTGGGGGCGCGGGACGCCATCTGCGCGGGAGGCCGGTACGACAATCTGATTGCGGATATCGGAGGACCCTCCATCGGTTCGGTTGGGTTCGCGATAGGGATGGAGGCGACCATTCTGGCAATCGAAAACGTTATGGCAAAGAAAAACAAGCCCATTAGCCAGGATATACTCTGCTCCTCACCACTGGTATATATTATTTCTGTGGGCGAAGAGACAAAAAAGCAAAGTTTTTATCTTTTGAATCTGATAAGAAAATCCAACCTGTCCGCAGATTTTGATTATGAGGGAAGGAGTATCAAGGCGCAGATGCGTACGGCCAACAAGGTGGGCGCAAAATACGTGATTGTGCTGGGACCCGACGAATCTGCGCGCGGCGACGTCAAGATCAAGATTATGGAAACGAGTGAAGAAGTCACCATCAAACAAAGCGACGTCCTTACGTGGTTGCTCGGCAGGCATACGCCTTCCAAGTGTTGAGTTTGCCCTTTTTTTCCGGTAGGATAAGCGTCCCCGCTTGTTATAATAAAATTCCTTATTCAGAGTTTAATATTCGTAATTCAATACACCATTAAATAAACCCGATATGCCAGAGATTTTTCATTCTTTACCCTTCCGACCCGTTCGGATTATTAATTTCCCGGAGATAGTTAATACATGTCAACATTGAAACGAACACATACCTGTGGTCAATTACGCGGCAAAGACGTAAAAGCCACCGTAATCCTGTCGGGCTGGGCAAGCAGCATCCGTGACCACGGCGGATTGATTTTTATTGATTTGCGGGACCGGTACGGCGTTACCCAGGTAGTCTTCAATCCTGACAGGGGAAAGGACTTCTTTGAGCTTGCGCAACAGTTGCGTCCCGAATACGTTATTGCCGTGCAGGGGCAGGTTGCCGCCAGGCCGTTCGGCACGTCAAATCCCAACCTGGCAACGGGGGAGATTGAGGTGTATGCGGATACCATCGAACTGTTAAATAAGTCGGAAACGCCCCCCTTTGACATTGTTGACGATAACAACGTATCGCTGGAATTGCGGTTGAAGCATCGTTACCTTGATCTCAGAAGGCCTTTGATGCAAAGGCGGTTGACCTTTCGCCACAAGGTTTGCCAAACAATACGCGAGTACCTCGATCGCCTCAATTTCGTTGACATTGAAACACCCGTGCTGACGAAAAGCACGCCGGAAGGGGCAAGGGACTATCTGGTGCCAAGCAGGGTTAATCAGGGAAAGTTTTATGCGCTGCCCCAGTCGCCGCAGCTTTTTAAGCAGATACTTATGGTGGCTGGGTATGACCGGTATTTTCAAATCGTACGGTGTTTTCGTGACGAAGACCTTCGCGCCCAGCGCCAGCCCGAGTTCACTCAAATGGATATGGAAATGTCGTTCGTGGATGAAAACGACATTATCCAGGTTATCGAGGGGCTTATGTCTACTATTTTTGAGCGTGTTCTCGAAAAGAAGGTCACCGTGCCTTTCCCCAGAATTTCATATAATGAGGCGATGACCTCGTATGGATGCGACGCCCCTGATCTGCGTTTTGCCATGAAAATCAAAAACATATCCGATATTGTTCAAAAATCCGATTTCAAGGTTTTTCTTGAAACGCTTAAGTCGGGTGGTCAGGTGCGGGGTATCAATGCCGTCGGTTGTGGGCATTATTCGAGAAAAGATATTGATGATTTAACCGCCTTTGTAGCCCAATTTGGTGCCAAGGGGCTTGCGTGGTTCAAGGTAGAGGATAGTGGGCTATCCTCTTCGATAGCAAAATTTTTCCCTGGAGAAACCTTGCAAAAGTTGCAAGCGCACATGGAGGCAAAGAAAGGGGATTTACTCCTTTTTGTCGCCGACAAACCCAAGGTAGTTAACCAGGCGCTTGCCCAACTCCGGCTGCACTTGGGGCACAAAAACAAACTTATCGATACTACGGTGTTTCATTTTTCGTGGGTCGTGGATTTCCCCTTATTTGATTACAACGACGAGATGAAGCGGTACGAGGCACTTCACCACCCCTTTACCTCTCCGCATCCCAAAGACCTTCCACTTATGGAAGAACGGCCTTTGGACGTAAAGGCGCGCGCTTACGACCTGGTGCTCAACGGCGTGGAATTGGGGGGAGGGAGTATCCGTATCCACACCCCGGAAACACAAAAAAGGGTCTTCCGTCTTCTTGGTATAGACGATGAAAGCGCCTACAAGAAATTCGGATTTTTGTTGGACGCGCTAAAGTATGGCGCGCCTCCTCACGGCGGAATAGCGCTGGGCGTAGACCGCATGGTAACGTTGCTGTTGCAGCTTGACGATATCCGCGAGGTCATTGCGTTCCCAAAGACACAAAAGGCAACGTGTCTTATGACCGAGGCGCCGTCGGAGGTTGACGCGCAACAGTTGAAAGAATTAGGTATCCGGACACTTTAACAAAAAACAGAGACAATCTGCGCATAAAATAATCCTATGAAAAATAAATTGTTCATACTCTTTATTGGTGCCGCGCTTATATTGCTTTTGATTTCAATTAGTTCATTTATCTATTTGAAGAAGAAGCATAGCTCCATGAATAAGTCAAGCCTTCAGACATTGGAGCAGAGCATTCAACAATTGCCGGAGGGCAAACTTGACCATGCCATTGCAGCGTTAAAAGAAAATCTGGATAAAAACCCCCTGTACGCGGAGGCGCGTGTTGCATTGGGCATGTTATACACGAGAAAGGGCATGCTCGATGAGGCGCTTACCGAGTTTAAATCCGCTTTGACCATTAACCCGGAGCTAACCAGTATTTATCAGGAAATGTATCTGATTTACAAGAAAAAGGGATTGGAAGAAGAAGCGAAAAAAGCCCTTGCATCATACGAAAAACTTTCAGGAGGCAAAAAGTAGGATAAACTCAGCCTAACCGTATTTCCTTCAGGGCTAGTAGAAACAAGGGTTTGATGGTAATTATAGGTTTCTTAACTTAACGCCTATGGGGTAAGGGGATGGCTGGAACTGTAAGAATTCCACTACACTTACAACCCAAATATCTTTGTTTGTGCATACGGTGGATGCAAAACCAATTGGTTTCTTGGTTTAACAAATCAAATCGTAAATTTATTTCTCAAAACGGCAAATAATTGTTATTATTCTTGATTATGAAGAAAAACCTATTTTTTATTTTCCTGACGGTCATAATTACGGGTATTTTGCAGGCGCAGATACTGTTTGCTGCAGACGATGAAGAGTCCAACAAATTCTACCTTGAAGCCTATAACCTGTATAAGCTGGGCAAATTGGATCAGTCCATGGAAGTGCTGAAAAAGGTCGTCTCGATTACCCCTGACCACGCTGAAGCTCATTTTGGACTGGGGAGCATCTACTTCCGTCAAAACATGTTCGACGACGCCGTTAAGGAATTTACCAAGGTCACCAGAATCAAGCCTGAATATGTTGAGGCGTACCAGCGGTTATGGTTGGCTTATAAAAAATTAGGGATGAATGACAGGGCGGATGAAGAGCTTGCCAAATATAAAAAGTTAATCGAAGAGCGGATGCAGGCAATGGGAGGCGGAGGCGCTCCGCAGGTTGCAAAACCCGTTACCCCTCCACCACCGCCTAAGGAGCAAAGAGAGAAGCCAAAACCGGAGCCGGAGCAAGAGCAGGAAGAACGTAAACCCGTAGTGGTAAGGCCTTCCGAAGTGGAACAGCCGGAGAAAAAAGTGGTAGAGTCACGTCCGGTTGAACCCGTAGAAAAGAAGGAAAAACCTATTATAGTAAAACCGGTACTTCCAACACCGGAGGAATCAAGGTCCCTTATTACTCTGGAAAAAAGGCCCACGGTAATGCGGGAATTAAAGCCTCAGGAAGCAAAACCGAAAGATCAACTCAATGTGCTTACAGACTTAAGGTCGTCCATAAAGCTCGAAACGGACTACAAATCGCCTTATATTAAGATTGACAAAAAAGACCCTGCATATAAAAACCTTTTTAAACCTTTCAAGAGCGTTGGTTCGGCCTTGTTCAGAGACCCAAAGAAAAAGCATGCTCAAGCAGAGATTAAAAGACCTTACTTTGGTAAGGTTACCAAAGGGTTTATTTACTATATCGCAGTAGTGCAAATTTGGCTCGGTGTAGCCGCTTGCGTGTGTATATATTTCTTCAAACCGAAGAAGAACCGTTGAGACAGTTGGTGTTCCATATCGTAATTTGAAAGTTTGTAATAGTTTGGTTTTTTGAAAAATAACCCTGGAGGGGTGAAATATAAATAGCTAAAACGCCAAATACGATAAAGACCCAGAGGCCTAATGTAATACCGGCTGAACTGTTCCTTGCGTCTCTTGCATACCGCCGGTGCTAAAACCAAATATTTATTCCAGCTTCACTTCGGCAGGTTTGGGCGCTTTCCCGCTATATAAAGTTCGTTTCAGCCTTCTCATGGCAATTTCCAGCAGTGTATGTACAACAGAAAGGGAATTTTTCAAAGTTAGCGCCCCTGACGAAGCGCCTTTTCTATCAATCAGGGTTGTGGGCATCTGTAAATAACTTGCACCCTGGTCAAGCAAACAGGTTATTATGTCTGCCTGGAAACCAAACCCGTAATTTAAGGGGTGCCATCTCAGTATATCATATCTTACATGTACGGGTAATCCATTGTAGTAATTGATATTGTACCCGCTAATCGTGTTGACTAAAAAGGTAAACAGCTTCGAGAGAAATTTTCTAAAAGGGGTTTTACCGATAATTCCACTTTGGTCGGGATAGGGAATGATTATATCTGCCCTACCGATTTGCTTGAATATTTCCACAAGCGCTTCATCCGGTTGGGCATTGTCTCCAACACATATCTTATAATATTTGCCATGTCCCAGGAATGCGCCTTCCACATAATTATATGCCCAGCCACAATTCTTTTTGTTTACCTGTAAAACAAGGGAACTATCAGGATGTGCCTCCATGTATTGCTGAATCTTTTGCACGGAATTATCCTTAGAGGCGTCGTCGATAACGATTACTTCGTAAGAAAAATCCATGGTATGCAACGCCTTTAAAATGGTGTCGATTGAATTAACAATGTATTTTTCTTCGTTATAGCAGGTAATGGCGATGGTTAGGTATATGTCAGAATCATTTTCTCTATAATTCCGTTCGATCATTTATAAATCCTTAATTAATTTACCTAAAAAACCCTCCATCACCTCTCTCATAGAAGTGAAGCGCATTTTCGTTGCCTTCTCAAACAGGGAGTTGTCCAAATACGTTTTTAATTGCCGTCTATCGAGAAATCCAAACTCGCTTTCCGCTATGGAAACCACTTCAACGCCGGTTTTTCCCAAATGCCGGTTAAACAGATAAACAAATTGCCTGGCGAGTTCATCCCTTGCAAAGAATTCCTTATTCGACAGATGGTACAAGCCCGACAAATTATTCTTCAGCCCCAGAAGAATACCGCAAGCAACGTCATCGACAAACGTGGGAGAAAAGATTTGTCCCTTTATACACACAATCGGTTTACGGCGTTGTATCAATTTAGACCAATCTGAGAATAGGTGTGGTTCGCTTGGGCTATCACCGACGGTTACGCTTAATCTGAAAATCAAACTATCCGGGTGATGCAGCAGGAGGTACTTTTCCACTTCCACTTTTTGTCTGCCGTATTCGTTAATAGGCGTTGGAGGGTCTTTTTCACAATAATAGCCAATATCCCCTTCATACACCGCTTCACTTGATAAATAAACTATTTGAATGCCTTTTTTAGCCAATTCCTCGATGAGCCGAATGGTGTGCCTTACGTTGAAATTATAACTACTCTCTTTATCTTTGGCGCAGAGATCAATTTTGGTGATTGCAGAGCAGATGACGGCGTAGGCAGGTGTTTCCGCGGATAAAAAGTCGCCCGGCAAAATAGTACCGATGGAATTTTTGGAAAGGTCAAACGGTATCAGGTTTTGTTTTGAGGCTGAAAATCGGGTGCCGATTACCTTTATTCCACCATTCTGTGCGTGGTGGAAAATATGACTGCCAATAAAACCTGAAGCGCCAATGATAAGTAAATTCATTTTTATCCGTTCTATGAAATGAGCGTATTTATAAAATGTACCAAATTTTCACTAGTTTCATCTAACGACCACGGCGCAATTATGCTATCGCCTTCTCTGACAAAAGGTCCCGGCTTGCTTTCGTGATAAATAACGTATTCGCTGGTTGGTATGTACGTATGGTAATAGTTTTTTTCCGTTCTAACGATAAACACCGTATTGGGAGTCATATTGACTTTTTTTAGCACGTTTCCGGCGTCGTTAAAGACTACCGACGTGAGTTTTCCTTCTATAAGGTGGATGCCCTCAGATTTCGCTGCGTGCTTGTGCGGCCTGATATACGTCCCTTTATGCTGGCAAATTATCATAGTATGAAGATCGTCGCCGGGAGCGGTGTGAATACACAGCCTCGCATTCTTTTTCTCTGTGACAGCAACCCTCCTTAACTCATCAATCATTTTCCGGTCAACGCCCATCAACTTATCTTGAAAAAAGAAGGAAAGCGACCTTGCATTTACGTCCTCTTTTATAAACGGGAATTCTTTGAAATAATTCATGTGTCCTCTTTTTTAAATGTCCCGTAGGGACAAAATATCGGTAGAATCTAAATTACCGTTGAAATCTATAGCTTCAATATATATTTCTTGACCATCACCCACAACTCTTTCAACTGGTCAATTGTCAAGTTTTCAAGCATAAATCTGAACAGTATCCTGGGCCGTAGATAAAATTCCAGAATAGCCTTCCTGTGTAAATGTATAAGCTCTTGCATACCGCCTAAACCTTCCGGGACTAACGAGGGCTTGGAATACTCGGTCTTGCTCAAATCAATCCCTTGCAGTTTTCCTTGCTCTTTCAGTTGCTTATAAATTTCAGAACCGACCAGCGGTTGGAACAGTAAAAAGCTCGCCCTTTTCAAAGGCAGTTCTTTCGCCAGTTTTATGGTTTTTAATATGTCTTCGCGGGTTTCCGTCGGGTATCCGATGATGAAAAAACCCTGCATCCGGATACCGTATTTATTTCCTAAATTAATAACCTCCTTAATCTTTTCCAAATTAAGGTTTTTTTTCATATCTCTTTGGATTTTTTCAGAGCCGGACTCTATTCCTATAGCGATAGAGTACAAACCTGTCTGCTTCATCTTTCTTATTAATTCAGCATCCAGGGTCTCAAGCCGCAGTCCATTAGGACACCACCATTTCAAATGTATTTTCTCTTTTTCAAGCAGTTCGCAAAAGTCATGCACCCTCTTTTTGTTTAAGGTAAAATTGTCGTCCCATATTTGAAACTCCTTGATATGATATCTTTCCTTTAAATATCGTATTTCTTCAATGATATTTCCGCTGCTTCGTGAACGGAACTTGTCCCCGGACATCTGCTTTGCGGAACAATAGGTGCAAGGAAAGGGGCATCCCCTGGAGGTTATAACGCAACCCGACGGGTAGTACTTCATGATATACGTTTTAGGATACCGTTCAAAGTGCATAAGCCCATAATCGGGCATGGGTATCTCATCAAGATTTTCTATCGCTTTAATTGGATTAAAGAGATGTTTACCATTTTCCTTGTATCCCAGGTTGGGTACCTTATTAAAGTTCTTTCCGTTTTCTATCTCTTTGATAAATTCATAAAAAGCGACCTCCGCCTCCGACCTAAAGATAAAATCAACGCACGTATTTCTTAATACCTCTCCCGGTTCGTTTGTTGCGTGAGGGCCGCCCACTACCGTGATGGTGTTTTTATTATAGTCCTTTACTATCTCACAACACCGAAGCGCCGACTCGATTTCCATGCTAAAGGCTGTTACTCCCACAATATCCGGGCGCTTTTCCCGGATGTACTCAGAAAATTGATGGTGGTTGTAACGCTCAAGCAAGCAGTCCAATATTTCTATCTCGACGTCTTTTAATTTACTCCTTAAATAGGAAGACAGGTATCCGAGGCCTATGGGGATTTGCACCACGTGCATCGTAGAAGGGGCTTTTACCAGTAAAATCTTCATTAAAACACGCGCTTTTCAAAAAGGGTATCATTCAGGCAGCATATCCTCATTTTAAGGGGGATTTCTGAAGTTTCCATGAAAATAATAGGAAGCAAAATATGCCTGAAGACCGTGGCATTCATAAAGAGGAAATTTCAGTATCTATTTCAACAAGCGCCGCTTTCAATTCGTTCCAACGCTCCGGCTTGGGAATACACGGTGTGTCCGTGCATATTCGCATTCCTGCGTGGCTAAACGTAAAGAATAAAATACTTGTAATTCAATTCATTTATGATTCAATACTTTCTTCTGCCAATATTTTGTTCCTAACGGAACCAGCGCTTAATTGTAATAATAAACAATAGTAGGGACATGGTGCCCCGTGTCCCTTCGTGTGAATATAAAACTTTTAATCGGTTTGAGGCCATGCCTCGTTCTTTTCTCAGGGAACTCCATTGTTACGAATAAAGACGTCTTCCGGACAAGCTAATGTCAGGTACATAATCTTCCTGGCATCTATCCTCGTTATTACCCTTATAATGGGCGGTCTCCTGTCCAAAGCGCCGCAGGGACTTGTCCTGGCCGCGGTCGTCGGGATATCGCTCTTTATCTTGTGTTTCTTCAGCGTAAAGTATGCCCTCTACACCTTGATTTTCTCCATGCTGCTTTCTCCTGAGTTCGGTTCCAGGACGACAGAAGGCGGCGGGATTACCGTCCGGTTGGAAGACTTTTTGCTGCCGATTATCGGGTTTAGCTGGTTTGCAAGAACGGCCATTTACAAAGATCTGGGATTGTTAAAAAAGACGCCGTTAAACCGCCCCATTTTTTATTATATTTTGGCCTGCATAGTGTCAACGGCACTGGGAATGATGTTTGGCAAGGTGCAAATCGTTAAGGGGTTCTTTTTCGTTTTAAAATACGTCGAGTATTTCATCGTCTATTTTATGACGGTAAATTATCTCCACGACAGAAAACAGGTCAGAAATCTGATCATAGCCATAATTATGGTCTTTGTGATTGTCTGTTTAGCCTCGATTGCGCAAATACCGCAAGGCGAGCGGATTACCGCCCCCTTTGAAGGCAGGGGGGGGGAACCCAACACCCTCGGCGGGTACCTTCTTCTCGTGCTTTCCATCGTTGTCGGCATTGTTCTGAACACGGACAAAGAGGATTCACTGAAGTACAAAATGATGTTTGTATTCATGTCCTTGCTGGCAATGATCCCGATATTGTTTTCACAGTCCAGGGGGACGTGGCTTTCTATCGTCCCCTGGTACCTTACTTTTTGGATTGTTAGTAAAAGAAAGGCGCTTCTGGGGGTTGTGCTGGCGCTGATGGTTGCAATAAGCCCGGCTGTCCTGCCGAAAAGCGTCAAGGACCGTTTTTTGTATACCTTTGAAAAGCAGGAGGGATGGGTTGCAGATTATCAGGAACAAGTGGGTGGGGTAACCCTTGATACGTCCACATCGGAGAGGGTCAGCAGCATGAAAAAGGCATGGGTGGCATATATGGAACACCCTGTTTTTGGATATGGAATAACGGGGTGGCGTTTTTTAGATGCCCAGTATTTGAAGACCCTGGTGGAGACGGGTCTGTTGGGCTTTGCCGCCTTCGGTTTTTTGATCTATACTATTCTAAAAGAGACCAGGAATGGGTACCGGAGGACGAATGACAAGTTTTACAAGGGCATATCGATGGGCTTTTTTGCCGGTACGATTGCAATGCTCACCCACGCCTTAAGCACCAATACGTTTATTATCGTCCGCATTATGGAACCCTTCTGGTTTCTTATGGCCATCGTCGTTGCCATCCCCTCCATCGAAGCGGCAGAAGCGTTGCAAAAAAAGGGGGGAGAGGCATCTTCCGTGCCTGCAAAATAAGAAATAGGATGTTATCGTTGTTCGATATTCGATTTGAAATTCCATCGGGGGGCTTTATAAATACCGGCTGGATTTATTGCGCGCGTCTATACCGGAAATTTAAAGGCGAGGGGCAGTAACTCAGAGATGGGGTGTGTTTCTACCTTGCCGTCGGCCCCATCGAGTACCACGATGGTATCGCCGTCCGAGAACTCAGCTATGACTTGCCGGCATGCGCCGCAAGGGGGAAGGGCAGTGCCTGTGCTACTTGCAATCGCCAGCGCACGCAAACGGCGATTGCCTTGCGATATTGCAGAGGCCAATGCCGTCCGCTCTGCGCAGATGGTCAGTCCAAACGAGGCATTCTCTACGTTTACCCCGGTTATAACGGCGCCATCATGGAAAAGCGCGGCAGCGCCAACCTTTAGCTTGGAGTACGGAGCGTATGCGTTATTTACAACTGCGCGCGCAGCATGAAGCAACATCTTCAGACTCGCGGTTATCTCATGATCCATGGCGTAACATAACTGAGGAAATTTGGAATTTCAAAGTAGGGACACGGTGCCCGTGTCCCTGCGTGTGAGCAAGAAAGTTGCCGAAAATGCCTGATTTGATTGGTAGCGCAGGCGTCCCGCCTGCGGT
>CAYJPZ010000013.1:25501-35262 GCA_964372185.1 uncultured candidatus Brocadiaceae bacterium
TTCGCCCTGGGGTCCGGCCTGGTTTTTTTTTTTATTGCAGGCGGGACGCCTGCGCTACAAATGCTGTCGCCGTAGGCGACATAATTTAATTAAGCCACGGTAATCTTTTCTTCAAGATAAACATCTTGTATGGCGTTTAATAGCTTTACGCCTTCTTCCATAGGCTTTTGGAATGCCTTTCTGCCGCTGATGAGTCCCATGCCGCCGGCGCGTTTATTTACAACGGCCGTTTGCACTGCCTGTGCCAGGTCGTCCTTGCCGGAAGGGCCGCCGGAGTTAATCAATCCTGCCCTGCCCATGTAACAATGAATTACCTGTAAACGGGTGAGGTCTATCGGGTGGTCTGAAGATAATTTGGAATAGACCTTGTCATGGGTCTTGCTATAGCTTACACCCTCTTTATTTAGCGCTAAAAATCCGCCGTTGCTCTCCGGCAATTTTTGCTTGATAATATCCGCCTCTATTGTTACACCCAGGTGGTTTGCCTGTCCCGACAGGTCTGCCGCGGTATGATAGTCCTTTCCTCCGGTCTTGAATGCGTTGTTCCTCAAATAACACCAAAGCACTGTTGCAAGGCCTAGCTCATGTGCCATGTTGAATGCCTTGCTGACCTCTATGATTTGCCTACCTGATTCATCAGAGCCAAAATAAATCGTGGCCCCAATGGCTACCGCACCCATATCTTTTGCCTGTTTTACTGAAGCAAATAGTATTTGATCGAATTTATTTGGATAGGTCAGCAACTCGTTGTGATTGATCTTTACGATAAAGGGTATCCGGTGGGCATATTTTCTTGCTACTATACCAAGCACGCCTAAGGTAGAAGCTACCGCGTTGCATCCACCCTCAATGGCCAATTTCACGATGTTTTCAGGATCAAAGTAAATGGGACAAGGGGCAAAAGAGGCGCCGGCGGAGTGTTCGATGCCCTGGTCTACGGGAAGGATGGAAAGATAGCCGGTGTTTGCAAGACGACCTTGCGAATAAATACTCTGGAGGCTTCGCAATACCAGGGTCGGACGGTCTGAATGAATAAAAATACGTTCAACAAAATCAGGCCCTGGCAGATGCAACAGGTTTTTATCTACGGTTTTGCAGACATGATTCATGTAAGAATCTGTCTTATCGCCTAGCAGACGGATAATATCGTCGAATCGTTTACTCATTGTAAGCCTCCGTATGGTATTAGAAACTTGGCCCTAAAGGGATTTTTTTGTTTTGTTTATGCGGATTTTTAGTCTGGCACGGTTAAAACCGTGCCTACAAAACCGATAATGTCGCGTTTGTAGAGACGCATTGCATGCGTCTTGTGTAAATTATAATAATATTAGAAGTGGTGTAAACCCCGCAAAAATGTAGGGCAATTATACGAAAATTTGTAAGAAATGCAAACTAAAAATTATGCAAAAACGTCTCGTTACACAATCATCATACAGTCCCCATAACTGAAAAACCGGTATCCCTTGCTTTTGGCGGTTTTGTAGGCATTTAAGACGTTTTCCATCCCCGCAAAGGCGGAGATTAATATCAAAAGCGTTGTCTTCGGGAGGTGAAAGTTGGTAATCAAGACATCAACGTTTTTAAATTGGTGGGGCGGGTAGATGAACAAGTTTGTCCATCCGGCGGTGTGTGGTGTTTTATTATCGCAAGCAATGGTTTCAAGCACCCGGCAGGAAGTGCTTCCGGTGGCGATTATGCGGCGATTTTGTGACTTGGCGCTTGTTATTTTCCGGTAGGTTTCTTCCGGGCACTCGTAATACTCTTTGTGCATACAGTGTTCTCTAATGTCTTCTACCTTAACGGGTAGAAAAGTGCCTAAGCCGACGTGGAGTGTAACAAATCCCAATTCCACTCCCAGTTTTCTAACCTTTTCCAGGGTAGTGTTACTGAAATGCAGGCCCGCCGTTGGCGCGGCGATAGCACCTTCTTTTTGAGCAAAGACCGTTTGATAGCGTTCCCGGTCAGTCGACGTGTGTACATCGCTGTGTTGGCGTTTTATGTATGGCGGCAGGGGTGGTTCTCCGATCCGGTGGAGGATTTCTATTATATTGTTTTTACCGTTAAATCCGATAGACCACGAACCGTTGTCAAGTCGTTTGTGTAATGTTACGGCAATGGCATGATGATCGATGTATATTTCATCGGAAACCCGTAATTTTGCGTTTGATTTGACTAACGCCTTCCATTGGTTTTCTCCCAAATCCTCCACAAAGAGCAATTCCACCGAGGCACCGCTGCTTTTCCGTCCAAAAATACGGGCAGGCATAACCTTGGTATTGTTCAAAATCAACAGGTCATCGGGCAGGAGGTAATCGGTGATATCGGAGAATTTACGATGCTCTATGTCCCCGGTACCCCTATGGAGTATAAGTAATCTAGCGTCGTCGCGGTTTTCCAATGGATGTTGGGCGATTAGATCCTTTGGAAGGTCATAATCGTAGTCGGATAGTCTGATGCTTGCTTGCGTCTGTGCCTGAGAGATAGATTCCATATAATAAATTATAGCATAAAAACCTGAAAGGAAAATGTTTGACAAATTTTATTGGTTTTTGGTCAAATGACGTGACCTTTTACGCCATTTCTTTGAATCTTATTGGGGTACTTGCAAGGAAGACGATGGAAGATATGATGAACATGGAACAGTCGCATTATGATTTTTTTATTGCTTGCTTGAATTTTAGGTAATGTTTTTTAAGCGCATTGACGTAATCATCGTTTAGCAGGTGATTAAAGAACGCGGGCATTGCGGTTCCGTTTACCCGGTTCGGGCTTGTAATATCAATTGACGGTCCCTTCATTGCTTCAATGAGGTTTATTGTTGTTTTTCCGCCGTACCACTTCTTATAAAATGTGCTGCTTTCCCACCCGTAATTTATTGTTGAAACATGCTTGCCATTGTGAAGCACGTGAATCATTGCCTTGCGGCAATCACACCCCGGGTCAACACAATAACAGTCTACGAATGTATATTCACCGTCCGGTAAGTCGGCGCTGGCTGCCAAACCAACAGTACGCACCCGGTGTTGTTTGCCGATTTTTTCACCTGCCGGTATAAATTCCATAAATAACCTCCGTTTCAAAAGCAAAATACCAACATTTTGACATATTATCTTTCTCTAAACAGGAATTTGTTTTATGTGTTTACTATTTCCGTGCAGAATTAATTATTACACGATATCAGACTTATATCAATACACAGGCAAAATTTCCAATGGAAAGTGAGAGTCGTGTGAATATTGAATGAGGATAAACCACCCACGCTAAGCATCCATCCCTGTCTCCCCTTCAGGGCTGGTTTTTAATCTGTGTAATCTGTGGTTCCAGTAGTTATCTAAAATCAGCCAATGGTTATGATGGCGTATAAAGACTTGTTTCTCCGTTTGTTGATTTATGTTGACTCAACCAACGCATTTAGCTATATTAATTCACTTATTTTTTCGCTGGTTTTGTATCGTGTATTGTTTTTGTGGAAAGTGCAAGTGTTATGAAACAAAAGAAACTGTGGGCAGGGCGATTTTCTAAACAGACGGCGGCATCCGTTGAGTCGTTTACGGAATCCATTTCCTTTGACTGGCGGCTGTATCAATATGATATTGAAGGGAGTATTGCCCATGCAATGATGCTTGCCGGGTGCAAGCTTATCACAGAGGCGGAAAAGAATGCCATTGTAAAGGGTTTAAAAGGGATACTTTCGGATATTGACGCCGGGCGGTTTGAATTTAAAAAAACGCTCGAAGATGTCCACATGAATATTGAATCTGCCTTGATTGAGCGGATTGGCGACGCCGGCAGAAAGCTTCACACCGCGCGCAGCAGGAATGATCAGGTGTCCCTTGATTTACGGCTCTGGACGCGTGATCAGACGCAGGTAATGACCGGGAACCTGTCCGCGTTACAAAAGGAATTGGTAAGTAAGGCGAAAAGGCACCTTGGTGTGATTATGCCCGGTTTTACCCACCTGCAACACGCCCAGCCCGTTTTGTTGTCGCACTATCTGCTGGCATACGTGGAGATGTTTGCGCGTGACGTGTCGCGGCTTCAGGATTGTTTCGTCCGGCTCAATAAATCGCCGCTGGGCGCATGTGCGCTTGCGGGGACAACGTTGCCGACCGATCCTCTGTTTACGGCTAAACACCTTAATTTTGACGGTGTTTGTGAGAATAGCATGGACGCCGTAAGCGATAGGGATTTTTGTGTTGAGTATGCGTTCTGCCTTTCTATGATAGCCATGCATCTTTCGCGTCTTTGCGAGGAATGGATTATCTGGTGCAACGATGACGTGAAGTTTATCGAGATCAGCGACGCCTATTGCACGGGGTCCAGTATTATGCCTCAGAAGAAGAATCCGGACGTGCTGGAGTTGATACGGGGCAAGACCGGCCGGGTATTCGGGCACTTGACGTCATTACTTACCTTGCTTAAGGGATTGCCTTTGAGTTATAATAGAGATATGCAGGAAGATAAGGTGGCAATACTCGACGCGGCGGAGACGGTGCAGGCCTCGGTTTCTATTCTGACCGAGGTGGTTGCCAATACTTCTTTCCATGCCGGGCGGATGTTGGCGGCTGCTGAAAAGGGGTTTATCGACGCTACTGCGCTGGCGGAGTATCTGGTGAAGAGGGGCGTGCCTTTCCGGATGGCTCATGAAATTGTGGGAAACATTGTGAGGGAATGTATCAAGGTTAACTGTAAACTGGTTGACTTGAAATTAGAGGGTTTTAAGGCATTTTCCTCCGTTATTGAAAAGGACGTTTATGAGGTGCTGGGCGTGGAGAACTGCATTAAGAATTATAAAAGTTACGGCTCCACGGCGCCGGGTCTTGTTAAAAAACGCATTACCTATTGGGAAAAGAAACTGAATAAGGGGTAAATGGTTGATATATGGATAATTTTGAATACAAAAATAAAACGCTCTTTTGTGAAGACGTTAAAGTTGAAGATATTATTTCGGAGGTGGGAACGCCTGCCTACATATACAGTAAGAATGCAATTCTTTTACGGTATCATGAGTTAGAGGATGCCTGCCGGGACGTCAATACCACCATTTGTTTTTCCGTTAAGTCGAATTCGAATCTGGCTATTTGTAAGGCGTTGGCGGAAGAGGGGGCAGGGTTTGACGTCGTTTCCGGCGGGGAGTTGTTCCGCGCGCTGAAGGCGGGGGGCAATCCGTCGAAAATCGTCTTTGCCGGCGTGGGAAAAGCTGATGGTGAGATACGGTATGCGCTCGAAAATGATATTTTTATGTTTAATGTGGAGTCTCCGGCGGAATTGAAGCGCATAAGCATCCTGGCGGTGGAAACCGGTAAAACCGCGAGGGTTGCGCTGCGCATTAATCCCGATATAGACGCCAAAACTCATGCAAAGACTACCACCGGGAAAAAGGAAAACAAATTCGGCATTGATTTTACCGCGGCGGAAAAAATCATGAGGCAGTCCGGCAAGTATTCGAATGTTGATTTGTGCGGAATACACGTTCACCTGGGTTCTCCCATTTATACTGCTGACCCTTACGCACGCGCCCTTAAAAAAGTCTCGGAGTTTGTTCAACGGTGCAGGAAGATGGGATGCAATATTGAGTACGTGAACGTTGGCGGCGGGTATTGCATTTCATACACGGGAGAAGAGGTGATACGTCCCGTTGATTACGCGGCGAAGATTCTCCCCCTTGTGAAAGGGATGCAGTGCAATATGATTACGGAGCCGGGCCGTTTTATTGTGGGTAATTCCGGGGTTTTGATTACGAGGGTGCTTTATACAAAAGAGGCCTCTTTTGGTAAAAAATTTGTTATTTGCGACGCTGGCATGAATGATTTGATACGTCCTGCCCTCTATGACGCCTTTCACAGGATGTGGCCGGTAACGACAAATATCAAAATGCCCGCCGTGGAAAAGTCCGGCGATAAGGTTGTAAAAAAGGGGATGGAGGTGGTGGACGTTGTCGGCCCGGTATGTGAAAGCAGCGACGTCTTTGCAAAAGACAGGGCATTACCAAAGTTGGCTGAGGCCGATTTGCTGGCGATCTTTAGCGCGGGCGCTTATGGGTTTGCCATGAGTTCCAGCTACAATTCACGTCCCCGCCCGTGCGAGGTGCTGGTGGATGGAAGGCAGTACCGGGTGATTAGAAAACGCGAGACATTTGATGATCTGGTCCGGGGCGAGTTGTAGTTGGACGTCGGGCGAGGCTTCAGCCTTGCCATTGTTCTCTCATTCCCAAGCTCCAGCTTGGGAATGCGCCTGCGCCGGAAGCTCCTGCTTCCTTTTCATCGGGAGGTTTTCTCCCCAACCAGCACAGGCAAGATGCCTGTGCCACCAATTTTCTAAAGGGGTCTCGGTTGCGGCGTAGCCGCGCTAGGTATTTCTCTGAGATATCTGCATTCTCTGCGATAAACTGTTACGATTTCTAAATAAAGGCAATCATGTCAAAATATTATCCGATATTTTTAAATATACAGAACAAAAAATGCGTTGTAATAGGGGGGGGAGAAGTTGCCTGGCGTAAGGTTTGCAGCCTGCAAGACGCGGGCGCTAAGGTAACGGTGGTGTCTCCTGTGTTTTGCCCTGAATTGGAAAAATTATCAGGCGTGGAGCGGATACAACGGAAATATGACGAATCGTTTCTGGGAGGCGCCGCAGTGGTTATCGCGTCTACCAATGACGAAGAGGTAAATAAAAAGATATACTACGACGCCGTTAAGAGGGGTTTGCTCGTAAACGTAGTTGACAAACCGGAGTTTTGCTCTTTTATTGTGCCTGCGACTATCATGCGTGGTGACCTTTGTGTCAGTATTTCAACGGGCGGGGCAAGCCCGGCGCTGGCGCGTAACATTCGTGAGAGTTTGGAAAACCTGTTTGGGAAGGAATACGACGAGTTTACAAGGCTTTTGTCCGAGATGCGGATGTGGGCGCTTGCGGCGATTTCCGATGAGAAGGTAAGGCGTGATATTTTACAGCGTATCGCAGGTCTCGATATTCTCGATATTGTTAAAAAAAGCGGTATTTCTGAAGCGAAGAAGAAAATGCTGGAAATCGTTGCTGGAAAAATTTCCAGGTCTGCATGAGGCTTGGACGTTCACAGACCTCTTTTTCCTTGAAAGATTTTTAATGAATTGCTAGTATGAAATTTGTGGTTCCGGTAGTTCTTTCTGAAACAGGACTTATTTCGTTTTCTTACATTCAAAGATTTACATGGCGCATGATACCAAAATACAAGGAGTTTACATGGCTGAAAAGACTGGCAAACAAAGGGTTGACCTTAACGAATTAAAATCGGGTGGTTTTATAAAGCAGACGCAAAAAGACCTCTTTACGGTGCGTTTGAAGGTGCCGGGGGGGAGGATAACCGCCGAGAAATTGGTGAAAATTGCGGAGGTGGCGAAAAAATACAGCCGGTTGGGATACTGTCATTTAAGCTTCAGGCAGTCGGTTGAAATAATCGGCGTTCACATTGACGATTTTGACACGGTAGTGAAGGAATTGGCGACGGTGGGGCAGAAGATAGCGTCCTGTGGACCGCGTGTCAGGGTTCCCACCGCTTGCGGTGGCTGTGAATACAACCCGAATGGAATTATGGACACACAAACAAAGGCGCTTGAGGTGGATGATACGTTTTTTGGCACGCCGTGCCACCATAAGTTTAAGATGAGTTTTTCGGGATGTCCCATTGATTGCGCAAGGACGCGGGAGATGGACCTAGGGTTTCAGGGCGTTGTTTATCCGGTGTGGACGAAGGATTTGTGCAATGGATGCACCTTGTGCGCAAAGGCGTGTCTTGAAGGCGCAATTGTTTCCGACAAAGAAGGTCAGCCGGTGTTTGACGAGTCTAAGTGCGTGTATTGCGGCGACTGCATCAAGGCGTGTCCAACGGACGCCTGGAAGGATAAGAAAAAAGGCTGGTTGGTGCGTACGGGTGGCAAGCATGGAAGGCACCCGCGTGAGGCGGACGTGGTGGCCAATTTTCTGCCGGACAATAAGGTAAACGACTTTATTGCGGCGACGTTGAAATGGTACAAGGAAAATGGCAAAACGAAGGAAAGAATCGGCACCTGTATTGAGCGTGTAGGGGTGAGCAAGTTTAATAAAGAGGTTTCAAGCGTGTTTACAAAGGGTTAATGTGCGGATAGTGGTAGATTAGCGTATGGGGGTGTAGTCGTGATACCAAACAATTACACATTAAAGGTAGTTGCTAAAAGAGAGGGACATACTTACTTACAACCTCAATTTAACATATTCATTACTTGTTATTTTAGATGGGGCAGGTCACATAGCCTGCCCCGTTTTTGTTTCTAAAAACCCCGGTTTTATCAACGTACTGATAGCCGGGGTTTTTGTTTTTTGTAGAACGGAATGGTGTTTTGTTATGGTTTTTCAAAAAAGTGTGTCAGACACAAAAGTGCCCTGAGACATTTTGTCTCATGGGGCACTTTGGGGAAAATAACCCCGCACTGTTTTACATTATCATGTACGGTAGTAATAATTTTTTTACGTAGTCTACTCTATTTTTGGCATCTCTCCATACCTCAGCCTCCACGAATGGTTTGTTTTGGCCACGTAAATAGGCTGCAAAGGTAATATTTCCGGGGAATATGGGTGTTTTTTACAATTTGGCATTCAATTTGTTCTGTAAAAGCGTACCGGTTGCAACAGTGCATTAATATTTTCAATTTTTTGTAGAGACGCATTGCATGCGTCTCTACGTTATGCAATTAATGGCGCGCTGGAAAGAGACGCATGCGATGCGTCTCTACATTTATTACAGGGGCTGAAGAAATGGCACATAGAGCTGAAGGTATCGCCTTTGTCAGTCATAAAGGCGGAACGGGTAAAACTACTTCATGTATAAGCGTAGCGGGCTTTTTAGCAAAAAAGGGTTACAAGACACTGGTCGTGGATTTTGATCCCCAGGCGAATGCCACGTCGGGACTGGGAATAGAT
Source organism: uncultured candidatus Brocadiaceae bacterium (assembly GCA_964372185.1). Classification (GTDB taxonomy): domain Bacteria; phylum Planctomycetota; class Brocadiia; order Brocadiales; family Brocadiaceae; genus JACVXV01. The sequence goes on from CAYJPZ010000013.1 coordinate 34,433, forward strand.
GGCGCAACACTCCAATACTCTCTCTATGACGCAATTTTGCACCAATGCGATGGATACGAAGGCGCGCCCATCGCCAGGGTTATCGTGGAGACGGGCGTAAAAAATCTTCACCTTGCGCCTTCAGAATTTGATCTCTCCGTAGCCGAGGTGCTCCTGCATCGTGTCAAAGAAAAGACAGGCGTTTTGAGGCTTATTCTCGAGGAAATAAAAGATGTATATGACTACATTCTTGTTGATTTGCCTACGCACGCCGGTTTGTTGACCATTAACGGCCTGTGCGTCTCAGACCAGGTGGTCATACCGGTAGATCCGGGCATTTATGCCCTGGAGGCATTAGAAAATCTAAAACAGTCATTCCGGGACATCAAACAGATAAAGGGACATCCGATCGGGACAATTACCATTATTTTAAATAGATATAAAATAGAGGACGACGTTTTTGCCAGAATATTCCAGAAGTGCACTCCATCGCGGGAAGTCGAATCAAGGCTGCGGGAAATGTTTCCGGTTGTTTTTGTTGTCCCGGAGGCCGTTGAAATCTATGATGCGCAGAAAAAGGGAGTTCCTGTATCCCACTATGCCCCAGGAAGCAGGGTGGGCAAGGCGTATCAAAAAATTGTAAAAAGCATTATTGAGAAAGCCAATACGAAAAAATAGATTGCGGATTGCAGAATGCGGATTGCGGGTTGCGAAATCAGAAATTGCCGGGAAGCAAGGGCGTATGGCGAATTCCGCAATCCGAATTCCGAAATCAGAAATTGCAGCATTGCCAATTGCCGTCAGGAGACGGCTCCTACCAAAAATCTTGAAATTCCTAAATATCAATTACA
>CAYJPZ010000014.1:0-32437 GCA_964372185.1 uncultured candidatus Brocadiaceae bacterium
ACCAAAGAACACGTTAGCGCTTATGGGGCGTTGTCCTCTTTTGGTAACTGATGGAAGAACTGATAATTGTTTCTCCCTCTCTTTTTGGCTTGATACATGGCAAAATCTGCATTCTTCAGGAGGGTTTCGGTGTCGTTGCCATCATCGGGATATACGGCAATTCCGATACTCGCGGTAATTTGGACCGCATTATTATTGATCACCAATGGATAGCTGACGGATGCAACGATTTTTTTGGCAATAACGGCTGCGTCTTCTGCGTGATCTATTTCCTGTAAAAGCACGTTAAATTCATCGCCTCCCAGACGGGATACCGTATCGCTTCCTCGCACGCAATGCCGCAACCTGTCTGCAACGCCTTGCAGAAGGTGATCTCCTGTATTGTGACCCAGGGTATCATTAATGGCCTTAAACTGGTCAAGATCAAGGAATAATATGGCACATTTTTGTTTTTTGCGCTGTGAATGGATTAATGCCAGGGTTAAGCGATCATGGAAAAGCATCCTGTTTGGCAATCCGGTCAGGGTATCATGATAAGCCATTTGGCGGATGGTTTCTTCCATCTGTATGCGCTGAATAACCAGCCCTAACTGGGCAGCAATTGCAGAGACAAGGCCAACCAGCCTTTCGTCCTCAACACGCGATTCAAAAACAAAAAATACTAGTACGGCAACGACCGTATCATTGGCAAGAACAGGAATTCCCATAGCCGCCTTCAAACCGCATTCCCTGGCAAAGGATGCACGCGGGAAGTTCGCATCAACGGTAACATCCCGTATCCACACAGGCTTTTTCGATAACCATACCCTTCCAGGCAGCCCAATCCCCGGTAAAAAAGTACAGCCTTCGCTTGCATTCCGAAATTTTTCCAGCCCTTCAACCTTGCTATACCATGACGGGCAGCACTCAAGTTGCGTGCCGTCGGGGCCGGGAACCCACACCTCCCCGTAAATCCACCCGGTAGTCTCACACACCTTGCGGAGTACGACGCCAAAAGCGGCATGGGTATCTTTTGATTCGATGATAGTAAGTATCATCGTTTGCAGGAGGCGAAATTCCTCCTCCGTCCGCTTGAGCCCGGTAATGTCCTGTACCGTTCCAATCATTTTCACTGCCTGTCCCGTGTTATCAAACTCAACCACCGCCCTTTCATGCACGACAAGGTCTCTCGTATGCAACCGCACACGATGATCAATATCATACAATTTTCTTCCCTGTAAGGCGTCGTTAATAGTCTTTTTAACAAACTCCAGGTCATCGGGATAAATAGTATCCAGGAACTCCTCACAGCTAACGCGGGGCTTTTGTGGTGACATTTCAAAGATTCGATAAGCTTCGTCAGACCCTGACAATTCATTCTTATTTACATCCAACTCCCAATTCCCCAGATGGGCAATTCGCTGTGCCTCGGTAAGGCGTGTCTCGCTTTTCACAAGCGCCGCCGTCTTATCCTTGATCTGGCACGCCATGTAATTGAATGATTCACACAGGGTAGCAATCTCGTCATGTGTTTGAACCGGAACAATAATATTAAAATTACCACCGGCAACTTCCCGTGCCGCGTCAGAAACCCTCCGGATAGGCCTCACTACCCTTGCAAGAAAGGCGGCCAGGAGCAGGCTGAACATTACGATAATCACGGCAGCGGTTATCATCGCGTTTCTTAACATAGCCCTTACTGCCGCAAGCGCCTCGCTCTTGTCAATTTCAGCCAACAGTACCCATTTTAACGACGGAAAACACATGGATGCACCCACCACCTCTACACCCCGGTAGTCCTTGTAAAATCTGGTTATCTCGGTATTGTTTTCCATGAGGCAGGCATTTACCGGTGGGGTATTGACTACCTGTCTCAGTACGGCATCCCTCACAAATCGTGATTTTGTGAGCATGAGCCTGTCACGATTAACCAGATAGACCTCCAGTGTCTTCCATCTTCCCTTTGCCCAGGAGATGGCCCCGAGTTCTTTCGCATAAGCCCCGGATAAGACCTTCTCAATCTCAGCAATGGGGACAAAGTTGACAATCACACCAACGGGATTGCCTGTTTTTGTGTCTAAAATGGGCGCTGAAATTGCCAGTTCAGTCATGTTGCAATGTCCGAAGCACTTTTCCACGACAGTAACGGCATCTTTCCCCTGCGTAAAAATTGTCTCGTTGGACAAGTCCCGCCCAATTTCAGATTTGTTGGTAGAGGCTATTACCCGCCCGTCTAGTGAGAGGATATGAATGGTATTAATGCTCTTGTCAAGGCCGAGTTTATGTTTGATGAGATAGCTGCTGGTGGTATCGGCTGCGAATTTGCCGCCCCTGGCTTTTTTCAGGAGTTGCCGTCTTATAAGACAGTCACCGGCGAAATCACGGGTACGTTGCTTGGTCATTTCCAGAAACTGGTAGACCTTGCCTTCATACGTTTCTGCAATAAATGTTGTTTCCTGGAGTATGCGTTCTTTCCACAGGGCTTTGTTTTGATTATAGACCAGGATGAAGGTGACAAGCACAGGCAGGAGTATGACGATAACAGACAGAAATGCCTTTTCTGAAAGCGACCATTTAATTCTTTTCATTTTTCAGCTAAATGCTACAAAAGAACACAGATAAAGTGAATAGTTACGCGATATTAAAGATTCCGCTAAAAAGTGATGTAGCATCCCAGGCTAACAATTTGGTGAGCCTTCGCATGGCTGCGTTAATTATCATTCTCGATACGTTTTTTTTAGGTTTCCAGTGGCGTCCTGTATGTATGTGAGCGATAATTGATACCGTGTATATTTATACCGGATATTTTAGAAAATACTAATATTTTCTCAAAAATGGTACTGCAGTTTTTTTTGTGTAGGTGGTAAGTCTTTATATGTAAGACACATACATGTTGTAGATTTTGTATGTGTCCTGCTTCTCAATGAACACATATTTTTTGAACCTACACAATCTGCATACCGGAAGATTTTTCTTGCTTTACTCTTCCGACTCGTTCGGGTTAGGTATACCCCAATAGCCATTACCGCAGAAAGTGGCGTTTTATCAGTAACCCCCCCCATGTTGATATTACAAAAGGTGACGTCAGGCTAATGATGCCAACCTTTAACATTCCATAGACCATAAAGGTTGAAACAATAATTGCTGCCATTGCCCAATATGCCTGGCCCCATTTCCTGTCCGCCAGGGCAATTCCACATAAGACCCCATTAAAACCAAACAACCCAAGGTTCATCGTGCCGGGTGGAAATGAACAGGACAAGGCAATGGCAACACCAAGCGCCGTTCCCATCGCTGCATAAAGCGCCAGCACCCTCGATCCCGCCAAAATCCCGACAAACAGGATCATGCCTGCGACGACGTCCTCCAGGAACAGCACCTGTCCAACACCCAGGCTCAGGGATGAAACCACCGATACCATGTTTACATCGGGCAACGGGGGCGCTTGCAATGACGCAAGGCGGAACGTCGGGAGTACCGACATGACAATCCAGGTTGACACGATGAAAGGAGCCGTAAAGGTAGGCAGCCTCCACGTGCGGCGCATGATGTTTGTAATGAACACCGAGAGGATGGCGCCCAGGAATGAGGCGATGAGAGAGGGTATCGTAAGTCCAAAGAAGTAAAAAATCGCCAGACACACAAGCGTGCTGTTGTATCCGTAAAGGCCCTGCCTGATGTCGTCACTTTTATATTTTAAAAGCAATGCCTGTCCCGTGCCGACAAGCGCGCCAAAGACAGCGCCTATACCCAGGCAGCGTGAGTGGTAAAAAACCCCGGACAGAAAGAAGATGCCCGTTATCACATTTTCAATCAAAAATACCTGGCTGATCCCCTTGAAGAATGCTTCTATGAAATTTTTAACCGTCATTGTTCCCTTTAATACGCCGGCAAACGCCGTCGCAGAACGGCGGATTTCCCGTTAATTGGCAATTGCAGATGATATATTTTCGCTTCAATATGATTTTAAACGGATGCGGCGCCTTGTCCGTTCCTTTGTGTGAACCGTCACAAAACGGCTCCTTTTGCGTCTTCCCGCACGCGCACCACAGGTAGTTGCCCGGCGTCAACTCAATAGTAAGGGGTACTTGCTTGTCCATAGATACCATCCCATTTTTTATCTGAATTTACTGTATAGGAAATTCAAAGTTTTTGGTAGGAGCCAACCCCTGTTGGCGACCGGGCACGTGCACACCATTGTGCATTGCCAATCGCTGTCAGGAGACGGCTCCTACCGTTAGTGTATAGGAACAGTAGGGCGACCCTTTAGGGTTGCCTCCCTGGTACGTATTCAGAGAATTGCAAGGCTGAAGCCTTGCCTTACGTATAAACAGATAAAAGCCGCCGAATACCTAATTAATACCCTGCCTTTTGCATATTATCTTGCAAACTATTTTGTGTCAACCACAAAACGGCAGAATTACATTGAAACCGTGAAGTCATTTGCAATACAATAACAGTCTGAGTAATACAGGTATAAAGCAATCATTTTTATAGGGAGGTACTATGAAGCGTAAGGAAGCGCTTGTAAAGGATTTGATGACTACCGAAGTAATCACCGTATCTCCCAAGGATACTTTATCGCTTGCATTTTTCTTGTTTCATACCAATCCCATTCACCATCTTCCCATTGTAGAAAAAGGGAAAAAGATTGTTGGCATGATTTCTGACTGCGATATTAAGCGAATGTTGGGTACGCTTAAAACGGTTTTGCGCGGAGATACGGCTGCACGGCTTTAAATCAGCATTGAAATAAAAAACATTATTTAGACAAATAGCCCGAGGAAGGTGGCAAATATCAAAAAATGTGGTATAATAAAAATGGAGAGGGACTAAGAGAGAGTTTATGAGGTTAAACGTTCCTCAAGGTATAAAGTGAATGTAAAGATGTGTAAGTATGTATCTGTCTGAATGCTCTTGGTTTCCTCTCCAAAGGTTCTTTGAAATTGTCAGTAACATTAAAATAAGACCCGTCCAACAAAATTTAAAAACATATAAAGCGCGTCGTAGTCTTTGAAATGCTACTGATAACATAATACATCCTTAACCCGATGGAAAAACAAAAGGGAGATACGTGATAAGGAAGTCAGATAGTGGCTTGGTATGTCGGAAATGACATACCAAGCTATTTTTGTTGGTAGCCATGAAATTAAACACCAATAATGCCCCCGTAGTAGCGCAGGCTTCCAGCCTGCCGCCCCTCGTTCCCAAGCTCCACAGGCAGTGCCAAATGAGTATTTTGTGGTTGCATATAGTGCTTACCGATTTGCATACTACAATATAATGATACAAACAAAATCCGTCGCCGGAGGCGGTCTCGCTTAATGAAAAGAAGAGGGATGCAGGCTGGAAGCCTGCGCTACAAACTTGGTCTAGTCGTGTCTAAAGGCCACCGGATAGCCTGATTTGCCTGAAAAATAATTAAAAACCCTTGCAATATCGCACATTTATGCTTTATTATGGCCATAAGTGGAAATAAGCATTTCCTATCAGTCCATCTATTAATGTAATGAAGGAGAAACATAATGAGTAAAGGAACGGGCGCTCGTAAAGAAGAAAAGAAAAAAAAGTCTACTAAAACCATCAAAGAAAAGAGAGCAGAAAAAAAGGCTAAAAAAAAGACCTGAGGAGCGGCTTGAAAAATCCCTGTCGCTATCCTGAATTATCCATGAAATCCCAAGGGTAAAAGAATCATTGGGGGCAACACTTTGAGATGGTTTTCAGCTTTTCGAGAAATGCCTCCGCCACACTTTGCGATTTTATTAGGACAGAGGCCTCGTGATTCTTTTTTAACGCACTGTACGTCCAGTTTGTGCTGCCTACGATGGTAACGTAGTTGTCGATAACCAATATCTTGTCGTGGGTAATCCGGTCCTTATCGTCGTAATATACCGGAACACCCTTTTTCCTGAACAGTTCGTAGGCCTCACGGCTTTTTCTTTCTAACTCCTTGCCTTTGCCGCCCTCTTCCCAAAAGGTAACATTCTGATCGAGGATAACCGTTACGGATATGCCACGCAGGTGGGCGTCGATAAGGTCGTTTACCAGGTTGTATTCCCAGCCATTCGCATACTTGGGGTTTATATCGGCGATGAACATAACGCAGAAAATGGACTTTTTAGCGGCAGCCAGCGCCTTATGCACCTGCGGATAATACTCATCGTCCACCATCGGCACAACGTCATCAGCCGGCAAACCCAACACGGAAGATGAACAAAAGGTGCAGAAGGACAATGCGACGGCGATGAAGATATTGTATATATACGATAAGAAGTGTTTCATAGCATAGCAATTCCCGGCTGTTTCAGGTTTGCAGCCTGAATATGGAGTGCATTGACCGTGTCAATGCAGGCAGTAACACGGTTACTGCACTCCCAAAAAACCCTTGCGGATTTAGGGTACAAATCTGAACCTGCAAGGGCATAGCAATTGTTACAACTACACCCCCCCCGGCAAATCCGCACAAATATAATGAAAATTCCTAAACAGTTAAAATATCCCATGTCGTAACTCTGGCGCTATGCCCCGTTAGGGGCAACACAATCGTAGCCCACTGCGTAAGCGGTGGGGTAAGAGAAATACCCATATTTTAGCCCCGTAGGGGCGGCACAATTCAACCTGTAATCCGGCGAATAAATCACCCGGGTCAGTACCTACATGCTCATAAATCTCAATCCGATCAGATTTGACACTTACTCGATAGCTTTTAGCGCGCGGGTGTTTTTGGATAGCATTCTTAACCGTGGTGACTTCCCGCTCTAAAATCAACAAGGGGCGCTCTTTCGCTAATGACACAACACCGTTAACACTCTCGCTAATTACATAGCCCTCCGGGACTCTCTCTACCCGATTCTCCTCAGCCGTCGTCGCAAAGTAGTATCGTGGCTTGCCAGTTTTAGTCACGCCCTGACAAAGATAATAAGTCCGTCCTTTTCGATTGGTATAGGTGATCGGCATTTTGTCTACCTTTAGTTTAGTCGCCAATGAGTGATATAGTTCGAGTGCATGTCGTCCAACGTTCGAACTCTGCGGCAGCAGGCGAATTTCCCCGCCGTCCGATGGAGTGCTTGGTTAGGCGACTTTTTTCGGGTTTAAATCTGACAAAGGGATGTCCGCATTTAATTTGATGCTGACATAAATCGCGGATTGTCATTTGATGTGAGTGGTTATTTGCCGTTTAGACGGAATAATCTCGATCAATGACCTAAGCGCTTTGTTGACCGCTTCTGAATCAGGAAAATATTTTTTAACGTCCGGCGCCAACAAAACTGCGCCCTCTCCGGTAAATATCTCGGCTGTCAGCAGATTACATAGCCCCGGCGGCCTTGATGATGGCGTTGTCCAGGCCTTTGAATTTTTCCATGTAAGCAACGCGTTCGGCGCGCAAGCCGGAGACCTGTTTTTTAATGTCCTCCGGGCTGTAGAACTTTTCAACGTCATATTTCGCCATGTCCATGCCATCGACATTGGTCGGCGTCGTGAGGTTCCAGTATTTGTCGTTGCCCCACTGGATGCTGCCGCGGGCGATGCCTCTGATGATGGAGGACATCTCGGATATCTCGATCCGCTGCACCTTCCGTTTTAACGTCTTCGCGCCATTGGGTTGGTTTTCGATAATCTCGCCCACGCCACCCGTATTCAATTGATAGCACAGCACCTTGCCCTCGTTCTGTTTTACAAAATCGTAAAACCAGTTTCCTTCATAAGCCTTGTCTCCTATGATGAATGGGTTGGTGCCAACCTCACGAATAGATTCCCCCACCCGCTTCGGGTCACCTGCCGAGGTCTCAATCGACTCGCCCAGCATAAACACGGCGGCGGCCTGTTCGGGGCTGAGTTTGACGGCAAGGGGGACGATGGTATGGCGGCGCGTGATAAAGGCAATAATCAGTCCGTCAATGGCGTTAAGCGGCGGCAAATTGATACTGTCGGAAATATAGGGGCGGAGGGATTCGCGCATCATGATGCCGCGCCCGTTGCTGGTCAGCGTATCGTCGTCGAAGAAGAGGGTACCTTCATAATCAAGCATAACGTTTTCAAAGATGGTGTCGCGGGACGTGGCGGCCTTGTAAATGATCGGTTGGGTATCGGCATCCAACCCCTCCGTTTTTAAGTAAAAACCGCGCTCTGACCCATAAGCCGAGCCGTCTTTTTTAAGGAAGACCACGTCATCCTGCAATATCTCGATCCCCTCGTCTTTGCCGTTCAATCCGTGGGTTTGGCAGGTGTGGGTCGTTTTTCCGGTGCCGCTCATGCCAAAGATGATCATCCCGTACTTCTTAAGGTTGCCGTCGCGCCCCCTTGCCTTTAGCAGTTTTGAGCCCGCATGGAGCCCCAGCAAGCCCTTTTGCTTGGCGTTCCACATGGACATCCGCAGAAATCCCTTTTTAGACTCTCCGTAGTAATCGCATCCCAGCACGATCGTCGTGCTGATTTCGGGGAAGATCAGGATTTGCCGGTTGTTTTCCTGCCATTCTGGAATGTAAACGATGTATTGATTTGGCCCGCCGCCGGATTTGAGCGGGAATAGGGTCGCCCACGTCATGTAGGCAAGGCGTATCATCTCCGGTCTTTGAATGGAGACATAAAAGTTGCACGTCGGTGAAAATTCGGGATTATCACCCATTGATCGGTTGATCCGCACAAATGGCGCCCGCTTGACGTATTCCTCAACCAGTGCAAGGGTTTTCGGGAGGTTGTTGATGATTTCCGTTTGCTGTGGGCTGAGCGTCTTGAGGCGGACGGCGTCGCTCCCGACATAGACGGATATTTTTGCGCTGCGGTTCTTGACGGTAGAATGGACGGCTACGTTTCCGAATTTGGTAAACGATGCAAACCGCTCCGCGCTGCGCCGCAACGTCCAGTCCGTTGAGGTGATTACGTTGGAGACATTATTGTTAAAATAACCTACAATCTTGTTTACTATTTCGAATTCTTTTATGGACGGGGGCGTTGTGGTTGACATGGAAATTTCCCTTCTCAGGTTATAAGGAAAGACGACCTAAATTCGGCCAGGTTTTTAAGGACAAATTCAAGCCGAACTAACGTTGATTGCTAGTACGATTTTCCGCAGAGTACACTTGATTTTAACTATATAAAAACAAATATTCAAACATAAAATCACCTTTTTTCCGCCGCACGGAAGGCCATCATGCCACCGGTCATATTAAAGACCTTCTTAAACCCGGTCTTGATCAAAAGGTTGGCGGCGATACCGGCGCGCATGCCGCTTCGGCATACCGCGATAACCTCTGCGTCTTTGTATTTCTCCAACTCGCCTAACCGCTGTGCCATCTGGCCTACGGGGATGTTTATAACGCCGCCAATCGCCCCCAAATCGCCTTTAAGTTCGGAAGGCTCTCTCACGTCAATAATTATCGCGCCTTTCAACTGATTTGCCGCAATACGCCGTTTAACCTCTGCAACGGTGATGGTCGGCGCTTGCCGTTCGCCGGACTTGGGAGACGCCGTGCCTTTAACCTCGCACGCGGGGGCATCCGTAGGAATCCGGGCGGCCTTTGGGTCTTTAGAACAGTTGTAGTTGGCCTTCAACACCTCCCCCATCCAATCGGCGGGCGTTAATTTCATATCCGCCAGCCATTTGGTATATGCCTCTTTTGCGCGTGGTTGTAAATTGGGGTTGCGCTTTTTTTGCTCAGCCAGACTGGACGGTTCCCGTCCCCGATACTCGTGTGCCGGGTAAACCAGCAAATGGTCGGGTAGTTTCATGATCTTTTGGATGGACTCCCAGTGTCCACCGGGATCGCCGCCGGGCAAGTCGGTGCGCCCCGCCCCGCCGTCATCCAAAAACAGGGTATCCCCCGTGAGGATACGGTCTGCAAATACGAGGCACAAGCTATCGCTCGTGTGACCCGGCGTGTGCATGACCTTGATGGGGATATCAGCCAGGTGGCACTCAAAACCGTCCGGGACACGGAAGGCCACGCAGCGAACGGGTGAAAGCTGATGCATAACGTACACCGCACCCGTTTGTTCCGCCAGCGCCGCGGCGCCTGAAATATGGTCTGCGTGGGTATGGGTATCAACGATATGGGTCAGCCTTAGCCCCTCGCTTTTTAGTAGCGACACATATTCCGGTACATAATTCAGCACAGGGTCTACCACAAGCGCTTCCCTGGTATTCCCGGAACCAACAAGGTACGTCTTACATGAAATTTTATTTAATTGTTTAAATATCATTCGACAGCCCTTTCAATAGGTTATTTTGCGTGTTAGGAGCTAATTTCACCCATTCCGAAATATCCTTGACTAGACAATCTCATTTCTGTACCATAATAACCTATTTTAATACCAATTTAAAACAAAAACCTACTATAGAATCATTGAAGCAAGATAGCAAATAATCGTTCATCTTAATAAAGCTCAATAGTCAAAAAATAATACCCTGGAACTCATAAGTTCAATTATTTACGATTTGAGATTTTTCCGCAGACGTCAAATGCAAAAATACTTCCTGAAAATCAGAAGTTTTTACCGTGTAATACTATACAACATCGTATCGCCTATTTACTTGAAAGGAGTAAAGTAGTATGTCACCTAAGTATGTTTATTTCTTCGGCGGCGGTAATGCAGAAGGTAAGGCCGATATGAAACACCTCCTTGGAGGCAAAGGTGCCAACCTTGCAGAGATGACCAACCTTGGCATACCTGTCCCTCCCGGTTTCACGATAACTACTGAGGTTTGCGATGCATACTACAAAAATAACCAACGATACCCGGAAAGTCTTGACAGGGAGATAGCACAAAACCTTTCCCGTCTCGAAAAACTTATGGGGGCAAAGCTGGGCGATGCGGCCAATCCGCTACTTGTATCTGTCCGCAGCGGCGCAGCGGCATCTATGCCCGGCATGATGGACACGGTTTTGAATCTCGGCCTTAACCCGGATGCCGTTGCCGGCCTTATCAAAAAGACGGGCAACGAGCGCTTTGTGTGGGACGCTTACCGGCGCTTTATCACCATGTTCGGTGACGTTGTTATGGGCGTAAAACGCCACGATTTTGAAGAAATCCTTGACAAACACAAAAAAAAGGCACGGGTAAAAACCGACGCCGAACTTACCGCGGAACAGCTAAAAATCATATCAGAAGAGTTTAAGGCAATTTATAAAAAAAGTACCCGAGAAGCCTTTCCAAACGACCCAAAAGTACAACTCCAAAAAGCGATAGACGCCGTGTTTGCCTCCTGGAATAATCCCCGCGCCGTAAAATACCGGCAGCTTTACGAAATCAAAGGACTCCTGGGAACTGCGGTTAACGTGCAGGCGATGGTGTTCGGGAATATGGGGGCGAGCTCTGCCACCGGTGTCTGCTTCACAAGGAACCCTTCAACGGGTGAGAATAAATTCTATGGCGAATTCCTCATTAACGCACAGGGTGAGGACGTTGTTGCCGGTATTCGCACACCGGAGCTGATTGACAACCTGAAAAAGGAGATGCCGGAAGTCTACAAAGAACTTTTCAGGTACAAGAGCACGCTGGAAACCCACTTTAAAGACGTGCAGGATATAGAATTCACGATTCAGGAAAACCGGCTCTTCATGCTCCAAACCAGAAACGGTAAACGCACAACCCAGGCGGCCGTTAAGATCGCCGTGGATATGGTAAATGAAGGTTTGATCGACAGAAAGACGGCGATTTCCCGCATTAATCCGAGCGACCTCGATCAGCTATTGCATCCCACCTTTGACCCGAAGGCGAAAAAAGAGGTTATTGCCGTGGGGCTTCCGGCGTCGCCGGGCGCCGCGACGGGCAAGGTAGTTTTCAGTGCAGAAGACGCGGAAAAGATGGCGGAAAAGAAGGAGAAGGTCATCCTGGTGAGAACGGAAACCTCTCCGGAAGACATTGGAGGCATGCATGTGTCTCGGGGTATTTTAACCACGCGCGGCGGTATGACGTCGCACGCCGCAGTGGTGGCCAGGGGTATGGGAAAATGCTGCGTCGCCGGATGCGGCACGGTACACGTAGATTACAAAAGCCAGTCCTTTAAAGTGGACGGCAAGGTCGTGAGGAGAGGGGATTACATCTCGATAGACGGCAGCACCGGCCAGGTTATGATGGGACAGGTTCCTACCATCGAACCACGTTTGAGCGGGGATTTTGCCGCGCTTATGGTATGGGCCGATGAAATCCGCAAACTCAAGGTGCGCACAAATGCCGATACGCCCGCCGATGCCAAAAAGGCGCGTGCTTTGGGCGCTGAAGGCATCGGGCTTTGCAGGACGGAACACATGTTCTTTGGTGAAAACAGGATCGACTCAGTGCGGCAGATGATCCTTTCCGCACCGGACGTAAAAAGCTTAAAATCCAAAATTTCCGGTTTGGAGAAGGAAATAGCAAAGGTCTCCAACCACAAGTCGATAGTCCTTGAAAAAGAACTGGCACAGGCCAAAAAAGAACTTAAAGAACCGCTCGCTCTATACCTGTCGTCACTTAAGAAGCTGCTCCCGATGCAACGCCGCGACTTTGAACAAATATTCACGGCCATGGATGGGCTTCCCGTTACGATACGGCTGCTGGACCCACCTCTTCATGAATTCCTGCCACAGGAAGACCACAATCAGAAAGAGATGGCGAAGCAGATGAAGATCAGCCTGAAAGACGTGCAGGAAAAGGTGTTAGCGCTTCATGAACTGAACCCCATGCTTGGACACCGGGGATGCCGTCTTGGCGTCACCTACCCTGAAATCTATGACATGCAGGTGCAGGCGATCATTGAGGCCGCATGCAACGTAAAGAAAAAGGGCATTTCTGTCTACCCGGAAATCATGTTGCCCATTATCAGCACGGAACAAGAATTCAGCGTATTAAAAGACTCTGTCAACAAAGTAGCCAAAGAGACCTTGCAGAAAAAGGGTGTGCAGGTCGATTACCTGGTCGGCACGATGATTGAACTGCCCCGCGCAGCGCTGATAGCCGATAAGATAGCAAAACACGCCGAATTTTTCTCCTTCGGAACAAACGACCTTACCCAGATGACTTTCGGCTTCAGCCGTGACGATGTAGGCTCCTTCGTGCCTGACTACCTTGAAAAAGGTCTCCTCGAAAAAGACCCGTTCCAGGTATTGGACCAGGAAGGCACGGGACAATTGGTTGAAATCGGGATTACGAGGGGCAGAAACACACGTGCGGAGCTAAAAGTGGGTATATGCGGCGAGCACGGCGGGAACCCGCAAACCATTTCCTTCTGCCATAAGGTAGGCATGAACTACGTAAGCTGTTCACCATTCCGGGTGCCCATTGCCCGGCTGGCAGCCGCGCAGGCGTCATTGCAGCAACCATTACCACGGTCAACGGTGTAGATAAAAATCAGCCGCAGTTAACCACAAAAGGTGTAGCGGACGCGGAGAGATACAAGGAATTTCCGTTGATGTAAGATATATTTTCATGAAACTATATAGGAAGACCTATATGGGTTCTTCAGACTTTTATGATAGCGAATTTACACCGCCGTACAATATAAAAGATCTATGCGCTGCAATTCGCAAGGCGGGCATGGGCAAACAGGGCTTGTCCATGCCACCTAATAATACGCGTAAATACTTGTCCAAAAATCGCTCCTTTCCCTCCTTTTTTCTGCTTTTTTGTGTCAGGTGAAACCACTGCTTGTCTTTCCTTCATACACGTTGTTTCGATATCGTTACGAACGCAAGCCATTTCTGTTGACAAAAAAGCATATATTTGTGATAATTGAGAGTTCAGATGTTTATGATGTAGTTTAAAAGGCTTGTATAACACAATTTAATCTTTATATGGCCGCTACTTTTTCGTTGCGGCTTTTTTGTTGGTGAACAGTTTTACCGGCTAACACTATGCGGTGTATCCAAGGAGTAATATGACACAGTTAGTAAGAGACGACGTGCGGAACGTGGCAATTATTGCCCATGTTGATCATGGCAAAACAACCCTTGTAGACCAGTTGCTCAAGCAGAGCGGCACGTTCCGTTCAAATCAGCAGATTCAGAACGTGGAACGGATTATGGACTCCAATGACCAGGAACGAGAGCGCGGTATCACCATCCTGGCAAAAAATACGGCCATAAACTATGCGGGTGTTAAGATCAACATTATCGATACCCCCGGACACGCCGACTTTGGCGGTGAGGTGGAACGTATTCTCAACATGGCTGACGGTGTGTTACTACTGGTAGACGCTGCGGAAGGAACGATGCCTCAGACAAGGTTCGTGCTCCGCAAGGCGCTGGGTTACAATTTAAGACCGCTTGTGGTAATTAATAAGATAGACAGACCCGACGCCCGCTGCGCCGAGGTGCTGAATGAGGTTTTTGACCTTTTTGTCGAATTGAATGCAACCGATGAGCAGTTGGATTTTACTGTAATCTACGCAAGCGGACGTGAGGGTTACGCAAAGATGTCACTGGATGAGGCCAATACGGACATTACGCCGTTGTTGGACACCATCCTTAAATATGTCCCAAAGCCCAGCGGAGACGCCAACGCGCCCTTGCAGATGCAGGTGGCGTCATTGGACTATAATGACTACGTGGGAAGGATCGGTATTGGGAGGATTTTTCGGGGAACTATCAGCATCGGCCAGCAGGTCGTGCGAATCGATAAGGGCGGCAACCATGCGATGCACAGGGTAACCGAGTTGTTTACCTTTACAGGACTTGGACGGCAACCGGTAAAGTCGGCAACGGCAGGTGATATCGTTGCCATATCGGGGATTGAGAATATCGATATTAGCGATACCATCGCTTCCCCTGAAAAGCCGGAGGCCATGCCCCAAATCAGTATCGACGAGCCAACCCTCTCTATGATATTTTCGGTTAACAATTCCCCCTTTTGCGGCCAGGACGGCAAGTACGTTACCAGCCGAAATCTGAGGGAGCGGCTCTACAGGGAACTGCGGTCAAACGTGGCGCTCAAGGTGGAAGACACGGAGACGCCTGACGCCTTGCGCGTCTCAGGGCGAGGACTCTTGCATCTTTCGGTATTAATTGAAAATATGCGGCGGGAGGGATACGAACTACAGGTCTCCAAACCGAAGGTAATTTTCAAGGAATTAAAAGGGGAAAAAGCGGAACCTGTTGAGTACGTGGTAATCGACGTGCCGAAGGAATATGAAGGGCAGGCAATCTCCATGCTCGGCTCGCGTAAAGGGGAAATGCTCAGTATGGATACAAACAAAAACATTACCCATTTTGAATTTAAGGTGCCTTCCCGTGGGCTGATTGGGCTAAGGAACCGGCTGCTCAGTTCTACACGCGGAGAGGCAGTGATGTACCACAATTTTTATAATTACGAACCTTACAAGGGTGACATTGCCCAACGTATTCAAGGTGTTTTAGTTTCTATGGCCGGCGGTGAAGCGACCCCTTACGCGCTGGATAGCCTGAAAGATCGGGGTGTTATGTTTGTGAAGCCCGGAGACCAGGTATACGAAGGTATGCTTGTGGGCGAACATTGCGAACAGAACGACATCTCGGTAAACGTCATTCGGGCAAAGAAGGCCACCAATATCAGATGCGCAAACGCTGAAAAGGGGATAAAGTTGCAGCCACCCAGAGACTTTTCACTGGAAATGGCCCTTGAGTATATTGAGGATGATGAGTTACTGGAAATCACGCCAAAAACCTTTCGATTAAGAAAGAAGCTTCTTACCGAGAACGAACGCAGGGTCACCAAGAGACAGGCAGCCCTTGAACCCGTCGATTCATCTGCGGGGCGTCCGGCGTAATCATTGTTTTTCAGAACGTTAAAATAAAAAAGCAGGCTGCAATGCCTGCTTTTTTATTTTATATTGAATAAACGGATAGAACGCTTATTTATTTACCAGACCTTTGAAGTCCTGCCCTGCTGTGAATTTTACCGTCTTACTGGCCTTGATATTGATAGTTGCCCCTGTTTGCGGATTGCGCCCCTTCCTGGCCTTCCTGCTGCGTACAGAAAAAGTGCCAAACCCAATTAACCTGACTTCCTTATTCTTTTTTACACCAGTTTTAATGCCATTTAAAACCGCATTAACTGCCTGTTCTCCGCAAGCCTTTGATATCTCACATTCCTTTGCCACTGCCTCTATCAATTCCTGCTTATTCATCCAACATTCTCCTTCAATAAGTGTTTATATGGTATGATAAGATACGCCAAATTCAAGGGTAGGATACATTAAACGGCTGTCTGAATCAAGTATTTTCTGGATTTTTTTTGAAAATATTTTTAGAACCCAGAGAATACCTTGTATACAGCAACCTTGATTTTATTATTCAAGCCTGCGCTCTTTTGTTTTTATTCAGGACATTTCCTGCGGTGGCAATGGATTGTCTGCACCATGTTCACGGGAGAAATGCCGGGATATTTACAAAGAAAATCCGGAAACGAGGACACAGCGGATTGTGCGGGAACAGGATATAAATAAAATTAAATTTCCTTGAATGGCTTTAAAATGCTGATAAAATCAAGGGAAATCAAAGCAAACAACCATAAAAAAAAGGGAAAAGGAGTTTACTATGTTACGAGGAATAATATTTGATATGGATGGCACAATCACGAAACCAAACGTGGATTTTGCGGCCATTGAACGGGAAATTGGCGCCAAAGTCGGGTTCATTATCGACTATGCAGAAAAATCAAGCCCTGAAGAGCGCACACGGGCGCTTTCAATTCTGGAACGCCACGAAGCGCAGGCGGCTGAAGAATCGGAACTCAACGAAGGGGTGCTGGAGATGCTGGAGTTTCTCTCCAAAAAGAAGTTAAAAAAGGCCATTTTAACCCGCAACTCCCGCAAATCAGTGGATACCGTCCTGCGCAAACACAACCTCCGCTTTGAATATATCGTAAGCCGCGAAGACGCCAAACCAAAACCGGCACCCGACCCCATTTTTCTGCTGAGTAAACAGATGGATATTCATACGGATCATCTGCTTATGGTGGGCGATTACAAGTATGACATCATGTGCGGCAAGGCTGCGGGAACAAGAACCGTTCTCCTTCGCTACGAAGAATACGTGGAGACAGAGGTGACCCCTGACTTTGAAATAACCAGCATTCGGGAGGTCATAGAAATTGTTGCGAGATTTCAGCCCAAGCAAATCAGCGTTTAGCAAGCCTGTTGAGGATGTCTATGCCCCGTTCAATCGTTGCATCAGCGGCGGCATACGAAATCCGGAAATGGGTATGGCGTCCGGAAAAGACGCTGCCGGGAATAATAAGCAGGTTTTGTTGAATTGCAGCGTCCGTGAACTCTTCATCCGTGCCCCAGGGTACTTGCGGGAATAGATAAAACGCCCCTCCCGGTTTTACGATGTGGTATTTGTCTTTCAGGCCATCGTACATCAAATCCCGCTTTTTTCTATAGCTTTCAAGCAGACCGTGCAAATGAATTTCCCCTGCTTTGGCAAGGGCATGCTGGGCGAAAGAAGACGCACAAACGAAGGTGTACTGCTGAAGCTTGATCATTTCGCTTATGATTGCCGAAGGGCCTGCCGCATAGCCCATCCGCCACCCCGTCATGGCGAGCGACTTGGAAAACCCGTCCATAATCAACGTTTTATCGTAATAGCGGCCGATGCTTTCAAATTCATGGTTGTAGTCATAGTCATGGTATATTTCATCGGAGATAACGAGCAAATTATGCTTCTTTGCCAGTTCTGCAATCTCCTTGAGTTCCCGGGGTGATGACATTACCCCAGTTGGATTCGCAGGACTGTTAATAATGAGTATCCTGGCTTTGGGGGTAATATACGGCTGTATACGGGCGGCTGTAAGCTTGAAATCCGGATAGGTATCCACCAGCAGCGGAACTCCGCCGCAGAAGTTCGTCAAATGTTTATAGCTGACGAATGCCGGATCGGGGATTAAAACCTCGTCTCCCGGATTAATCAGCACCAGGAAGGCAAGCGTCAGCGCCCCGGAAACACCCGACGTTATTATGATATTTTCGGCATTTACACCACGCTCCTTTTGGAGGTGGCCGAGCAACGACTTGCAAAGCTCCGGTATTCCCTGCGTGACGGTGTATTTGTTTGCGCCTCTTTTAATGGCACTTATCGCCTCGGTTTTGATATCCTCCGGAACGTCAAAATCCGGCTGACCTATACTTAGGTTCACCGGATTTTGCATTTTTTGTGCCAGGTCAAATATCTTTCGAATTCCAGAGGAGTCTAACTTCGACATCCTGTTGGCAATCATCACTTCTTTGCCTTTTCCTTACCTGCAGCGGGCGCTGCGGAGACCTTTGTGGCGCCTTCCGTCGCGGCGGCTTCAGCCTTGGTGGCCTTCTTCTCTGCTGACTTACCCTTTTGTTTTATCTTCGCAACCTTTACCTTCGGGATACCGAAGACCGATATTGCCGGATTCCATCTACCCTCTTCCTTGAGCATCTTGATACGCTCAATGCGCGTAAGCACGTTTCTCGGTCTGGCCAATTTCCCTGATGTCTTTAAGCTTTTGTCTATACTCATGTCCCCTCCTGACTCTATCTCATACGTACGGGATAACATCCCTCAAATTGTTTCTTATTTTCATAAACCATCTCTGACACCGTCTTTTGTGCGTGGGTTAAACCCGAGCTGTCACTTCCTTCATACTCACCAACGCAAACAAAAATATCCTTCTCACCACTGACCACAAAGGCATCCAACCCTAGTTTATCATAGATCACCTTTGCCACCTCTTTAGCCTTCTCAACGTTTTCCTTGGTGTTTTTGTAAGACACCACGCGTAGCGTCCAAGAATCTTTAACCGCCGGTTTTAGCGGTTCCGCCAGCTTTTCTCCCTTTTGCGGCCCCGGTTTGCTTGCGGGCTTCTGAGGCGCTTCCGCCGCCTTTACCGGTGCAGGTTCCGGCGGTTTTTCTGTCTTTTGCGGCATAGGTTTGCTTGCAGACTTCTGAGGAACTTCAGCTACCTTTGCCGGCGCAGGTTCCACCTTCTTCTGCGCCGGAGGCGCTACGGTTTCCAGCCACTGTTCCTCTTCGCCGCCCTCCAACAACCCGGCACCCTTATTGTAACCGACCTTATACCCTACGAAAAAGCAGGCGATTGACAAAAAAGTTGCCGCAATTGCACTAATAATCAGGGTTTCCTGGCGTAACACAACATCGTCTTTTCTCACGGCAGGTTCACTGGTAAAAGAGCTTGGCGGCGCGGAATAGGTCTTCAGCGGAGATTCAGGCTTAACCTTATCTGAAATCCCCTCTTTACTGGTATTCTTTATCCACTTCAATGGGTCTGCCGGAGCAACCGGCCTCTTTTTCTCGCGGATTTCTGCAACAGGCGGCACAGGCTCTTCTTTGGGTTTAACAAGGGGTTTCTCTTCCTTCCTCTGGAAACTTTCCATACCTCCAGGTTTCTTGAACAGTTCAAAAAACTCTTTCGAATCGCTTCCTTTGGTCATATCTGATTACTCCAACATACCGATCAGTAAATTCCCAAGAATTTATCATAATGGAAGTTTCATGAAGTCACTTTTTTCACAAGACACAGCAGATAGGCGCGCTTCCCCGCTAAGAGAGAAGGAAAACTCGTCTTCCAATGCCATTTGCGTAAATCATGCCGCATAATTGTTCATCATCCGTAACTCTTTGAGTTTAAGATAATACTAGTATAAAGTCAAGCGATTAATATTGTTAAAGCAGGGTATATTGAAATCACCTGGGTGTATAACTAGCCTTCGCCTCTCACAAACGTTTCATTTTTATTTTCCTGACTGACAACAATACATTTGTGCAAATATTAACAAAACGATATACTATAATTGTGTACATGAAATGCTTTAGTTGGATTTGCATTTGATTTACATTTCCGGCCAAACAGTAAAATTCTGAGAGAGGGATTTTGTTTGTAATAACAGAAGAAGATAAAAAACTATTGAGAAAGGTAAAATTATGGGATTTCCAAAACACCGTCCGCGTCGCTTACGTCAAACTGAAACCATGAGAAGGTTAGTAAGAGAAACTCGTCTTACCATAGACGACCTGATCATGCCGCTCTTTGTCCGTCCCGGGAAAGGCATTAAACAGCCGATACCCTCTATGCCGGGCAATTTTCAAATGTCCGTTGATACACTGGTTGAAGAGACGAAGGTTTTACAAGGGCTTGGAATACCCGGCATTATCCTGTTTGGCATTCCTGAGAAGAAGGATGAAATGGGTTCTGACGCATATTCGGATGAAGGCATTATCCAGAAGGCCATTATCGCCATTAAGAAGGAAGTGAAGGAAATGCTGGTGATTACCGACGTTTGCATGTGTGAGTATACAAGCCACGGACACTGTGGATTTATCAAGCGGGATGAGAAGCGGGGACATTTTGACGTGGATAATGACATGACCCTGGAACTCCTGGCGAAGGAGTCAGTTTCCCACGTACAAGCAGGCGCCGATATCGTGGCGCCAAGCGACATGATGGACGGTCGTGTAGGCGTGATTCGGGATGCGCTTGATGAAAAGGGTTTTGAACATATCCCCATTATGGCGTATTCTGCCAAGTATGCCTCCGGATTTTATGGCCCGTTCCGTGAGGCCGCAGAGTCTACACCCGGATTCGGGGATCGGTCGTCATATCAAATGGACCCGCATAACGCCCTTGAGTCGCTCCGGGAGGTTGCGCTGGATATTGAAGAGGGGGCTGACATCGTAATGGTAAAACCAGCGCTTTCGTATCTGGATATTATACGCATGATAAAGGACAGGTTTAGTTATCCAATCGCCGCCTATAACGTGAGCGGGGAGTTCTCTATAGTAAAAGCGGCGGCTGAAAAGGGCTGGATTGACGAGAAACGGGTTGCCCTGGAGATTTTGACGAGCATCAAACGCGCGGGCGCCGATATGATCCTTACGTATTGGGCAAAAGACGCAGCGCTGTGGTTGAAAAATAAGTAGGCCTGCTATTTATGGGGAATTCCGGAGGATGCGCTATCTTTAACTCGACCCATGTACGAAAGGCAACCGATGGTTTCCCTTTTTCAAAAAATTTGCCATTGACCCATTTGTTATTTCACAATTCATTTTAAACGAATACCATCGAACAAGGAATTTCGAATGATGAAGTTCTTCTATCCTTCGACGTGTGGAATTATCCTGCCAGGCCACGACCACAGATCAATAACCTTTTTTTTCGAGCACCTCATAAAGTACCCCCTGTAAGAAATGTGCCGCAACGGCAAAATACGACTTTGGCGAGGTTTTGTCACTAGGTGTGTAAATGTACGATAACCTTAAGCGCGCCTTTTTGCCCGGCACGTTTAAACGCTTTTACACCGTCTTTTAGCGAGTAGACGGAATCTATTAATGGCGTAACGTTAATTTTTTTGTCTTTTATCGCGTTTATGGCCGGTTTGAACGGGCCGCATCTCGAACCGAGCACGGTTATCTCATCGATTACGATTTTGTTGAGATCGAGGCGTCTTGTGCCCGCAACCGTGGATTTTATGACGAGCGTTCCTTTGGGTTTGACGAAAGAGAGGGCGATAGCGGGCGCGTCTGCTGAACCCGTGCAGTCGATGACAACGTCGAATTTCTCTTTAACCGGTTTGTCCGTTAACACGGTCTTTATGCCGTTCGTTCGGAGTATTTTCAGTTTATCGGCGTGCCTGCCGATAGTTACTATGTCTGCGCCGGCGAGCTTTAGCGCAAGGCTTACCAAGAGGCCGAGCCTTCCGTCACCGAGGACGCACGCGCGCGCGGCTTTTTTTATTGCCCCTTGCTCCATGATCTCGAACGCCGCGGCGAGCGGCTCTATGAATACGGCTTCTTCGTCCGTAATCGAGCCGGGCAACACATGCAGATTTTTATCCGGCAGCGTCAAAAACTCTGCGAACGCGCCGTTCTTTTTCAAGAGGCCGAGAACGCTTCTTTTGGGACAGTGGTTTGTAAGACCCTGTTTACAGTAGCCGCATTCGCGGCACGGGAGGTTTATCTCGCCGGTCACTCTTTTGCCGAGAAAAGGCGACGAGTCCGGGCCCGTGACTATGCCCGCGAATTCGTGTCCCGGAGTTCCGATGAAACCCATGTATCCGCGCGTAATTTCTAAGTCGGTGGCGCATATACCGGCCGTTTTGACACATACGAGCGATTCGCCTTTTTTAGGGCGCGGAACTTCTAATCCCGTCCTGAAATTCAATTGTCTTCCGTCGAACCAAAGCGCTTTCATGGCGGATATTATACTATTTACCATAGTATGGCGCGATATAATTTTATGTTTATAAGGCGCTTGCTTTATAGTACTATTAAGTTTTGTGTCTGTGCGCCTGCTCTATAGTTTTTTTCAAAAAACGACATTATTACGAGAATTTGAATGGTTAAGAGTATTCGCAAAATAAGGGACCTTGTTTATTTTTTTCAAAGCATCAAGGTTAAGCTGATCTGCTACTTTATGCTCATGACGATACTCCCTATCCTGATCGTAAGCAGCACGGTATACACGAGCGGGAAGAAGGCGGTCAATGAACGGGTGATTGAAAAGCTGACCTCCATTGCCGATTTAAAAAAAGCGCAATTGAGCAACTGGTTACAGGAGCGGATTGTCGATATTGGCGTGTTATCCGCAAATAAATCATTGGAAATATCGTTTTCCAACTTGCTTTATTTGAGGAAGGCGTTTCGCACCATAGGGGGCATGAAGGAATCAGAGATAGGCAGGGTCTACTACAAGAGGCTTTCCGAATATTTGGACAAAATCAAGGGCAAGTTTATTTGTTGTGATGAAATAGCGATTTTGGACGTGGAAAACGGCGAAATTATCATTTCCACCAACGAATCGAACATCGGATTAATGGATTGTGATTACCGGCATTACCTCGACGTTTTAGAAAACAACGAAACGCCTTTTAAAGATATTCACCATTCGGGATATACAAAACAGCGGGGAATGACTTTTTTTGGCATCATGAAGAGGCCGGACCCGATTACCCTGGAGGAGACGGAGGTGATTAACGGTATTGTCCTCATCCGGGTAAATACCGGCGCAACCGTAGAACCGCTGGTGCAAGAGTGGCCGGGAAAGGGAGACACAGGGGAGTCGCTCCTGGTGCGCCGTGAGGGGAATTATCTGGCGTTTCTCAATAATGCGCGCGACGTTGACGACACGGCGTTAAAATTACGCGTTCCCGTTGCGTCCCTCGCGCCGGAGTCATTTATGCTGGATGCAAAGGAAGAAGGTATTATAGAGGGCGTTGATCACCGTGGAGCGAAAGTCCTTATGGCATTTCGTTATGTGCCCCAGTTGAGGTGGGGGCTTATTGTAAAGCAGGATACGTCTGAGGCATTTAAACCGATCTCGGAAATGAAGAATCAGATAATCACCCTGACGGTTGCAAGTATGTTGATTATCGTGATCCTTGTTTTTGTTTTGGCACACGGGATTACGCAGCCGATTTTTCAATTAGTCCAGGGCGCGCACGCCATCGGAAAGGGAGACCTCGGACACCGCATCCCGATTCAGTCGCATGATGAAGTAGGGGTGCTCGCCTCGGAGTTCAATAAAATGGCTGAAAAGCTGGAGGAATCTTACGCGGGGCTGGAACATAAGATTCGGGAAAGAACGTCACAGTTAAGGGAGTCTGAAGAAAAATACCGTGAGTCCATTAACCTGGCAAACGACGCTATTTTTACCCTGGAGGTTGTTTCCGGACGGATCGTCGATGCAAACAAAAAGGCCGAGGAGTTGACCGGATATCCGAAGTATGAATTGGCTCAAAAGAAGATATGGGAAATAGTATCGGAATATGACCAGGAAAATACAAAGCAGTTGTGGAACCGGATTAACGAAGAAGGTTCCGGTATGCTTGATGACATCAATTACCGGCACGTTGACGGAAGAAGGGTTCCCACTAGTATTAGCGCAAGCGTGATTGTATACGGCGCCAGAAAGACGATTCAGTGGATTTGCAGGGATATCACCGAGAGAAAAAGGATGGAACTGCAATTGATTCAGGCGGAGCGATTGGCTGCCGTGGGAGAGCTTTCCGCCGAGGTCGCCCACGAGGTAAACAATCCCCTTGGCGGATTGCAAAATTTTGTAAAAATGATGAAAAAGGAGCCGGAAAATACGTCGCAAAACCTGGAGTTTCTTGATTTGATGTCGGAAGGGTTGCAGCGGATCGAAGTCATTATAAAGCAGTTAACGGCGTTTTCCAGGCCATATTCCATACACATGGGACATCACCGGTTAAATGAAATTGTTGAAAATTCACTGCGGTTCGTAGAACATCGGCTGAAGGAGCAGGCGATACGGCTGGAAAAGGCGCTGCTTCCCGATTTGCCGGAAATTTATGGAGACGCAAACAATATTTCACAGGTGATTATCAATATTATTGTCAATGCATTGGACAGCATGCCAACGGGCGGCTTGCTTATCGTAAAGACGGATTATTGCGACCATCTGCCGTCAAGTATCCAGGTAGTTATCACCGATAACGGATCGGGAATCCGGGAAGAGATTCTCAACAAAATATTCAATCCGTTCTTTACTACAAAGGAGATGGGCAGCGGGCTGGGGCTTGCCATCAGCAAGAGGATTATGGAAGACCACAACGGGAACATAACGGTTAAAAGCACGCCAGGTAAGGGCACAACCTTCTTTCTTTGCCTGCCCGTAGGAAAAATAGCCGCCCCGGCGTGAGGTAAACCATCGTTATACTGCGGCAACGACCAACCGGACTGCTGGTCGCGTAACCTTTTTCAGTAAAAATATTTTTTGCAAGGTCACGCATACCGCTTTGTATAAGGATTTGGTGGAGAATAAAATTGCCAAACCTTAAGCTGTCTTCCGGCTCGTTTGGGCTGGATATTACATGCCTCAGGGCGTGATCACATCAATCGCCTCGTTTGTTTAAAAGGGGTTATCCCTAAAGAACGTGTAATTCGCTGACCTTCCGGTAATGGTGTCCGTAAATTGCAAGGGTGATGGACAATGGCAATAACTCACGATGGTATATGCACGTCCATAACAAGAGTTTCCAGAACTGGACACGCTCTTTGCCAATAATTCCCAGATAGTAGATTGCACGAAATAACGCAAATATGTTGTTGAATTTAAATCGGGTTCTCACCTTTGGCGCCTTATATTCCCGGAAAAAGGTTTTTATACGCTGATAATAGTTTTCCGGGGAATAAATGTGTTTCAATATTTTTTTATATCCTGCCAGGAATGTGTTGATATCCATGACAGGAATAATGTTCGTTGTACCGTCCACATTGTCTCCTGACATCGGTCCAAGCAAGCGTCCTTCCAGCTTCAGGCGGTCATACAGCTTTGTTCCCGTCGGAGCCTGGAGCAGGCCAATCATCGCCGATACAATTCCACTTTTCTGAATAAAATCAATCTGCCGCTGAAAAATGGATGGCGTATCACTATCAAAACCCACGATAAAACCTGCTTGTACCTGCAGCCCCGCCCGTTGAATACGCTGTACGTCTTCAAGCAGATTGCGGTTTTTGTTTTGTTTTTTGTTACATTCCGCCAAACCATCGGTATCCGGCGTTTCAATCCCGACAAATATGGTTTCAAATCCGGCTTCCGACATCATCCCCAGCAGGGTTTCATCATCAGCAATGTTGATGGAGACCTCCGTGTTAAATGTCAGCGGTACATGCTCTTTTTGCCATTTGATCAATGCGGGCAGCAATTCGTTCTTGAGGTGCCGTTTGTTCCCGATGAGATTGTCGTCCACAAAGAACACGTTTCCACGCCAGCCTTTGCGGTAAAAGCTGTCCAATTCCGCAATGATCTGCACGGCAGATTTCGTACGTGTCTGCTTTCCGAACAATGTGGTTACGTTGCAAAACTCGCAGTGGTAGGGACAGCCGCGTGAGTATTGTATGCTCATCGATGCATAGTTCTTGAGGTTGACTAATTCCCAAAGGGGCGCCGGGGTTGTTTGAATATCGGCAAACTGAAATGACGTGTAGGTGCGCTTGACGCAATTGTTTTTCAGGTCTTCCAGAAAAGGGGGAAGGGTAATCTCCGCTTCATTCAGCACAAAATGGTCGACAAGCTCAAAATTTTCGTGCTCGCTCGTGAACAAAGGCCCGCCTGCAACAGTCGTGACGCCGGCTTCTTTGCAGCGCCCGATAATCTGCCGTGCGGACTTTCTTTGCACAACCATGCTGCTGATAAATGCATAATCGGCCCATTCCAGGTCTTTATCGGTAAGGTTTGCTGCATTAACGTCAACGAGGCGCATTGACCACTCTTTAGGCAACATCGCGGCGACTGTCATCAGCCCTAACGGCGGGAAAGAGGCCTTTTTGCGTACAAATTTAAGGGCATGCTTGAAGCTCCAGAAGGTGTCTGGAAACTCCGGGTATATTAATAGTACATTCAAATTATTTTCAATACCTCACAAAAGTGTAGGGCAGGCATCGCCTGCCGTTATAAAATACGGGGAAAACCATCAGCGCCGCAGACTGATTAAAAACATTCAGAAGCAGGAGCCGTCTCCTGACAGCGATTGGCAATGCACAACGATGTGCATGTGCCCGGTCGCCAACAGGAGTTGGCTCCTACCAATTACTAGGCCTTCGGCGTGCCTTCGTTATTTCACTTTCACGGACGCGGACTTTGATTGCTTTTTGTAGAGGCCAAAGTAATCCTCTGCCTCTTTTTTCATTCCCTTCGCCAGGTATACCGTGCCAATGTCGTTGTAAGCTTCTATGTTAGTGGGCTCGGACATTACGGCAGTTTGAAAAGCATTAATGGCATCATCATATTGTTTTTTTGTCAGATAAATTTTACCCAGACGATATTGGGCTGACGCATTACTCATATTGACGTCAACGGTCTTATTGTAATATTGGAGCGCCAAGTCTACGTCGCCGGTCTTTTCATAGAGAAGGCCGATATTGTAAAGGGCGTTTTCTTGCTGTGGGTTAATTTCCAGCGTTTTTTGGAACTCCTCAAGGGCGTCTTTGTCCATCCCCTTCATGGAATAAACGATACCCAGATTCGAATGGGCTACGGCCAGGCCAGGGTCTATTTCAATACATTTTTTAAAGGATTGGATGGCCTCGTCGTATTTGCCGAGCTTAGAATAAGCAATGCCCAGGAGGGAGAACGCAGACCGGTTGTCAAGGTTTATGAGAGTGGCCTTTTTAAAGGCGTCTATAGCTTGCTCAAATGAGCCTTTCTCAAAATACAGCGAACCCAGGTTATAGTGGGCGTCGAACGAGTTGGGTCTTTTTGCAATGACCACTTGAAATGCTTCAATCGCGTTGTCGGGCATACCATTTTGCGCATAAGCCTTACCCATGTCAGTGTATATGTCAAGGTTCGCTGGATCCTTAGCCAGCGCCTTCTTGTACATATCAATTGCCTCGGCATGGAGGCCGTACTGCGCATATTTTAATCCCTGTTTGTATTGTTCGGTTGCAAAGTTTAAACCGGCATGGGTACCGTCGTTTTTTGTTGCCGGGGTGGTTGCGTCACTTGAAAAACATTGGGTTGAATTCAGCAACAGTAATGCAATCGCTGCGCTGCAAAGGGTTGCTGTGGCTAGTGGCCATTTTTTCTGCATTCTTGAGTCTCCGTTCGAAAGTAGTTGATTATTTAATAACATTGCCGGTAAAAAATTCCCCGGCGGATTCGGTTTCAAAACCTTATTGTGGTAGCACAAAATCGTCTGACGACAGTGTGGCGAGTTAGTCCCGGACAAATATTTTCACATGGGTTTGTAGGCACGGTTTTAACCGTGCCAGGCTGAAAATCCGCTTAAACAAACGTGGCCTTGCAACCACATCTTCCGCAAACCCGCATAAATAAAATAAAATTCCTACATCTTTAACAGAATATACTATCACGTTAGTTCCCTATAATGCTATTCTTTTTTGTTTTTACGAGCATTTTCCCTAAGAAAAGTATCGAAAGTATTATGCACAAAAGGGCAACGTCCGTTGGTCCGGTCGGAAGATCGAACCGGTAGGAAATGTAAAAGCCGAGAAAGGCGGCTATAACCCCAATAACCGACGAAACAAGGCAAAAGAGAAAAATACCACGGGTAACCATCCTTGCCGCAATGGCCGGTATTAAAAGGAAACCGAAGATGACCAGGGCGCCGACGGTCATTACCCCAAAAGATATGACAATGCCAATGATCAAATACAGTAAAACGTCCCACAAGATAACCTTTTTGCCGATCGTGGTTGCCATATCGACGTCATAAGACACCAGTATGAAGTTGCGATGAAATCCGATTAAGACAATAAGGATTATGCCGTAAATAGCAAACATGGACCACAAATAAGCGTCAGGGACAGAAAGTATCTCCCCTTTTAGCATGGAAAGCACCTCTGACTGCCCGAATGGATTCCAGGATACAAACAAGATGGAAGCCGCCCCGGCCATAGCGTAGGTGAATCCGATGCGATTTTCCGTGAACCCCTTTCCCTTCCTTTCGAGTACCGACAGGGTAAAGATGGTGATAAGCGTAAAGACAATGGAGCCGGCCAGGGCCATGGTCTTTTCCGATTCCATGTGCGGCAAAAAATGCCATCCAATGGAATGCAGCAAGAAGGCAAAGGCAATGCCCGCGTTGGAAACCTGAGGCAAGGCGATGCCCAACAAAACCATGCGACGCAGCATGAAAAAAATACCCACTTGCGGGCATACCAGCCCTACCAGTAAACTGGCATAAAGGGTGTTTTTTAAAAGGAAATGAGGACTCAGAATTTCGAATAGTTGTTCCATAGTTATACCGTAGATTACGTTTTTAGCCCTGAATACATTGAAAGCATCTCTGCCATATCACCACGATTTAGTTTGTTACGGTAAATCCACAATAGTTCATTTATCCATTGGGGAATACTGTGGATTTCGTGGGTAACCATGAGAACCGTCAGTTTATGCTTCTTGTGTAATTGGGAGATAAGTTCCATGATCATTTTCTGGGCAAAAATGTCAACCCCCGTTATGGGTTCATCAAGGAGCAGAATATCAGGCTCTGTGGCGAGCGCGCGAGCAATAAGGATGCGCTGCTTTTGGCCGCCCGACAATTGAGAAAACAATTGTCTTTTTTGCTCCAGTAAACCGACGTCTTTTAAACATTGCTCCACCAAAAGTCGGCTGGTTTTGGAAATGGAACAAAATGGTTTTATTTGCCCGAAGGTTCCCATGGATACTACCTCTCCGGCGGTAAACGGGTATATCTCGTCAAGAAACATCCGTTGCGGAACGTAGCCGAGTTTCGGACGGGCGCCGGTTCCATAAATAACGGAACCCCTGAGCGGGGGAATAAGCCTCAGGATTGTTTTGAACAGGGTGGTTTTCCCGGAGCCATTGGGACCCACCAGGACGGTAAACGCGCCTTTCTTTACAGAAAAGTTTACGTCTCCGAGTATCGGATTGCCGTAATATCCAATGGTTACGTCTTTTAGTGTGATACAATTTTCTGTGTGCATGAGTATTTGTTGTTTCGGGTTTAAAAGTAGGGACACGGAGCCCCGTGTCCTTGCGTGTGAATATAATATAAAAGAGTTGCCGAAGGCATCCGCGGATTTTGTTTTTGTTATTTCAACCCGTCGTTCCCACTAACTACTTAAGCGCCAAAACGATTTTGCCTATATTATAGTCGAAAAATGACAAATAATCTTCCGTTTCTTTTTGTCCCCCCGCCATGATCGGCAAAACAACGATCTTTGCCCCGGTCTGCGACGCAACAAATTCAGGGGTTTTCCGTTCCCTGAATTCTTCGATGATAATGAGTTTTACCCCTCCGTTCTTCATCATGGGGATCAGGTTGTTGATGTGGGTGGGGGATGGCGGAATTCCCGGTTTTTGCTCAAGCTCTCCCACCACATTGAGATTAAACCGCTGCGCAAAATAGGAAAAGGTCTTGTGGTACGTTACAACCTTTGTCCCACGAAACGGTTCCATAGCCTTTTGCCACGCAGCTAGCTTTTGATCAAGCCTCTGTGTAAAATCCTTTACGTTTTTTTGGTAATAATCGCAATTTCCCTTGTCCGCTTGACATAGTTGCTCGCAGAGTTGCGCCGCAAATATCTTCCCGTTGGCCGGGTCAAGCATGTAGTGAGGATTTCCACAAGGGTGGATGTCTCCCATTGCGCGGGTTGTTTCTGTGGCGGCGACTTCCAGGGGATGGATACCCCTTGATGCAACCACGCATCCGGGATTTCCCGGCAGTATTTTGTTATTTCTTGCGCTTTGAACCAGGGGTGGCAGCCATCCCGTTTCCAACTGTAACCCACCTTCGACAAGCATGTCCGCTTTATTGAGTTTCACAATAAAACTCGGCTTTGCATCCACAAAATGCGGGTCTTCCGTGGGCTTTGCAATGTTGGTCACCTCCACCTTGTCTTTCCCAATTTCCTTAGTGATAGCGCCCATATCCGGTGTTGTGGCGACAATATTTAATTTGGCATGGGCTATGGATACCCAGCCAACGACGAGCAGTAAGCAAAAAACCCATTTTATATTCACGAGAATCTCCTTCTTGATGTTAAGGAATTTCAAACGCACGTGTAGTGGCAAGGCGCGCCTTGCCACTACACTGTCATAAAAAGCATCCCCGGTTGACATAATGATTTTACCTTATTCCCTTGAATAAGGAATTTTGTTATGACAAGCGGGGACGCTTGTCATACCTGTTAAAAGCTGCCGAAGGCCTAATTCAACTAAAATTTATGCGCGCCATGCGAACCCAGCAAAAATTCAAACTGCAGCATCACGGAATGTTCAGAACGGTTGTTTCCCAATACGTCATCATAGTTATATTGCAGCCGTATCTTCGAAAATTCTGATGAATAAAACGTGAGATTAGGCGAAAGCCTCCAGCGTTCAAACCCTAAAGGGTCGGCAGCCTCTTTCTCTCCATCAACGTAATCCCCGCGGACTCCGGCTACCCAGCGTTTATTGAACCCCCAGCACAACTGTGAATAGGCGCCCCAGTTATCCATCGTTTCTTCGGGTAAGCCGGCATCTGCGTCTTCACCCGCCTCGAAATGCCTTCCCATAACCTCTGTCTGCCAGGTTATAAAGGGGAACCCGCCACTTGCATATCTGGACTTCCACTTCCAGAACATGTCAAGTCCGTAGATCAGGGTATCCCTATCGGTTCCGGTGGAATTCGGGCCAAAGGCCGCCGATGCGCCCAGCAAGAGTGTTTGCTCATTCGTTAGATCGAAAGAGGTGGCAATGCGCGGTGTATAAAGCATATCGTCCATGCTGCGCATGTGGGTTTCGGCAGCCTCGCGCCCGAACAATGCCTCTTCATTCCTGAAGCTGTGGGCAGTTTCCCCCTGGCTGTTTTGTACGGCGAAGAATAATTCCGTATAGTTGCTCGTGGGCGCCAGCCACGAAAGCCTTGCCCCGGGACCCCGCAATCCATCAGGACCGAGAAACCTGCCGTTGACTAACGGCTGGTCTGCAAAGCTCCAGGCGTGGGGATGTTGTGGATTCAACCGCCCAAACTCTGTAAAAAACGTCCCTGCCTTTACCTGTAAATTTAAGGGAAGTGACATAGAGGTGAGAAAGGCCTCTTCTACTTCAAGAAACGATTCCCCATCCTTATCTATTTGAAACACGATGCTTGCCTGCCCGTTAAAGTATGGGTCTATGGCACCATCGAAGGTTGTTTCCAGGTTTTGAACCGTAAACCCACGCTGATTGGGGTCGTGTCCTCCGGTCTCAAGGTTTTCGAAATTCCCCGTAGAGCCTGCCGCCGCAAACAGCCCATCAAAAGAAATATTCATGTAACCCTTTCCCGCGCTTAACAAGGTCAAAGGCTGTGCGGGCGACCATTTTCCACTCTCAGGACTTGCAGCCTGCGGAGCAGCAACCGGGGTCTCTTCAAGTTGGGAATAAGAGACGTCCTGCCTCTTTTCAGACGGTGAACTATAGTTTTTTTCCACCTCAGCGGGATATGACTCCATTTCCCGGTTTTTTCCGGCAACTGAAACAGGCGCATTCATTTCACCGGGCGCAACTTTGCATCCTCCTTCCTCTGCTTCGGCAGGTTGCATTGGTTGGGCGGTGTTTTCCGCTATCAGCCTTCTCTTGTTCTCAAGGGAGACGATCTTTGCCTGCATCTCGCCAAAACGCCTCTCGTAATCCCGCCTCATATCCTCCATAGCGGCCTTCATGCCTTGCAATTGGCTGGCAATCTCGTTATATCCATCCCCGGCATTTCCGGTCTTTTCTTCTTTCTTTACCGCGGTATTATTTTGTTGACGATTTTCTGTGCTATACCGTAACGGTTCGGTTGGGATTGCCGTCCCGGAACCTTGTTCCGCCGAAGAGGGTGATTCATCAAAACCATACGAAGTAAAACTCCATACAAAAAATAGGCACGCCATGAGAGGGCAGATTATTCGCCACATAGTATTCTCCTGTCAAAAAATGTCAGAGGGTAATGTGACAGACCTCGCCGATGCTTCGTCCTTTGTAGCGCAGGCCTGCCCCCCGGGGGTTTTTTAAATAAGGGGGGGCGCCCGCGGGGAAAAATAATTTAGCCGTGGGGGCCATTAAAAAC
>CAYJPZ010000014.1:32447-34735 GCA_964372185.1 uncultured candidatus Brocadiaceae bacterium
GCCGTGGTTGGGTGGTTTGTTGCGCGGGCGTGGGGCTTGGTGTTTTTTAAATGCAGGCGGGACGCCTGCGCTACAAATTAATTGCGCCTTCGGCGACTTAAAACACGCAACGATAGGAGCCGTCTCCTGACGGAGATTGGCAATGCACGATGGTGTGCGCGTGCCGCTCGCCAACAAGAATAGCGCGCAAATTCCCCTTTTCGGTAGAAAAAAGGGATCAGCGTATAGCGTGTCTGTTACAAGGTAATAATTAGGTGTTTGATTATGCGAAAAGACGGGAGGAAGGGGGGGGACGAATGGTAAATTTACGAAGGGGTAAAAAGGGGATGATCGGATTTGAATAGCACACAGGTCGAACGGTGACGTAATCGAGGGGTGTGTTATCAATAAAAAACTGCCCCGGCGTTGAAGGTGTTTTTAGCCAATGGCAGATTTGACACGTACTGGAATCGTGCTGCGGGGCATCTTGTGCTGCGCAGATAGATAAATCATCCGGGGTGTTAAGTGGATTTGACCCTGATTGGAGTGTATGGCCGCAGCGCTTGCCATTGAAAACATTTTCATGAAACCCGCCCAGGGTTAGACATAAAAAAAGATACGGCAGTAGCACAAAAACAACTACCGGACTGGTGAAACCCTTGTTTTTTATGAGGTTTTTTAACGACGCCATTTTTTGCACGGGAAAAAAGTGGTTGAAGATCAGACTTATGCGCTTAGCGAGTTATGACTCGATTCGATAATAATACCCTTTTACGGTAGAGTCAAGCAAAAACACCGGGCGCCTAATTAAGGCTTGGAAAACGTTCTTTTTGAGGAAAGGTAAAATCACGATGTCAACCGGGGCCGGCTGACCTACCAGTGTAGTGGCAAGGCGCGCCTTGCCACTACATGTACGTTTGGAAATTTCTATACGTAAATTCAAAATCACTTACAACGACCTACATATTCAAAATTCAACTCTCCATCAACACCGTCACCATTCCAATCATAAGTACCGGTGCCGGTTTTTGCCTTTTTGAACTTTTTATCTGCAACCCCTTTTACAATGTAAAATTGGTTCTCACAAGTTATTGGATTTGTTACGGTAAAGGTATAATTCTTTCCTTTATAGGTGCCCGAGACGGTAAAAGGTCCCGTATAACTACAAGACTGTGCACCATTTGCCGTACCGGTAATCTTGCCTTTTGCTATGGCAAGGCAATAATGTATATTCCAATTATCTACAAATTCCCTTTTCTTTGCCTTCAGCGTGCTATCAAATGAACCTTCTTCCACTGTATAGGGCTCAATCGCATTATATTCACTCGTGCCGGGTGTCTTTGGTGGATATTCATCGCCGGCATTCACGGTAAATGGTGATAGGATTGCAGGTAAAAACACCAAAGCAAACACACAAAATAGGTTTTTCATAAGTATCCTCCCCATAATTTATAGTAGACTTTTTCAGTAATAACCATGGTTTACATCCACTAGTAGCAGAATCTCTACCTCCCTTCTTAATCAAACATATATACAATTTTGCCTAAATTTAATAAGAAAGCACAATCTAAATTTTACTTCCTTTACCAAAAATATCAGCTAATGCAAGGGAATACATGCCCTTTAACGACATATATTATAACATAAAACCAGAAAATATCAAAGTCAGTCGATGGAGAGCTGATGTATCAGTGCCTGGCTAATTCGTTACCCGGACGTTTGCAGCCGGTGGGTATAACCCTATGGGTCAGGGGTTCTGATTTGAGCTAATAACTTTACAAATCCGGATTCGATATGAGACAGTTTTACATCAGGTGGCAGGGAATACCGTGGGATGGCAACGATGTCCACGGAAATCTTCAGCAGATGTTTGTTCAACCGGTACACCTCCCTGAGCAGCCTTTTCACGCGATTGCGGCGTACGGCATTTCCGACTTTTTTGCTCACCACCAGCCCCAGCCGCGAGACGCCCAGGCTGTTTGGCATGACATAAAGGACGATCTTCCCATTCTTAATTACCTTCCCTTCCTGGAAAACCTTTTCAAACTCCCTCTTTTTCGTTAGCCGTTCTTGTCTGGTAAACCGGAAGTCCATAAATTATGCGCCCTTACCTTCTTTCTGTGCCGTTTGTGGATAGGTAACAATTCAGTTTTGTCTAGTATAACCTTTCAGTAGTACCCTGACAAATTTATTATTGTGTAATCGGTGAAATCTGTGGTTCCAAATGTTTTTATTCAAATGGTTCGTTTACTTGAAAACAGGCAATGAATTGCCTGCCTATTGGCGGTTGCCCCTACGGGGCATATACA
>CAYJPZ010000015.1:0-34109 GCA_964372185.1 uncultured candidatus Brocadiaceae bacterium
TTCAACGTATAAACTTTCAAACTGATAACGCAAATGAAAGTTGCCAAAGGCCTAACTTAATTGTATAGAAATTTTCATTTAATTGCCGGTAAAAGAAAATTTCGTGGCGAATCCGCTTCGCCCATCATAATTCCACGCCTGTTTACCCTCTGCGAATCGATGTGCAACGGCCTTTCCCATATCCAGGGTAAGGTCAAATTCCCTTGCCCATATCGGGAAATTTTTATTAACGATTTGGGTGGGTTTGCCGGCGTCTCCCGTTCCGTGCAGCATTTCAATGTCCAGGAGTAAGCTATTGGCTACAACGGCCTTCTTGTGCCACGTGGCGGACTCTATCTGAATGGGGACATACCTTACCGTAATCCGCTCCGGCGGGACATGGGCAAAACCGAAAACATGGTTTTGGAAAATGTCCAGTAAGGCGTTTTTCTGGACGGCAGAAGCCGTTTTGTCGTTGATGTAAAAGACGATCCAATTCTTATCTGCGCTTGCGGTTAAATCTGTTATGCCTATCACCGTTTGTCCATCCAGCGTATATTGTCCATACGTTCCCTTCTGAATGTGGAAAACACCGGAAATCTTACAGGTCTTGTTATGCGTCGGCTCGCTCCCGAACATGCATGGACAGCCGGGATTGCAGGTGCATCCCTCAAAATACTCACCTTCAACAGACCAGGCCGGACCGGAAAAGGCAACGCTCGAAACGCTAAAAAACATAATGATAGCAACCAACCCTGCCCCCCAATATCTGCTCATCCCCATCTTTTATTCTCTCCCGGAAAAAAATACCCTATTGAATTAAACCGGTAAATATGCTTACCTACTATAATGCGGATAGCATAATTCAGACTGCCGGTTGTTGTCAAGTCAATAACGGTATGGCTTATTACCGTAACCAGGGCGAGCCGGAAGGAAAAAGAAAGAAATTTGTAACGCTCGGATTTACCAAAAAATGGTACACAAAAACAGAAAACTATCTATTCCCCGTAAGACAGCCTTGGTATTTTGGGTTGCTATCTCCTTTTTTTCTCCAACCCTATTGCAATCACTCCAACTAACTGCTAGTGAGCCCCCATCGGCCTTATCGGATGATCGGCGGGATGAAAAGACAGCTATTATCATTCGAAGCCACCAGATAGCGGCTTATGATGAGGCCATCAAGGGGTTTCAGGAGGGGTGCAAGGGTAAAGGTATCACCGTAAGGGACATTTACGATTTAAACGGCGATGCGGAGACGGGAAAAAAGGTTGTCCTCGGTATCAGAAGCAATAAGCCCCCACCTGATCTTATCCTGGTAGTCGGTGTGCTTGCCGCAACCCTTGCAAAAGAATACTTTGCCGATATCCCCGTTATCTTCTGTCTCGTGATTAATCACGAACGCTTTCATTTTCAGGGAAGCAATATTACCGGGATATCCGCCGAGGCAGCGACGGAAGATCAGTTTTTAGCGATCAAAGAACTGCTTGGCGCTCAGAAGCGCGTAGGAGTTATTTACGACCCGATACAAACGGAAAACATCGTAGCAGAAGCTATCCCTATTGCAAAAAAACACGACTTTGATCTCATAACCAAAAAGATTGCATCGGAAAAGGACGTTGCCGCCGCGCTTGATGCAATTATCAATAAAATAGACGTTTTATGGATGATACCGGATAGTACGGTAATTACCAAGGAAGCACTATCCATTATCCTGAAAAAAGCCCAGAAACAACGGCTCCCAACATTTTGCACTTCCGGTGCAATCGTCAAGGCAGGGGCGCTGGCGTCCATTTCAATAGACTATGCCCAAACGGGTTTCCAGGCCGCAGAGATTGCACAATCGTTATTGTACCGTAAAAAAGAGACAACGCCTGGCGTTAAGCGCCCGGAAAAGCTAAAGTGGACTTTAAATACAAAGACGGCAAAGTGGCTTGGGATAGACATAGCGCCTTTTGAGTATCGCTCTGATGTGACGCTGTATCCATGAAAACGTATAAAGCGGTAGGCATAAATCCTCCATCTGGTTGTGGTCTTAACACGCCGGCTGTTGTAACGGGACGCAGAGCGTCCTAATGTCGCACCCACGCTGGAGCCGGTGTAGGGACACGGAGCCCGTGTCCCCACGTGTAAATACAAATAACAGGACATAGCGGGGGGGGAAGCCCCCTGAAAGATACTAAAATAATATAATCCCCGAAGGCCTATTTAAATTATGAGATCAGATGACTAGTATCCGCACCAAACTTATTTTTTACGTTAACATAACAATAGCTATCATGGACTTGATCAGCATCTTCTTGTTTTTTGTTTATCTGAAAAAAAACGAGCAGAGATCACTTGAAAAATTAGGCATATCCCTTGTTAGCCTGGTAAGCCAGGACAATGAAGTCAAGCAGGCCTTGAGTTACACGCAGCCTGCGTTATTGGTCATTCCCGTCCAGAGAATGCTGTCACTCGATAGGGGTGGGGAGGTTGCCTACTGGCGCATGTTAAATGCCGATGGCGACCTTATTGA
This sequence comes from uncultured candidatus Brocadiaceae bacterium, assembly GCA_964372185.1. Lineage (GTDB taxonomy): Bacteria > Planctomycetota > Brocadiia > Brocadiales > Brocadiaceae > JACVXV01. The sequence goes on from CAYJPZ010000015.1 coordinate 2,495, forward strand.
AGAAAATGCACAGGGGGTTCACCTCGACGCAAATGAAATCCCCGTAGAAGAGGAAGGCGTACCGTGTTCGCCATTTTCCCCTCCTCGCACCATTACTGGTTCCAAGGGAGAGTTCTACCACTGTACTGCTACCATCTTCGAAAGCACTCCTTTTTCAGAGGAGGTCTTCGCCGCGCAAATGTTAGACGAAGAAGACGTTGTTCGGTGGAAAGAAGGCCGTATTTTAGGATACGCGCAGGTCGGTTTGTCCACCCGTAAGATGAACAGCAAGATACTAAAAATTATTTTCTACAGCATCATTCCTGCCGGGTTGGGGATATTTTTAGGCGGGCTGTGCATTACCTTGCTTCTGACGAAACATATCATTTCACCTATACAGCGTCTTACCGGCATTACCCAGGGTATTGCGCGGGGAGACCTCACCCGTACGGTGGAAGTCCGGTCAGAAGATGAAATCGGACAATTATCGATACATTTCAACCAAATGACGGAATCTTTGCAAAAATCATATACCGCCCTGAACCTGGAAATTAGTGAGCATAAACAAACAGAGGCCTTATTGCGACACCGGGTAAAGAGCGAGGAGGTTGTCGCGGCCATATCGGCAAATTTCATCAACCTTACACCTATGGAGGTGGATAACGGAATTAACCGCTCTTTGACTATGCTGGGAGAATTTGTGGACGTCGACCGCTGCTATGTATGCCTGTATTCTAACGACGAAAAAATAAGCATGGACAATACCCATGAGTGGTGCGCAAAAGGGATCGAACCCCAAATTGAAAAGCTGAAAGGGGTTCCCGTTGAGCTGTTCCCCTGGGGCATGGAAAAACTAAAACAAATGGAAACCATTCATATCTCCCGGCTGGCGGATATGCCGGCTTACGCGGATGCCGAAAAAGAACTGCTGCAATTACAATCAGTTCAATCATTTGTAATCGTGCCTATGGCTTACGGCGGATCTCTTGTCGGCTTTTTAGGATTTGATTCCGTGCTCAGCGAAAAACGGTGGCCGGAGCAGGACGTTGCCCTCCTCAAAATAGTAGGAGAAATATTTGTCAACGCACTGGAACATAAGCGGCAGCAAAATATGCTGCAAGAGGCGCACAATCAATTAGAAATACGCGTCAGGGATCGCACGGCAGACCTTTTAGAAATGAACAAACTTTTGGAGGAAGAAATTGTAAAACACAAGAATGCCAGGGCAGTGTTGACGAAATACGAAATCCTCATTTCCCAAATCACCGACCTCCCTTATATTTACGATACAAAAGGAAACGTCGTATTTGTCAATTATATGTTTGATAAACTTACCGGCCACAGGCGGGAGGAGTTCATCGGAAAGCCTTTTGCGCCCCTCTTTGACGAAAAGAACTATGAAATAGCGGCGGACGCCTACGCAAAAACATTGCGTGGAGAATCCCCGCAATTTGAACTTCGCTTTAAAGACACTGGCATATTATGCGAATACAAAAACCTTCCCCTGCGTGATGAGGCGGGAAACATTATCGGTATCATTGGCACGGCAAGGGATATTACAGAACGGAAACGGATGGTTGATGCGTTAAAGCAGGCAAAGGAACATGCGGAAAACCTTATTGAAACGGCAAACGTAATGGTGATAGGGCTGAACCTGCAGGGAAACGTTCAGGTGTTTAACAAAACGGCGGAAGTCGTTACCGGTTATAAGAAAGACGAAGTGCTGGAAAAAAATTGTTTTAAAATCCTCATGCCCAATGACGTCTGGTTTGACAGTAAGCAGACGTTTGCCCACTGGCGGGCAAACAGGCGGATGCAAGATACCTACGAGAGCCCCATCCTTACGAAATCCGGTAAAAAAAGGTACCTGTCGTGGCAGAGCAGCGAGATAATCGATCAGGGCGACGTTGTAGGTATAATTTCTTTTGGAAACGACATTACCGATCACAAACAAAAGGAACTGCTGATAGAACAACTACGCATCATGTCATTCATCAAAGACGTCGGTATCGCTATTAACCAGGGTGATACCCTTTCGGAAATTCTCCAACAATGCGCCGAGGCTATCGTCAGCAACCTTGATGCGGCATTTGCCCGTATCTGGACGCTCAATGAAAAAGAGGGCGTGCTGGAACTGCAAGCCAGCGCCGGAGTTTACACCAACAAAAACGGCGTCCACAGCCGTATACCGGTCGGTGTACTTAAAGTCGGTCTCATTGCCCGGGATCGCATACCACAGGTAACAAACGATCTCAGCAATGACCCTTGCGTCAGCGACCCTGATTGGGTAAGGCGGGAAGGGATGGTCGCCTTTGCCGGTTACCCCCTGATGGCGAAAGACCGTCTCGTTGGGGTCATGGCCGTATTCGCGCGCAAACCGGTTATCGAGAGCACGCTTAATGCCCTGGCTGCCGCAACGGATATTATCGCAATGGGCATCGATCGCAAAAGGGCAGCAGAGGCGTTATCCGTGAGCGAAAATAAGTACCGGGTACTTCTTGAAAATCTTCCACAGCGGATATTTTACAAGGATAGAAATTTGGTATACGTTTCCTGTAGTGAGAACTATGCGAAGGATCTCAATATCAGACCAGACGAAATCGTTGGAAAGACCGATTATGATTTTTATCCGAAGGAACTTGCTGAAAAATACAGAGCAGATGACAAAAAGGTTATTGAATCCGGACAAACGGTAGATATGGAGGAGAAATATATCAAGGATGAGAAGGAATTGTTCGTCCATAGCATTAAGACTCCGCTGAGAGATGAGCATGGCGCTGTCATAGGCATACTGGGGGTCTTTCTGGACGTTTCTGAAAAGGTGTCATTGCAGATGGAGGCGGTGCGTGTAAGGCACTTGGTGTCCCTCGGTGAACTTGCGGCGGGTGTTGCTCATGAAATCAACAATCCGATCATGGGCGTTATAAACTGTGCGCAGATACTATTCGACAGGGGTAGTGACGGTAGCCGTGAAAAGGACGTGGCTAATAGGATTATAAAGGAAGGGAAACGCATAGCGAACATAGTCAGCAGACTTCTTTCCTATGCCAGACGTGGAGAAACAAGGGAATCGGTAAAAATTCATGAATTAGTTTCAGAAGCGATTATCCTTACGGAGACGCAACTCCATAAAGAAGGCATTTTGATAAACGTGAACGTACCCAAGCAATTACCGGCGATATTTGTGCAGCCTCAACAGATACAGCAAGTCTTCCTGAACCTCATTAGTAACGCGCGGTACGCCCTCAACCAAAAATATCCGGGTGAACACGCCGGTAAAACACTTGACATCTCTGCCCAACAAATAGCCATAAACAATTCCCCCTACGTTCGAATTGATTTTTACGACAAGGGTCCGGGCATACCGTCCGGCCTCCTGAGTAAAGTAATGGACCCGTTTTTTACCAGCAAACCCAAAGGCAAGGGAACGGGATTAGGTTTAAGTATTAGTCACGGCATTATTAGCGGACATGGCGGAAAACTTAACGTTGAAAGCAACGAAGGGGAATTTACCAGGATAACAATCACCCTTCCCGTAGCGCAAGAAGCCTGAAAAGACACGGGAAAAACCAAGACATTCTTTCTTGAAAGGCGCAAGCCGCGCCTGCGGATATCTCAGAATAGTGAAACTGTTTCTACTACTGCAAACATACTGCCTCTATCCAGCCCATACGTGTTAAGGTAAGAAATCTAGTAATACATTAGTTTTTTGAAAATAACCCCGGAGGGGTGAAATATTAATAGCTAAAACGCCAAACACGTTAAAGCTCCAGCGGAGCGTTATATTGTTTTACTTAACACGTATGCCAGCCGGGGCTGTCCTGTTTATCAAAATAGTTGTGGAGTTTTTACCGGGTAATACTATAATAACAACAGCTATTTCTCAACATTTCCTGCGCCCTCTGCGGTGAGCTTTTACTCATAACGATTCTCTCAGGCAACACCTTATGGGCATATTGATTGTCGACGATTCAGAAAATATACGTTCTTTGCTGGAATATTATCTTAAAGGCGCCGGATATGAAGGTGTTTTTCATGCAGAAACCGCACATGAGGCATTTAGCTTATTAAAGATGTACAACGCCTCCAAGATCGATCTGATACTGATGGATATCTCACTGCCGGATATCAGTGGTATCGAGGCGTGTCACCACATAAAGACCATGGATCATCATAAAGACACCCCCATCGTAATGGTCACCGGCAGAACAGACGACACGAACCTGCAGCTTGCATTTGAAGCCGGCGCCGTTGATTATCTGACCAAGCCAATCAATAAGATCGAGTTGCTTACCAGGATAGGCTCTGTTTTAAAATTGAAGCACGAAATGGATAGCAGTAAAAAAATAGCCCGTCAACTCGAAGAAGCAAATCAGAAGTTGCAACTTCTTTCCAGCATCGATGAACTCACGGGTATTGCCAATCGCCGTCAATTTAATCAGACACTTGATAAGGAATGGAGGCGCTCCCTCCGCGATAACAAGCCGTTATCTCTCATCATGATTGACATTGATTGCTTCAAGCTGTACAACGACAATTACGGACACCAGGCCGGGGACGATTGTTTAAAACAGGTGGCATACGTTTTAAATACACAGGCAAGACGGCCGGGGGATATTGTTGCGCGTTATGGAGGAGAAGAGTTTGCAATAGTCCTGCCGGACAGCCACTCTGAAAGCGCCGTACAATATGCACACCGGGTTCGTACGGCTGTTGACGCGCTCCACATCCCTCACGAATATTCAACAACCGCTAAACACATTACCATCAGCATGGGGGTCGCTACCGTCATCCCCAACAACAAGATGACTCCGGATAATTTGATCAAATTATCGGACGATGCCCTCTATCAATCCAAGCAAGAAGGCCGCAACCGGATAACAGTCGCTAAGGTCTGACACGGTAGCGCAGGCTTCCAGCCTGCCGGTTCTATTTTAAAACAAAACCAGGCTGCAAGCCTGCGCTACCTTTGCGCCCCCGCCGGCACATCCACCGCGCTTCAACGGTAAACGGCCCCTCTGCCTCGCTTTATGCCCTGGTCAAATGACGGTATTTGATGCGGTGGGGCTGATCGACCGATGCGCCGAGACGTTTTTTCCTGTCCGCCTCGTAATCGGAGTAATTTCCCTCAAACCAGAAGACCTTGCTGTCGCCCTCGAAGGCAAGGATATGCGTGGCAATGCGGTCGAGGAACCACCGGTCGTGGCTGATCACCAGGACACAGCCGGGGAAGTTTTCCAGCGCCTCTTCCAATGCCCGCATGGTGTTTACGTCGAGGTCGTTGGTCGGTTCATCCAGCAGAAGCACGTTTGCCCCTTCTTTCAGCATACAGGCAAGGTGTACCCGGTTCCGTTCTCCGCCGGAAATGGCGGTCACCGGCTTCTGCTGGTCTGTGCCGGAGAAGTTAAAGCGCGCCACGTACGCGCGCGAATTTACCTCACGGCTGCCGAGCTTTATCATATCGCGTCCGCCGGAAATGATCTCCCATATTGTCTTTTTGGGGTCCAGGGTTTCCCTGCTCTGGTCAACGTACGCAAGCCTGACCGACTCTCCCACCCGAACGACGCCGCTGTCCGGTTTTTCCTGGCCGGTGATCATGCGGAATAGGGTGGTTTTTCCGGCCCCGTTCGGGCCGATGATACCAACGATGCCGCCGCGCGGCAGGGAGAACGTCATCCCCTCCATCAAAATACGGTCGCCATACGACTTGGAAACGTTATCCGACTCAATGACCTGATTACCCAACCGCGGACCGGCCGGGATGTAGATTTCCAGGTCCTTTATCCGGCTTTCGGTCTGCTGCTCAACAAGCGCTTCGAAGGACTTAATGCGCGCCTTTGATTTTGCATGTCTGCCCTTGGGCGACATCCGTATCCACTCCAACTCGTGCTGCAGGGTCTTTTGCCGTTCCGTTTCCTGTTTTTCCTCCTGCTTCAGCCGCTCTTGCTTTTGTTCGAGCCATGACGAATAATTCCCCTTCCAGGGAATGCCGTATCCCCTGTCCAGCTCCAGTATCCAGCCGGCAACGTTGTCGAGAAAATACCGGTCGTGGGTTACGGCGATGACGGTTCCCTCATAATTTTTCAGGTGGAGTTCCAGCCAGGCAACCGTTTCGGCGTCAAGGTGGTTTGTCGGCTCGTCCAGCAATAAGATATCCGGCTTTTTCAGCAGCAAACGGCAGAGCGCCACGCGACGCCGTTCACCGCCGGATAATACCTTCACCGTCGTGTTCCCTTCGGGGCAGCGCAGGGCGTCCATCGCCATTTCCAGGCGGGAGTCCAGGTCCCAGGCGCCGAGGGAGTCGATCTTCCCCTGCACCTCTCCCTGCCGTTCTATCAGCTTGTCCATCTCGTCAGCCGACATTTGTTCCCCAAATTTTTCATTAATACGGTTGTATTCGTTGTGGAGGTCTACAAGGTCCTGAACGCCTTGTTCCACGATCTCACGAACCGTCTTCGTCGCATCCAGAGAAGGCTCCTGTTCGAGGAAGCCGACCGTGTATCCGGCGGAGAGTGTAGCCTGCCCGTTGAATTCCTGATCCACCCCGGCAAGGATACGCAGGAGGGAACTCTTTCCCGACCCATTCAGACCCAGCACGCCGATCTTGGCGCCGTAAAAATAGGAAAGCGAAATATCCTTCAAGATCGGTTTCTTCTCGTAGTTTTTGCTTACCTTGTGCATGGAGTAAATAATTTTATTTGGTTGAATGGCCATAAAAACGTCCCCTGAAAAAAGGTTATCCTATATCGTGTCATTATGAGGCAAACCCTCAAACGGATAAAAAAATATGAATTAGGCCTTTCGGCAACTTTTTCATGCAGAGCGAAGAGCCTCTTCGCTCTGCAACAGGCCCGAAGGGCAGAAAGTATATAGCCAGGGGTGAAGCCCCTGGTAAAGAAATAGATGGCCAGCCCCGAAGGGGAGAAAGAAAAAAATGCTTAACACGGCCAGGGCATTTATTTTTCTGAAATATATTGCAGAGTTGATCACAGAAAACAAAATGTCCTTTCACCCTTTGGGGCTTGTATATTTTTGTTCAATTTCAGGGGGCACGCCCCCCCCGCTATGTCCTGACGGCCTTTCAGGCCTAACTTTGAATTAATTAACACACCCTCCAGAATTCCTCTCCTAGGAGGGGTGTAGGGGTGGGTTCCCTGGATTACGAAGCGGGAGCAACCGTGCCATATAAGGTCAGATCCGTTACTTCCTGTATCACCACGTCCACAAGCTGCCCTACCATCTCTTGCCGTCCGGTAAAAACAACAATATGGTTTTGCCTCGTTCGTCCGGATAATCGCTGCGCGTCAGACTTGCTGGCGCCCTCTACTAGCGCTTGCACGGTCTTGCCGATCAGCTTCCGGTTCTCTTCAAGGCTAATCGTTTTTTGCAACGCCAGCAACCGCGCATTTCTAGCCTTCTTGACTTCATCAGGTACGTTATCCTCCAATTCGGCGGCCTTCGTGCCGGTGCGGGGCGAATATTTGAATACAAAGCAGTTGTGGAAACGGAGGTCTTCCATCATCCGCACCGTCTCCTGAAAATCCTCTTCCGTTTCACCGGGAAAGCCTACGATAAAATCGCTCGCTACGGCTATGTGGGGCATGCATTCTCTCGTGTAATTAATCAGTTCCCGGTAATAGCGTGCCGTGTAACCGCGCCGCATATCCTTGAGAATCTTATCAGAGCCGGATTGCGCCGGTATGTGCAAATATTCACACACCCTTTCCAGATTGCTTATCGTGCGAATAACGTCGCGCGACATATCGGCGGGATGTGAGGTCACAAACCGTATCCTCTCCAGACCGTCCAACTCGTTAAGCACGGAAAGCAGATTTCCGAGATTCACGTTGCCTGGCAACCCCTTGCCGTAGGTATTTATGTTTTGCCCCAGGAGCGTGACCTCTTTGCAGCCGTGGGAAATAAGGGATTGCACCTCTTCCGTAATATCCTCAATCGTCCGGCTGATCTCGCGCCCACGCACGCGAGGCACAATGCAATAGGAGCAAAAGTTGTCGCAGCCCCTTATAATGGTAACGAATGCCTGGTACACGTTGGGACGAAAGGTAACCGCCCGTTTTACGTTTACGATGTGGTTTTCGTCTATCGCCAGGACGTGCGAGCCATGGCTTTGTATTTTCAGGAGGAGTTCCGGCAGTCGTGAAAACATACGCGTCCCGCAGACCAGGTCAACATGGGGCATACGCTTAAAAATGGCCTTGCCATCCTTTTGCGCCATGCAACCCAGGACGCCCACGATCACCTCCGGGCGTTTCTGTTTAAGCGTCTTCAGCGCGCCGAGGTGTGAATATACCTTGTCCTCGGCATGTTGCCGTACACTGCAGGTGTTGAACAAGATGACATCGGCATCGTCTACGGTATCGACGATTTTATAGCCGTCTTCCTGCAGCAGACCCAATGAAAGCTCGGCGTCGAGCTTGTTCATCTGGCAGCCAAAGGTTTCAAAGAAAACCGTCTTGTATTGCCGGTCATTATTGATTGAATCGACAGGATAAATCATAAATTATTTACGATAAAAAACAGCGGCAAATTGCAGGGTTTCAATCTATCCCTTTTCCATCCTTGCAATAGCGCCACCGATAGGTTCTTTTCTTACCTTAATAGCACACACACCCGTCCTGTAAAGAATAACGGTAGCGGGGTGATAAACAGGATATTGATTCTAAAACTATTAATTGTAACCAACCATAGCGTATTATCAAAGTTTTTTTGTAACAATTTAACTTTTAGAAAATCCCGGCAGGTTTGTAACTTAACGTATAGGAAATTCAATATGATCAAAGAGGGTACCATGCTGCTATCGTGCGTGAGTCGTGATCATGGATATACCGCAGATAATTTACATTTTTTGTTTTGAATTTGCAGGGTTGCTGTAAAAAGCTATAATTAATGCTATGCGTCTTTGAACCCGAAAGTTAAATTATGACCGCCAAGTTCTTTGTCCAATTACAGACGGTATATTTTTTTAGGTATTATGAAAAAACAATCAGTAGAAAGGAATATCTTATGGGAGTAACACACGTTACGGTAACAATCAGAAACCCCGCTGATCCGGAAAAATCATGGGAAGGCCTGTTTCTTGTTGATACAGGTGCCATTGATTCCCTTGTCCCCAAAGATCATCTTGAATCAATTGGCCTTAAACCAAAAGCTCAACGCACGTATGAGCTTGCAGATGGAAGTGAAGTGAAAATGGATATTACAACTGGGGACATAGAATTTATGGGGGAGATAGTTGGAGGAACAATAATTTTTGGAGATCCGGGGACAGAGCCGATATTAGGAGTTACTGCTCTTGAATCAGTTGGCATAGAGGTTGACCCAAGGAATCAGAAACTTAAGAGGATGCCGGCTACAAGACTCAAAAAACTCAAACCAAAAATATAACCATTTAATTCAGATGTGAAGATAAACCGCGGATACCGTTTTAAATGCAACGATATCGATGTGTTCGTCTTTATGGTAATGACTACGGAGCGTTTTTGTGGCACTCGGCTAGCGCGTTCTCAGGGCATCGACAATGTTCATCCTGGACGCACGGAAGGCCGGCAGGAAACCGCCTATGAAGCCCATGAGGGCTGAAAAAAGTATGGCCTTGTAAATAATCTCGCCTGTCAGGGTAAATGAAAATGCGAGTTCTGAAAACGTCTGCCAGTTCACGGTGGAAACGGTGAAGAGTTGCATGAATGAGGCAAAGAAAAGCCCCAGGCATCCACCCGTTACACTCATGAGTATGGATTCAAGGAGAAAGGCCAGGAGGATGTTTCTCCGCGGGAAGCCGAGCGCCCGCAGCGTGCCGATTTCACAGGTGCGGTTGGCTACGGCGGCGTACATGGTAATGGTTGCCCCAATCATTGCGCCCAGGGAAAATATGATGGTCAGAGAGATGCCCAATATGCGGAGGAATTTGCTCATGCTCTCCGACTGGTCGGTGTAGTATTGCACCTCGCGCCTGACTTCAAGCGTTAATCTTGGGTCGTCTTCTATGCGTCTTTTCATCTTTTCAAAATCAGCGCTGTCGCGCAGCTTGCAGGTGATGGAGGAATACACCGGCCTGCGGAATGCCTGCATCAGTTGATCGGCGTCGCCCCATATCTCTGAACTAAAGCCGGTGTTGCCCGCGCTGAAGACGCCCACCACCGTCCAGTCCCTCATGCCGAAGCGGAGGGTTTCGCCAACGCCGCACCCCTTGAATCTCTTTGCGATGCCCTCACCCGTGATAATCTCCAGCGAGCCGGCTCTTGGCATACGGCCTTCCACCAATTCTACCTGCGACCGCAAAAGGAGTGGAGTTTCGTTGACGCCCCGGATGATAACGTTCGACGGCTTTGCGCTTCCCCTTTTGGGCAGGTTTATGATGACGACCAATTCTTTGGAACGGAGCCGCTGCCCATCGCACCCGATGGCAATTTCGGGCTGCGTCTCGACGATAGAGGCCTGATACCTGTCTATCCCGCTTTGCACCTCTGAAGCCGAGGCGCGGCGGATGACGATGACGTTGTCGAACGAGCCGGTGTTTACCAGGGTTTTCCGGATGCCTTCGGCGAGCATGAGGATGGCGGCGAAGACGAATACCACCAGGGCCATGCCGGATGCGGTCAGGGTGGTTGTCAGCCGCCGTGTCAGGAGGTTGCGAAAGTTATACGATACCGGTATTTTCATCTATCCTATTTTCCTCAACCCATCGGCTATCCTGATGTTTACCGCGCTCCACGTTGGAAAGGCCGCCGCCGCCAGGGCGACAATGAGCGAGGCGGCTATGTCAAAATAAACCGTTGTTGTGGACACCTGAAAGACGGGGAAGAAATTGCCCATCGTATGCCCAAAATATTTTGCAGCGGGAAAGGTAAGGACGACGCCTAGCGCACAACCGGTCATTGTTATCAATACTGATTCGCCCAGGATAAGTCCGGCAATATGCACGCCGCCAAATCCCAGGGTCTTCATGATGGCATACTCTCCGATCCGTTCACGCGCGGTCATCGCCATGGTGTTGCCAACCACTGCCATGATGATGATAATAACCAGAAAAGAGACGATCTGGATTACGGTGACAATGGCCTCCGTCATGGTCACAAAGCTCATCTGAAATGCCTTTTCGGTTTCCGTCAGGGTCTCGGCAAGGGAGTTCCTGAACGTCTCGTCCACCGCAACCGATATTTCTCCGGCGCGGGCGGGGTTATTGATGCCGATAACGTAAACGCCTATTTGGTCGGCGCGCCGTGGCGACGTTTTTTTGAGGCGTTCATTGAGATAATCCCAGTGAAAGAATAATTGCGTTTCGTCCGCGTCCTTTTCTGTCCCTGAGTATATGCCGCGCAGAACGAAGTCCCACGTGCCCGGAAAAATGGTGCCTTTGAGTGATAGGGCATCGCCGACCTTCCAGTTGAACCGCTGCGCGACCTTGCGCCCTGCAATAGCCGCCTTGCGGTCGCGGAAGAATGCGTCCCGCTGGTCATCCGGCAACGCATATTCAGGATACAGCGCCAGGAAGGTCTTCGGTTCAATGGCAAAGTTGGGTATAAAGTTTTTTTCGGACAGGTACGTGCCGTTGAACCATATAGCATGTGAAACGTCTTTTACCCCCGTAATCTGCCGTATCTTTTCCTTATAGGAGACGGGAAGATAGAAGGCAAGGGATATGGAATTTCTTGATATGAGACGGGTTGACGAAGAGGCGTTCACCCCGGAATACCAGGCGGTGACCAATGTTCTCAATACCCCGAACGCCAGGATTGCAATGGTTATGCCGAGAACGGTGAGCGCGGCGCGCAGCTTATGACGCAGGGCGTTTCGGAAAATGAGTTTGAGGATATGCATTGGGAAATGCCTGACCGGCTACCGGAACCTTGTCAAAATCAAATACAATAACCTTCGCGCCTGTGAACGCGATATATGCACACTGCCAATAGTGTAAAGCCTGACTTGTATCTTTGTTTTATCAAATCCGTAATCGCTGTCTTTCGTTAGATTTGTGTATTGCCTGAAAAGGCGTAGGTAAAAATACTTCTCACATTTTCAGGAAGATTCTTTAAGGGTGGGAAGGTTTGTTCAACCTGATCGAGTACTTTATGCTCTTCAAGAGAAATATTTTTAAATGTCTTGCGGTATCGTAGAGGAAAAATTTCTTTATGCTTTTGCGCATATTCAGGCAACACGTAAAAAGCATATCGGGTTACGCCGAGTTTGATAAGTTTCCCCGTCTCGACAAGTTCTTTTATCAAACGATTCAAATACTGCCGGGAAACAGAAAACCGCTTTGCCAGATCAGTGGTGCCGATCTTTCCTTTTCGCCTTGCTATTTCCGGTATTTTTTCCTTGGTAATCATATTGTAAACTTATTGTCAACCAAAGCATATTTCATTGTAAACCTATTGTCAACCAAATCTACAACTTTTTCGAATAACTAAATTTTCCTCTGATTCCCCGCTTTTGAATATTTCGAAGTTAAGCGGTTTTTAGCAGAAAAAGTAGCGCAGGCTTCCAGCCTGATTGCTCAACCCCAACCTACAATACTGAAAGTTTAAGACTGGTTAGTTTGACATGCTTTTAACAGTTCTTTTATGTGAAGTAGTAGACAGAACCAGGTTGTATTGTAGACTTGATTTGTATCTCGGGCGGGATATCAATCAGGAATTTGCTCCCATTGATTTTTAAGTTCCATTTGTTCTTTTACATACTTCAACATTTCTTCTTTATCGTCAGTATCCATAACAAATAAGTCCTTACCTTCCAATGGGACTAAATGCCCGTTTCCAGGCAATGCATCTCTAAAGAAATCTTCGTAATCCATGTTAAATACAGAACCACTACCTGACTCCAACTTCTTTTCAAACCTTTTCCATTCCGGGTATGCATGGGAAACTTCTGCAAGCTGAAATTGGTCGAGATGTCCGAAATATTTTACTGCAAACTCCATCGCCTCAATATCTGAATCTGAGAAGACATTCATATCTACATCATGTACAGACTGAACATCATAAATGCCTTGTTTTTCGATATACTGCTTATTATATTTGCTTTCAATGATATCCAGAAAAGAGGTATCTTCAGCAATGTCTTTCGTTTTAGAGCCTACCGGACCATATCCCATTGCAACATATTCATCGTTGGTTACCGGTCGACCATATTTGCGCAAGTGATACCTATCGGCAAAATAAATAAGCTTTATGGCCTTCATTTTATTTATCTTTCCGCCGAACTTTTTTGCGAGGTAGTTCAGTGCCTGAGCAGCTTTTTTGAAATCAAAATTGAAATGGATACACATATCTCAAATTAGGGTAGAATTATAATGAAATTTCTGAGTTTGTTCCGGATTATTATAGGTCATTTTTGAAATTTATCAATACTCTTATTTTTCATCGCAAAGTCCAGGAATTCTCTTTCTTCTGGATTTCCACTTTCAATGAGAAAAGATCAAAACACATAAGATTGGATTGAGTAAATCGAAATCCAACAATACCCTTGTACGTTACTATTTGTCATTGACACAGACTTGCTCTCATTTATTCTGAGGCTTAAAAAGAAATTTGGAATTCTAAAATCACAAATCAAGGCACGACCCCAAAACCCAACAACTAAAACAACCTCATGCCTTGGCTCTTTGCCGGCTATAAAATCATCAAATGAAATGCCAAAAATATCCGCAAGTGTTTTCGCTGAGGAAATTGTTAAATCCTTCTCGCCTTGCTCTATTTGGATATAAGTAGGCCGGGAAACACCGATCTTGGACGCCAGAAACTCCTGGGTCAGATTGTGCTTTTTGCGCATGTGTTGGATGAATTTGGTCGGAAGAAGACTTGCGATCATTGTTCATCGGTCTGCTTAAGGCAATCCGTGAACTTTGGTCTCTCAATGTTAGAAGTGACATTTATTCTGCGGCATTAACTATTTATCTGTTTTGATTATTTTTACCACAATTTTATCACAGTAATTCAACGGAGATTTCACGTCATAAGATATTGTGTTGTATCGTATTTTGGTGAGGTTTAAGTTGGCAACGATTTTTCTTATAAAAGAATCACCGAACCCATTATTCAATGTTTTACAAAAGTTTAATCAGATAATTTTTCAGAGCCGGGATATCCTGTTCCGCTGTATCCCATACACCGGCGATATCGACACCGAAATATTGGTGAATCAGCTTGTCCCTCATTCCTGCCAGGTCTTTCCATGGGATATACGGATGCTTTTTCCGAATTTCCTGTGACAGGTTCTTTGTGGCTTCTCCAATGATCTCCAATTGTCGTATTACACCGTCCTGCACCAGGCTGGATGCCCTGAAACCCTCATAATCCATACCTTTTGTATATTCCTGAATCTTATTGATTGCATCCAGTATGTGCCGCAAAAATACTGTGTCGTCCTTTATCATTGATATATCACCTTCATTTCCGATTTTATCCTGTCAATCAGATAGGGGCTTACGGACTGTTCTGTGAGAAGATCAACCTTTACACCAATGGTCTCAGACAGTTCCCGCTCTATTCTCACTAAGGTAAGCAGGCTCTTTCTATCATTGAAATTTACCAGGATATCCAGATCGCTGTCCGGCCTTTGAACACCTCTGGCATAGGAGCCGAAGATTCCTATCGTTTTTACATTATTTTTCTCTAATATGGAAACTACTTTATTCTCTATTTCCTGATAAGTCATAAACGGTCTCCTTCTCTGTCATAGAATTCTTTTCGGAAAGTAAGACAAATGCACGACGTCTAATCGTTTATTTCTTGGTTGCGTAGAATTATGGAGACCTTTAGTCAATTTGCTATTGTAATCCCTTGTAATCAAAGGAGTTTATTATGTCGGGTCTCTCTTTTTCTACGCAACCAAAAATTATTTACTAACTAACGAAAAGCTTTTTATTCTCGCAGGCCTCCAAAAAAGGTTTTCTTAAAAAGTTGGTGTCAAATAAAGGATATTTTTCAGCTTCTGTTATTTTTGAGTTCAGCAATTCCTTCGGTGTCATATTGTAGTTTTGACATTCATCCTGTATTTGGATAAACCAGTATTTGCCATCTGATTCGCTTGTACATTTTGCTTTATATCTCTCTTCTATCCCAAAGAGTTCTTTCCAAGTTTGCACTTCTTCCGGATAATTTTCTGAATTAATTTTTAGATTAATATCTTCTGGTGCAATGTTTGCGATATCTTTGTTCTGTATTTCTAATTCTATTTTTATTTCCGGTTCTTCTGACATATACGAGTAGAATGCTTTTCTTCTATTTTTTTTACAGTCGTATAATGGGTCTTTAGCTAATTTGTATGAGCTATTGCATTCATTACACATGGGTGCAAGATTTTTAAAGTTTATCGAGTTGAAGGGATACGTACCTATGGGAAGGTAATGGTCATAGGCCTCCCGTTTGGAATGATAAATTCCCTTGATATCATTGATTCCACAATACGGGCATTTTCCTTTATTGTTATTCTTCATAAAGTAATCATAATGCTCATCAATTTTTCCTATTTTCAAGGATAGGGGTTTTAAGGAGAGAATTTCAGTACCGTAGAGTTTTTTGAAAAACGATTCTAATATTCCAGAAAGTTCTTCATCGAAATATTTCAATTCGTTGTATGTTACCGGTACTGTTGACGGGTCATTTACACAGAGCTTCTCGATATTGTTATTGGCTTCGTACCACCTTTTAAGTTTTTCAATATCATTTGTAGATAATGTTTTGAATTTGCTGTAAATCTCTTCGATTTTAGAGACAAAATAATCTCCACCTTTTGTAGGAGAATAATGAAATGCTGTTATAATCTCTTGTAATTCTGTATTACCGTTATAGAGTTCGATATCATATTGCCGAAATGGGGACTTACTCCAGAGTTCATAAAAGATATAGTCAATATAATCCTGCATTTTCTCCATACGATGGGATACATATTTATAAGCAAAAAGCACTAATTACCCTCCCTGCTACTCAGCACTTTATTAATAAAAAGCACCTTTTCGACAGAATCACCCAGTATTTTGTTTGTCTCATTGATAATCTCTTCACTATCAGCACCCTTCTCAAAACGCTTTTTCAGATCATTGAGCTTTTGCTCTGCATAACCGCCGATTGTTTCCCGTTTACCAAACACTTCTATGGTTATTTTATTGATCGATGCCCCTAATGTTTCGAAATTAGGTCGGGAAACGGAAACATGATTAGACTCTTTATCTTTATCAAAAATCAGCACATACTCCTTCATACTGTCTGATATTAAAAATGGGGCGTGGGTTGTTATCAGCATTTCACGCATCGTTGTTTTGGCCTTGCCTGTTTGAAAACAATCACGAAGCCGTGAAATGAGCTTTGCCCGCCAGTCGGGATTATAATGTGTCTCCGGCTCATCAAGAAGAATCAGGCAGTTATCGTCTTTAAAAATTAAGCAGAGGCCCAGTGAATGCATGAGCTGATGTTCACCATCTGACAGGGATTTACCCTCAACAATACCTTTTACGCCACGCTTCTTAAGGACAAAGTCCTTAATATGCATAATACGTTCATCCAAAGATAAAACAGGAACAGTCTCATTTACATACAGGCTGGGTGATTGATAAAGGTCCTTTTTCTGTTTTTCACTGACTGAATACAGATTAAGGGTCAGCAAAATTTGAAATGTCTGAAACAGCTCTATGGCTGTGCCAAAGTGAAGTTTAAAAGCTTCCCTTGTGGCGTCGTTAACCCAATAATCAAGATAGAGCGTTTCAGAGTCATCGTCGTAGTATTGTGCGGTTGAGCACCATTTCAGTTTATCAATCATTGCTTTTAAATTTTGTGTAATATCAAGAACCTTTCGTTTCGTCCCAACCTCATCTTCCTTTTCTTCTATCAGAGCCTCCGGGAATTCGGTATTTTTCATATCATCAATATCGATATATTTTCGTATTGTAATACGAAATTCTTTTATATACTCAATTCCCACTTCATTAAGAAAGGGTTTGAGTGTTTCTTTCTCCTGGAGTAAAAAATTGCATAGCATAATGGCCTGACTAAACTCACTATCCAGAAATGTAAGTCGGCCTTCTGGCCGACTATAACCGAGACTCTTTATGAGACAGTCTTTATATTCATCAAAATGGATAAAGCGCATTTTGAAAAAAGGCAGGCTCAATATCTCATTTTCACCGGAAGAGTATCCAAGAATATATTTAGGTAGCAGCTCTTTTATCTCAGTTCGACTAAGAATCGTATTGCCTTCATCAGAAAAAATGCTGCGGTTTAACCAGGATATTTGAGACGCCGTTCCTGTTCCTTTCTTAATTTTTACATGCGCGTTGCTTTGTATTTTTTTATTATTTAATAAATCTGGTACGGGAATGAAGTATTCAAGTTCAAAGGAGTCGGGGGTTGCGACATCAGACTTGAACCCTCCCGGATTGTTCTCTTCATCGTATTCAAAACTATCTGGTCGATAATTAAGATAGGCACACTCTATGTGGTAAAAAATAGCGGCCAGCGCTTCCAGGATATTGGATTTACCACTGCCATTAGGACCAGCAAGAATATAAGGGTTAAATTCCCCTACTTTAACATAGTCCCATTCCTGCAGAAAGTGCACTTCAAAACCCTGCTGGAGTGTTCTGAATCCTTTTGGGTCATTTATTTTAAGCCGAAGCAATCTCATACATTTATGCGGAGGGCAATCTCTTTTTTCTCTTTATCAAAGGATTGAGACAAAATGGGGTTCTCTCCTTCAAGCATGTTAAAGATCATCTTTTTTACGTCATCATATTGAGGTTGTTCTTCAAAGGAACTTGCATCCAATCTGTTCCACAGCTCATCAAAATTGAATGACTGCCCTGATTTCGATTTTATGATTTTTATTAATTCTTTTTTAGAGAACCTTTTTGTGATTTCAACTTCGTGCTCATGGCTTTCTAGTTTTGCTTCAACTGTTTCTGGTTTAATGGCTGTGTCAATGGGAACCCTGCTTAAATCCAGTTCATCGCGAAAGGCTCGCTGGCTTAAGGAACCATAAAGGTTTTCCAGTTCAGTCAGACTTGCTTCATATTTTGTTTTGATGGATTCTACCTTTTCGACAATTTGGGCAAATTTGTTTTGGAGAGGGAGAGGAGGAACAGAGATATTAAGTTTTTTTATATCATCAAGTCGTAAATTATCAGCAGTGGTAGCTCTTACTTTTTTTAATAGATTTTTTTCAATTGCAACAAAATAATACAACAAATATTCTGAAATTAAAACTTTAGATGTAATTGCTTTCATATCTTGATTAATTGCTACTGGTACTTTATTAATTGCAACTGGTAATTTTGATTTAAGTATACCACTCCTTATTACCATTAGTACGGAACCTTGAGAAATAAGATTTGTCGAACTCTCAATAATAGCTTTTTCTGTAATTTTATCTTGTGAATCAATTATAAAAAGAACCTTCATGTCTTTAGGAGTGACCCAAGGTATATTACCAGTATAGTATTCAGGTTTCAATTTACTTGGTGTTCCTCCCCCTTTAAAATTACATAATAAACCAATTTTATTATGTTCCCATCCCTTCTCATTCCTCACCGGATCCCCAAACATCTCCAAAAAAGTGCTTTTGATGAGTTCATCGAGGAGGCGGATGCTTTCTTTGCGTTTGGCAATCAGCGCTTCGGCACGGGATAAAAGGGTGGCTATGCGGATTTGGTCGTCGTAATTTTTCGGGATGGGAATTTTAGCTAGTTCAACAAATCTTCTTGAAATACCGCCAACCGTTGCACCTCGTAAATCTTTTTTTATTTGTATTTGTCCAAAAGGTGACTTAAGAAAGTAAAATACGTATCTGGGATAAGCTTTTTTCACATTTATGCAAACCCTAAAAACGTGTTCATTAATAGCTGCTTTTTTAAAAGGGAACGATTCATCAACGAAACTTGTTTTTCCCGTTGTTGCTCCGTCTTTAACAATTAAAATATCGTTCCTATGAATAACACCTGATGTTAATTCTGAAAAATATTTATCCGTAATAAACTTATTGTTATCAAATTTAAACCCTCCATTATTGTCTAAATGTTCTGCTCCAAGACTTGGAACATTTCCAGTATCGTTTGAAGCACCACCTTTTGGTCTTGAACCAGATTCTAATTTGACAACTATTTCAGCTAAAGGCGTTTTAACCATTTAATAGTCCTTTTAATTCACCCAAATTATCAACTATATTTTTTTCTATAGTATCGAGCCTTTCTAATATCCTCCCTGGCTCTTCATACTCCATCTCTTCAAACACATCCTCCTTATACCGTGACAAACTCAGATCATATCCTTCTTCCACAATTTCAGCTTTCGGAACAAAAAAACATTTCTCTTTCCGGTCGGTGTCTTTTTTCGGATTACGTTTTTTATACTTTTCCACAATATCCTGCAGGTCACCGTACCCTTCCAGCTTGGTGCGTTTATCGTCCAGGCTGTAGCCGTCTCTCTGCATATCATAGAACCAGACGTTTTCAGTCTCGCCGCCTTTGGTAAATATGAGTACGGCGGTACTTACGCCGGCGTAGGGCTTAAATACACCGCTGGGCATAGTGATAACGGCTTTCAGTTCTGATTGTTCAATGAGTAGTTTCCTGGCTTCCACAAAGGCATTGCCCGAACCAAAGAGTACCCCCTGGGGTACAATAATACCGGCGGTGCCACCCATCTTGAGCATATTAAAAATCCGTTCTACAAAAAGGAGTTCCGTCTTGGTGGTATTTAGCCTCAGATTTTCGTTGATGTCGCCCTTGTCGATACTGCCGGTAAAGGGCGGATTTGCCATAACGATATCGTATTGATTCTCTTCTTTATAGCCTTTGCTCAAGGTGTCCTTATAATCGATATGGGGTGTATCAATACCGTGCATCATCAGGTTCATAAGGCCCAGACGTACCATGGTGACATCGAAATCGTAACCGTTAAGGCTTTGCCCAAGGATTGATTTGGTTTTTTCATTCAATAGGGCGCTTACCGAGTTGCGGATAAAACCGTCTTCGTCGGGTTTGAGTTTGCCCTTTTTTTTATCAAGCTGTGTGACAATATACTGATAAGCGCCTAACAGGAATCCGCCGGTACCGCAGGCAGGGTCGGCAATGCGGTTCCCAAGCTGCGGGGCAACAAGCTCAGACATCATCTTTATAATATGGCGCGGGGTGCGAAACTGCCCGTTTTTTCCGGCGCTGGCAATCTCATCGAGGAGCTTTTCATACACATCGCCCTGAATATCCTGAAATGCCTGCCCGCCTTCCTTAGCATCCCTTTCAATCTCTTCAAAAATCTCTTCTATGCTTTTAATAGCTTCAACCAAAAGTGACGCCTTGGGTATAATAAAAACGGCGTTTTTCATGTGCCTGGTAAATGGCGATGTGCCGCCATTCAGTTCTTTAAGGAAAGGAAACACCTTTAACTGGACATGCAGGAGCATTTCATCTGCCGCCATACGTTTAAAATGGCTCCATCGCAGGGTTTCTTTTTTTACCTTTTCCTTAGAACCGGGGAGGGTAAAGGTGCCTTCAAATTTTGAGGTGTACGTATCGCCGGTAAATTCGGCATCGGCCTTCCTTTTTAAATCCAGATCATCCAGCCGTTTCATAAAGAGCAGATAGGTGATCTGTTCAATGGCCGTTAAGGGGTTGGATATGCCGCCGCTCCAGAATTTGTTCCAGAGCTGGGCAATTTTGCTTTTTAATGCTGAGTTGTTCTGTAACATAGTAATCCTTATAGTTTAGACCACGGATGAACACGGATAGACACGGATAAACACGGATAAAAAACAATAAACAGACTTTTGACTTACATAACAAATTGCAATATTTTATGAATAGGGCATTAAGTAAAAAGACGGCCTGTAATTGGTTGTGGGTACGTCATACCAAAAAATTTACAACAAACAAATTGTACACTGGATTTAGAAAAACGATTAATATATTATCCATTCATATTTATCTGTGTTCATCAGTGTCTATCCGTGGTTCCGTTTATAATACAATTCGCTTCCATTCAAGTTTTGCACGTTTGAAATTTAACAACAAACCAACTTTCAGGCCTGATATTTTCAAATAATTCAAAATCTGTCCTATTTCGTGATCACCAATATTTTCAATGACCTTAGTTTCTACCACGATTTTATTAAAAGCAATCAGATCAGGAACATAGTCTCCGACCCTCGTTCCTTTATAAACAACATTGAACCGAGGTTGTTGCGTATAAGTAATATTCCTCATGCCAAATTCTACAACCAATGCGTTTTCATACGGTTTTTCAGGCAAGCCATGTCCAAGGATATTCAATACTTCCATGGCACAACCAAGAATCAAATGTGACTCGTTTTCGAAAATCAATCCCTGCTTATCTGTATTCATCTGTATCTATCCGTGTTCATCTGTGTTCATCCGTGGTTACTATTATGCCGCCAATCCTTCTGTCAATTTTACTATTTCATCTATCTCCACAGGTGAAAACAAACCGCGTATTCCCTGCGGGTGAAAAATGGTAAAAGGAGACTGAATTAAATCCCGTTTATGAATGGTTTCGCGTTCTATAATAAATTCCCTTAAAATGTTCAGGAAATCCAATTGCCGTGTATTTAGATAGGAGTGTTCCTGAATAAATTGGCTAAAAACCTTTGAAACCGTTTCGGGAAAGCTTTCTATAGGCTCAATTCCAAATATATGCCGGATGAACTGAATGAGTTTCGCCCTCCGGTTTTTATAGACTTTTCTGAGCAGGTCTTCGGTTATATGCGGATGTTCCTCATGAAGCATCTCTGCCAGTTGGTCTGCCTCTGTATCACTGATGACTTCACCATTTTTAATCTTTTGCAATATCGGATTGTTGTTGGTAAGTTCAAGAATCATTTCTTCCACCATCTCACGATACTTTGCAATACTGACGGCCTCATGCTCCGGTCCGAACTCCACCATTTCTTTTGTTTTGACAATGTCCTTGAAATCAAAACTGGCAAGACCCGTCTTTTGAGCAAAAGAGTCCCGAAATTTCATGAAAGGGGCAATCTTCTCTGCAAGCTCGTCCATATCGCGGTCTGTGACGTTTGCCCAGTAATGGTTAGTCTGTGCCTTTCTGATGAGCGCTTCCTCTTTTGCCACAATGTTTACGGAAAGTGGCAGTTCACTGATCTGTTCAACAAGATTATCTTTTAATGTCTCATACTTCTCTTGTTCTTCAGATAACAGCGCAAGAGAGGTTTCAAGGACGTCCTTTTCAAACCGCATTGCCTTGAAATCTGTCTGTGAAATAGTCCTGAACAGAGGCTTAATATTGTTGCGCAAAAACTCAATTCTTTCATGAGATAATTTCACCCAGAAGTTTTCGTCTTCCAACGTATTCAAGCCCGGCGACGCATCAATAATGACAACAGAATTTTGAGGAAGTGTCTGTATCTGTTTCCGCAGTTTGCTTATCTCTTTTTCCGCTATGTCAGTTTTGCCGGTATCAATTGCCTTTTCGATTTTAGCCAGTCTAATACCGAAAAACCGTACCGGCAAGGGGATTTGCTGCTTAATTTCCTTACCCTTAGGGTTAATTTTAAAATATTCAAAATTATCCCAGCAATCGATAATAAGAAACATATCCTTTCCAGGACACCAGGGTTTTATTTTGCCTTCTTCGAGAAGTCTTGTTCCCCGTCCGATCATCTGCCAGAATTTTGTGTAGGAATAAACCGGTTTTGCAAATACAAGGTTTACCACTTCTCTGACATCAACACCGGTATCCAGCATATCCACACTGAGCGCAACACGGGGCATATCATTGTTGGTAAACTGGTCTAAAAGTCCACCTTTACCATAAACCCGCGGATCATCAGACACCAACACTTTTGCCAGTTCTCCACGGTATTCAGGGTATAGTGAATCAAATATCTTTTCCATTCTCCTGGCATGGGATATTGATGTGCAGAAAAAGATGGTTTTTCCCGGAAGAACACCATTGGGGTCTTTGATACATTCTTCCATAAACTCTTTTACTATCAATGCATTTGTCCCCTGATTTATTACCGTCTTTTCAATTTCAGTACCTTCAAAGTTGATCTCTTCAATATCGTTACCATCTAAAATCAACTTTTTCTGGTCTTCCAGAGAGATAGTCCTTTTACTAATGCCTTCATCCTGAAACCTGGTGTGTATTTTCATTACCTGAAAATTACACAGATAGGGAGGGATGTGATTAACGGCTTCTTCATAGGAGTAGGCAAAGGTGGGAATTCCATCCTCACAGTTAAACAGATTAAAGGTGTTGTGGTCAATCACGTCAGTGGGTGTGGCGGTCAATCCAAGGCTGATCGTATTAAAGTAATCCAAAATCTCCTGATAGGTGTTGTAGATTGACCGATGACTTTCATCAATGACTATCAGATCAAAAAAATGGGGGGACAAATAGCTGTCTTCACTTCGTATGATATTTAGCATGGTTGGATAAGTGGATATATAAATACGCCGATCTTTTGCAATGGACTTCTCACCAATTTTTGGCCAATGTGGTTCATTCGGCAAGTGTTCTTTAAATGCGGCTAGTCCCTGTTCACGCAAGGCAATCCGATCAACCAGAAATAATATTCGTTCAACCCATCCTGCACGCATTAAGGCATTAACAAGCGCTATACAGGTCCTTGTTTTTCCGGTTCCCGTCGCCATTACCAGCAGAAATTTTCTTTGCTTCTTTTCAATAGCCTCTATTACAGCGCGAATAGCCCGAATCTGAAAGTCCCATCCGGCAATAGCTGTATTAAGCAACTCATCCGCTAATGGCTGTTTATGTTCACGAATATATTGGTAACGTTCAAGGTCATCACGGGTAGGGAAACCGATAACCTTCCTTGGGGGATAATTTTCAAGATCCCAGAAGTGTATTTCAAGGCCGTTGGTATACATGCAGAAGGGAAGTTTTCCACCGTACTGTTTTTGTATGTTGTAACAATATTGCTTGGCCTGTTCTCTACCAATCGCAGCATCTTTAGAAGTTTTTTTTGCCTCAACAACGGCAAGCGGTTTACCGTCTTTACCGAGAAGAACATAGTCACTGAATTGATGTCCTTCGTATTTTGTCCGTGGTTCGTTAATACCTTCGGGAAGGCCTACCTCTATGTCAAACTCCTCAATTACCTGTGAACGGTCAGCAACATTCCACCGTGCAATTTGAAGTTTTTTGTCAATGATTTCTTTTCGTGTATATTGTTCGTTCTTCAAAGAAGGTATCCAAGATCAGGTTTGGTAATATAACATTCTTTTGTTAAAAATCATATTTGCTAAATATGGTTATTTTTGTTTTGTCCTGAGGTTCTATAGAGATCTCATTACCAATAAATCCCCCAATAAAATATGTCTTATCGCCCATGTCTTTACCGTGTGTGATTTGATGACATGTTTACCTTTATCAGACTGTCAAAGCAATAAATCAAATTAATCATCTCCTGTCATAGAAGCAAACTTAATCTCATCTTTTTTCAGTACCGGTCTCTTTAATGCCGCGAAATAATACTTCAGTTCTTCTAACGTTTCGCCTTCAGGGGCAATTGAGTCTTCTGAAATGGCTGTTATCTCACCTGCATCGTTGTAGTAAACTTCATGAATTCTGAAATTTTCTTTATCCTCTATTACTCTATAATCCCATGTCATAATCATTTACCTCTCAGGCAGCCCAGCCCACAACCTTTAAATTCTTTGTACCCCCCAGTTTCCGATAACGCCGATTCGATGGCATCTCCTAAAAGATCCGTTTTTCAATCCAGTCATCGGAATAGCCTTTGAGTTTATAAAGCATTCTGGTTCTTTTTGTGGTAAGTGGAGTAGGATGGGTTAAACGAAGTGAACCCATCAAAGCCGTTCAATCGGCTCAGAACGTTCAAACCGATTGTTGGGTGCGCGCTGCTTCACCAAACTACAAGACTCAGGAAGTTTATTGCAGGAGATGAGGATAAAGTGGATTTAGATGTTATCAGAAGGCAGACAAGATTAGGCAAGCATCTTGGGGATAGAGGATTTTCAAGATGCTTTTTCAAGACGTTCCGCTACCCAGACCTTGATAATGGATTGCCGTGGTACACCCAAACGTTTTGCCTCTTTATCCAACAAGTGGATCATCCATAAAGGGAAATCCACGTTTACTCTTTTCTGTTCTTGCTCGGGTCTTCTCGCCTTTGATAGATCGAGATATTTAGAAATATCCACACCTTCGTCAAAACTCTTATCGAATTCTTTAGCCTTCATATATGTCAACCTCCTCTTTCCTGGAACGCCGTACCGAAATAATCCTTATCTTTTCACCCCGATAGGTGATAACCCCAGACCAATGCTTTCCTGAAATCTTTCCGATTACCAAAAATCTGAGTTCATCATTGGTTTTTACAGGAATCTCAATAAAATCAGGATCGTCCCAAAGTGCCCGAGCCTCGTAAAAGTCGATCCCATGTTTTTCCTTATTACGCTTGCTTTTTTGGGGATCGAATTCAAACTCCATAGTATAAAAATTATACCTTTACTACTCCTGTTGTCAATTTAATATTTTTTTAAGGTTCGAACGGTGGGCTTCATCCGCGCGGCGGTGAACAAACGACTCCTTCGCGGGAAAGACACAGTTATACTTGCTTATTGCCTCACTATTTGATAAAGGCGATATCTCCAACTACAGGAAGTTTATTGCAGAAGATGAGGATAAATTAGATTTAGATGTTATCAGAAAGCAGACAAGATTAGACAAGCCTCCTGGGGATAGAGGATTTTTAGAGATGCTTTCTAAGAAATTAGGTTACAAGTTAAACTTTAGGTCTAAAGATAGACCAAAAAGGGCGGACGAGCAATATCCATCCGCCCTTTAACTTTTGTAAGTCGCTTATTTTACTGAACGTTTTGTCATATAGTTTAGTGCCACTGTTTTATACACATTATCCCAGTGGTTCTCATCTTTGCCGATAGGATTCGGTTTCCTTCCATAAATTAGACTCGTATTGTATGTTGTATTTACGAGTTCCGGCGCTATCTCATCTAAGGTGGAAGTGTAGTACCGAAAAAGAAGGCCAGGTGTTTTTTGCAGGATGGTACAAGTTGGGCTATTAGAAGCCGATTGGAACCAATAAAGAAAGTGGCGCGTATGATGAAAAGACACTTACCCACTATCGTGAGCTATTGCAAACATCGGATTACAAACGCTGCCCTTGAGGGTATCAATAACAAGATACAGTCACTGATAAAGAAAGCCTACGGTTATCGCAACAAAGACCGTTTTAAAAACGATATCCTCTTCCACTGCGGCGGGTTAAACTTGTATCCGGAAATATGCCAATGAAAAATCACACCCTTTATCCGGTAGAGACGATTTTTGCCATGCTGTCTTTTGATTATGTCAGGCCTTCGGTGACTTTCATGTATGCGCGCGGATGTAGAGACGCAAGATTTTGCGTCTCTACGGCGACATTTTGAAACTCCTAAATATTCAATTATCTAAACCCGGCAATTTTATTTGCGATCATCGCAGGTTACAAAGTCCACTTCCCGTTTTAAAAGGTCGACCTTACAGACTTTTACCTTTAGGGTGCCGCCGATACGGTACATCTTTTTGTGTCGGGTGCCAACCAGCGCCATATTTTTCTTGTCAATGCGGTAGATGTCGTCCGTCAGGGTGCGGATGTGTACCAGCCCTTCGAGGAGATACTTGCTGATCTGCACAAAGAAACCGTATTCCTGTATGCCGGTAATAACGCCGTCAAAAACACTCCCCATCTCCCCTTCAAAAAAACGCAGTAATTTTAGCTTAATAATTTCTCTTTCCGCGTCGTCTGAGCGCCGTTCCGTCATGGAGCAGTGGCTTGCCCAATCCTGCATGCAATCTTCCCACCTTTTTCGGATGTGATGGGATGCCAGCTCACCCGAAAAGTATTGATCCAAAATCCTGTGTACGATCAGGTCCGGGTAACGGCGGATAGGGGAGGTGAAATGTGAGTAGTGATCCATGGCAAGGGCGAAATGCCTTCCTTCCCCGGCCATGTATACCGCCTGTTTCATGGATTTGAGCAACACCAGGTTGATGGTATACGCCTCGGGCTTGCCCCGTATTTTTTCCAGCAATTTTTGCAGGTGTTTGTTGTTGAGGGGGTCTATCTTTTTTTGCTCCAACCCCTGAATGAAGGTTGCGAAATCCCACATATCCTCTTCTTCCGGTTCCGGATGCACCCTGGACAACAGCGGCATTTCCTTTTCAAACATAAACGTTGCCACCGCTTCGTTAGCCATAAGCATACATTCCTCTATCAATTTGTGGGAAACGTCCCTTTCCACCTTTACAACGTTTTCGACGTATCCCCGTTTATCCAGTTTCAGAGAGACCTCGGGGATGTCCAGTTCCAGGGCGCCGCGTTCCAATCTGTTTTTGAAGAGTATTTCGGCAAGACGCGCCAGGTTCCGGAGGGTATCCACAACTCCAGCAGAAACGGTGATGCCTCCTTTTCCGGCGCCCGGCTGTTCCCCGTCTGCGGCGGCGTGTGTGGCCGCGTTGCCCGTGAGTACGGCAGAGGCCTGCTCGTAGGTAAGGCGTTTGGTAACGTTGATAACCGAGTGTTTAATCTCCGATTTGACAATGTTTCCGTCGAGGTCGAGGGTCATAAAAACGCTCTTGGTAAGCCGATCCTCCCCTTCCTTCAGGCTGCAGATGTTGTTGGACAGCGCTTCGGGCAGCATGGGAATGACCTTGCCCGGCAAGTAAACGCTGGTGCCGCGATGGCGGGCTTCATTATCAACGAACGTATCGGGTCTTACGTAATGCGTTACGTCGGCGATATGCACACCAAGCAGCCAGTTCCCTTGTTTGTCTTTTTCAAGGGATACGGCGTCATCAAAATCCTTGGCGTCTTCCGGGTCGATGGTAATAATCAGCTTTTGCCGTAAATCCAGTCTGTTTTGAATTTCATGGAGGGAAACGTTTTTGGCCAGTGATTTGGCCTCGTCAAGGGTCTTTTTGCTGAAGGAATCCGGCAGTTTGAATTGATAGATAATCGAATGAAGGTCTACCTTGGGATCACCCTCTTCCCCCAGGATTTCCGTAATCTCTCCCTCCGGGTTGAGGTGCCTGGACGGCCACTCCGTTATGCGTGCCAAGACCTTTTCGCCCGGTTTCGCCTCCTTAGACACATCTTCCGCGACGTAGACGTCCTTGAATAACCGGGGGTTATCCGGAGCGACATACAACAGCCGTTTCGACTTTTTAAAGGTGCCAACGACGTACTCGTTCTCACGCCTTAAGACGTTTACAATTTGACCGACGGTTCTTCTTTGCTTTTCGCGGCGTTTCCGTGGGATTTGAGTCGTTACGGGGAGGCGCACGACCACAAGGTCTCCATGCATGGCGGATCCCATGTCTTCCCCGGAAACGTAAACGTCATCTTCTTCGTAATCTTTCTTCACGGGCACCACAAAGCCGAATCCCCGCGGATTGCAGTCGAGGGTACCCACCAGCAAGTGTACCTTCTTCGGATCGGCGTACTGCTTTTGCTTGACCATTACAATATCGCCGGAAAACTCCATGCTGTGGAGGATGTCGCAGAATGGCTTATATTCTTCGTCGCTGATTTCAAAGTATTCCGCCAGTTCGGCGGCAGACATGGGGCTATACTTTTTGCTGCGGATAAATTGGATGATGGCGTATGTATTAATCATTTCATTTTCACCCCCTACATGTTAAGTATCCTTTTCTGTCGCCCCTTTGGGGCTGGTTATACTATTTTTTTAACCAGGGGCTTCACCCCTGGCTATGTACTTTCAGCCCTTCGGGCCTGTTGTAGGGCAAAGAGGTTCCTCGCTCTACATCAAAAGTCGCCAAATGCCTAAAGCAATCCTCAGAAATGATTATGGCCTGTGCTATTTTTTATACAGCCTGCGTTCAAACATCTTTGAATATTCCGTCCACGAGCTATTGGTATCCTTGTGTTCATTAATTGCCTTTGCGGCGGCATTGACCTTTGCGTCCAGATTGTCCAGGTGGTGCAGGGCTATGGCCTCCAGCGTCCCCGGCTTTACCGGCGAACCCCATTCGTATTCCCCGTGATGGCTCAAGACCAGGTGGAAGAGGACGTTGAGCAGGTCAGGTGGGAATCCGTTGATCTTCATTGCCCGTTCCTGGATCATAAGGACGCCGGAGATGAGGTGACCCGTAAGCAGTCCCTCGTCCGTGTATTGAAAACTGCGTTCGCAGGACAACTCCCGCGTCTTCCCGATATCATGTAAAATAACGCCCGTAATCAGCAAATCCCGTTTGATAACGGGGTAGTGACCCGCAAAACTAATCGCCAGTTTTGCAACGGAGAGGATGTGTTCCAACAATCCGCCCAGATAGGCGTGGTGGTATTGCATAGCGGCAGGCGTGGTGGAAAACGTCTTACAAAAGGCCTCGTCGTTAAAAAAGACTTGTAGCAATTTCAAAAGATAGGGTTCCCGGATCGTTTCAATGATCGCCTTGAGTTCCGCCAGCATCGCGGGGACGTCTTTATCCGTGCAGGGAATAAATTCACCCTTCTGTACCTTTGCAGCGTCAACGGGGCAGAGTTCAACGATTTTGATTTGCATGGTGCCGTTAAAGGTTTCAACGACCCCTTTTATCTTGATATAGGAATCTTGCTGAAAGCTATTCGAAAGCTGGGGCGTAGTATCCCATTTTCTTGCATCAAGAAAACCGGATTTGTCCGCCAACTGCAGGTTGAGGTAAGGCTTCTTTTCACGTGTTTCCCGCACCTCTTTTTTCAGCACGAGGAAAACCTCTTCTATCGTTTCACCGCTTTTTAAGCCGGATATATATTTTCTGGGCATGATCATACCCCTATCAAACATGGTTAAAAGAAAATGGCAATCTCGCTATTCCATAACCCGAACAAGTCGGAATCGCCGGGGCGGAAGAGAAATTATAAGGATTCTACGCCAGCAACAAGGCAAAGTCAAGGTATATACGGAGCGCAGCGGGGTGAGGAAAGAGACGTGGGTTATGTGTTCCATACTCCAAGGCACGCGCCAAGTCTATCGAATATATTCTACACCCTTTAAGCCGTTTGAGCAGTTTAAACCGTTAGTATTCCTTAATGCCACGTGAAACGAATTCCGGATAGGTTGGCGTCATGTGGTCGGAAATATCCAGACCTATGGTTTCTTCCTCTTCTGTTACGCGTCCCAAACCAACGGCCTTCAGTCCTCCAAAAATGATAATGGCACAGATGCATGAGTAAGCGACGCAGATGATAAATCCTAATGCCTGTATGCTGATGTGACAGCTTACTCCATGATAAGTGGGGCGTATCAGTCCCATAACACCCGTTGCGATGCCGCCAATGGCGCCAGCGGTGCAATGTACGCCGCACGTGCCGACGGTGTCGTCAATGCCGATTTTATCGAGAGATTTTACTATCAGGGGGATGATGCCGCCGCTTACCGTTCCCACGACAAGCGCAAAGCCCGGATGGGTAAAGCCCACCCCGGCGCAAATGGAAACCATGCCGGCAATCGCGCCATTTCCGGTGGTAAGGGGGTCCGGTTTTTTGTTAACCAGCCATCCGCCAAACATGGCGCCCAGAATGCCGCCTGCCATGCTCAGGGTGACGTTGATGGTCGTCGTAGGCAGATCGGCAACGAGGGTTGTGAGCATCTGCCGTGCCGTTGCGGTGGTGGTTGGTTCACAAAGCGTTCCTAAAAGCACGGATCCCACGTTAAAACCGTAAAAGCATACGCACAGGATGAACACGCCGAGCATCATCTGAGAAACGTTATGTCCCGGTATGGTGTAACATTCGCCGCGACCAAATTCAAACAGCCAGGTCTTTTTGCTGGTGCGCGCGTATTTTTCCAGGCGCGGACCTATGATAATGGCTGCTATGAGGGCTGTTAAGCCGCCCTGAAGATGCACGACCATTGAGCCTGCATAATCCACGTAGCCCCATTTTAAGAGCGGCCCGGCAGACCATGCCATCCATCCAAAAAACGGATACATAAACCCGCAATACAATGCCACGTAGATGAGGTAAGCCTTGAAACTAAACCTTTCCGATATGGAGCCTGATGCGATGGCGCAGGAAACAAGGCAGAATCCCCACATGGTAAACCAGTGTCCATACACGTTAAGGCTATCTACGTTTCCAGGATCAATTACCCCGATGAGGCAATAGTTCCAATTACCTGAAAAGACGGCAAACCCAAAGAGCCACCACACCAGGGTGCCGATGCCGATATTGGCGCAGATTTTCATGTAAACGTGGGTGGCGTTTTTCGAGCGCACCTGCCCGCTTTCGAGAAAGGCAAAGCCCGCTTGCATAAAAAACACTAATATTCCCGTGATGATTAACCAAAAGGTATAAACGATAAGAATGATGTCTCGTGCTAATATGTCCACCATAGGGAAATCTCCTTTTCAGATATCCAGGCGAAGGATATTGTGGTTTATAAGAAGTTTTTAATAACGTTTCTATACTAGCGGCTTTGATTGAAATAATCAACAGAATCTCATTTTTCGAAAAATCCAGATTGAATCTTCCTTTTTTGCCTTATGTACGGTGGGCTTCTTTGCCAGGATGAGTTACGCTATGGCAAGAACCCCCATACTTCCTTTGTTTGCACTAACCCGACTTTCGCAATTCGCACCGAAAAACGGTCATTTTTAGGCATTCAACG
>CAYJPZ010000016.1:0-34101 GCA_964372185.1 uncultured candidatus Brocadiaceae bacterium
GGTAAAGAAACAAAAGATAACCAGCCCCGAAGGGGCGACAGAAAAGGACGCACAATATGGTTAAGACACTTATCTTTCCTGGAATTTACCATTTTTTTACCACGAAAATAAAATGAAGCAGGAGCTTCCGGCACAGGCACATTTCTAAGCTGGAGCTTGGTACCGAGGGTGCGTCCTGCCTCCCCTTCGGGGCTTGTATTATTTTATTATCTTTACAGGGGGCTTTACCCCCCGCTATACCCTGCCTGCCTTTCAGGCCTAACTTTGAAATTCCCATACATTAAATATAATCGGCAGGCTGGAAGCCTGCGCTACTCATGATACAAAATGATGGATGCTCGTACTTTGGTATCCAGCATCCTTTCATCCCGCATCATGTATCATGCACCCGTTAATAATTCCATATACTCTATAATTGCGGATTGAACTTGTCAAGAAACAAAACCGGTTTATTGTGTAAACGATTGCAAATGAGTCCACCAAAACCTCTTTTCAGTTGACAACTTCTTTTTATAACACTATTATTTCATCATGAATTTACATTCTTTAACGGATACAAAGCAATACAAGAAGGTATTTTTCTTATACTTTTTCGTACTATTCCTGAGTAGTTTGTTAGCGCCGGTTGTGAAGGAGTGCCTTGACGCCTTTTTACCTTCCAATGCCTTCCTTATGCACATCCTGAAATTTAAGAACGGAAGTTACGACTTTGGGAAGGTGTTGCGACGTATTATATTGGTGGTAGCCGTACTTATTGCGATTTTCTTTAGAAAACCCCTGAAGATACGTGCTTTAGGCGCCATCGGCATAAAACACTACGAAGGGTGGCTAAGTCAATTGCAGATGGGATTTTTACTGGGCGTCGGTGTTTTTGTCATCTATTCTACATTCTTATGCTCCACCGGCGTCTGGATGTTACAGTGTAACGTGAAATCGATGGGCAAATTTATTATTAGTTTGTTTGAAACAATCCTGATTGCCGGTGTGGTCGGTTGTATTGAAGAGATACTTTTCAGGGGGTTCATCTTGCAGAGCTTTTTACAAGATATGCGCCCTCTGTCCGCTGTGTGCGTCAGCAGCCTTTTTTATTCCCTCTTGCACTTTTTAAAAGCAAAGGTGTTGGTTACTCAGGGGCTATATCCATTTGTTGGTTTTGTTGTCTGTTACCAATCATTTAAAAACATCGTTGTGCAACTTCCTGCGATTTTGCCTTCAGCCATAGGGCTTTTTCTTATCGGTGTAGTGTTGTCTTACGCATACCTCAGAACACGGTCGCTGTATTTTTCTATCGGGCTTCACGCGGGTTGGGTATTTCTTATTAAGACGAATGATTCCTTTCTCAGGTACGCCGGTACGAATTACCCATGGTTATACGGTGATAAGGACATAATTACCGGTTTGCTCGGATGGGCTATGTTGATTTTTACGTTATTTCTTGTATATCTTGTTACGAAGACTTCATTCAATGGAAAAAACACTGCAAGAATTGGCTGAATTCATCGGCGGCGAGGTGGTTGGAGACCCGTTGATAAAGATACGCGGCGTTATGGGTATGGATGACGCCGTAGAAGGTCACATCACCTTTATATCTAACGAGAAATACGTTAAAAAATTTCATCAAACGGGGGCTTCCGCCATCATTGTTTCCCCAAAATTTAAAGCCGTGCATTTGTCCCCGCTTCAAGGGAAAAAACAGAATTTCCTGGTATGCGCCAACCCCTATCTTGCATTTGCAAAAATCGTCGAGCTGCTTATGTACAAAAAGCCCGTCTCCATAAGAGGCGTTGATGGCTCGGCGCGGGTAGATAAAACGGCGGTGATTGGTGAAAACGTCTCAATCCAGGCATACGCTACGGTGGGGAAAAATACCCGTATCGGCAATGGGGTGGTAATCTACCCATGTGTCCATGTGGGGGATGATTGTACGGTCGGCGACGACACCGTTATTTATCCGAACGTTGTAATTTATAACGGTACCATTATCGGCAAACGCGTTACCCTCCACAGCAACACCGTTATCGGCAGCAGTGGTTTTGGTTACGCGCCGGACGGCCAGGGCTACTATAAAATACCGCAGGTCGGCATTGCCGTAATTGAAGACGACGTGGATATCGGCGCAAATACTACGATAAACCGCGCCGCGTTAGGTGAAACTATTATCAAAAGGGGCACGAAAATTGATAGCCAGGTAGTAATCTCGCACAACGTTGAGATAGGGGAAAATTCGTTGATTGTGTCCCAGGCGGCGGTTGCAGGCTCGGCCAAAATCGGAAAGCACGCAATCCTGGCGGGCGGCGCCGGGGTCATTGGACACATCAACATCGGAGATAACGTTACCATTGGCGGGCGTTCAGGGGTGTTGAATGATATTCCAAACAATGAAACGTATCTTGGCGCGCCTGCGCTCCCGATCAAACGCATGCGGAAGTGTTACGTACTATTCGAAAAGCTTCCGGAAATGCGGGAACAGATGAAAGACATGGAAAAGCGAATAAAAGAACTGGAGATGCAGAACCTTTTATCTCAGAATACACAGATTTAGGATAACGTATGGAAAAAATCGGTTTAATAGCCGGAAACGGTCGATTCCCCCTCTTATTTGCGAAAGGGGCGCAAGCTAATAAGATTTCCGTTATTGCGGTTGGTATTGAAGGGGAAACCTCCCCGGAAATCAAGCAATACGTGGAACAACTCCATTGGGTTGGGGTTGCCCAGATTGGCAAACTCATCAGGATTTTCAAACGAGAACAGGTGACCAGGGCTGTGATGGCCGGTGGCCTCACCAAAACCAACATGTTCTCTTCATGGAGAAACCTCCGGTTTCTGCCGGATTTGAGGACTATTAACCTATGGTATAAGAACGTTAAAAACAGGGACGACCATTCCCTGCTTGGGGCCGTTGCCGACGAATTGTTAAAAGATGGAATAGAACTGCAAAACTCCACCCTCTATGTACCGCAATTACTCGCACAAGATGGTATATTGACGAAAAAACAGCCCTCGGAAAAGGAAATGGAAGACATCCACTTTGGCTGGCCTATTGGCAAGGAAATATCCAGGCTTGGCATTGGACAATGCCTTGTGGTAAAAGAAAAGGTAGTGCTGGCCGTAGAAGCCCTGGAAGGCACCGACGAATGCATCCGCAGGGGTGGAAATCTTGGCAGAGATAATTTCGTGGTGATTAAAGTCAGTAAACAGGATTTCGACCCACGATTCGATATCCCTACCGTAGGTATGGAGACCATCAAGACCTTGAAAGAATCCTCTGCCTCTGTCCTGGCAGTTGAGGCGGGAAAGACCCTTATACTGGACGTCGAAGAAACACTTGCCGCTGCGGACGAAGCCCGGATTGCCATCATAGGATTATAACAACATGGGCGTACCCTAACCCCTCCTGGGAGGGGCTAGGGGTGGGTTCCTCATAAAAACAATAATAAATTCCAGGAAAGATAAGTGTCCAAGCCATGTTAAGCATCCTTTCCTGTTGCCCCTTTTGGGGCTTGTTATATTATTTCTCTAACCAGGGGCTTCACCCCTGGCTATATACTTTCTGCCCTTCAGGCCTGCTGTAGAGCGAAGAGGTTCTTCGCTCTAGGTGAAAAAGATGCCGAGGGCTTAATTTTAACGGATTAGCACGCCATGTACGATACAACGATTGGTCTCATAGGAGCAACGTTTTTCATTGCACTAACACACGCCGTAATGCCGAACCACTGGATGCCCTTCGCTCTTGTTGGAAAAGGGCAAAAATGGGGGTTGACAAAAACCATCCTTGTTACCGCCATAGCAGGTTTGGGACATTCAGTAACAACCGGTATCATAGGTTTTATTATTGCCTTGCTGGGGTATCACATAACCACCCGTGCGGAGGCCGTCGTTGAGCCATTAGCGGGTATTGTCCTAATCATTATCGGCGTTGCTTTTATAGTTGTCGGAAGATTCCGGCAATGTCCGCACAGCCATAACCACGCGATATTCTCAGACAAGCTCGTCGTCGTTTCATTACTCATGATGCTGAGTTGTTCTCCGTGTATTGCCGTTTTACCCATATTTCTTGCGGCCGGCGCCTATAATTGGGGCATGCTCTTCTGCCTCTTTGCTATATTAACGATAACGACGGTTTCCGGGATGGTAGCGCTGACGGTGCTTGCTTACTATGGCGTAATGAAGATCAACCTTTGTAAGGTGGAACACTACGAAAAAGAAATCATCGGCGGTATCCTGACCCTCGTAGGAATAGCGGTGTTCCTGATGCGGCACTAATGGCCGTATCCCGTTTTTTTGCCGGGATATCCCGGCTCGTATTATTTATTGATGAGTCGTTGTTTAATCCTGGCGGGCAAACAAACGTGTTCTATCTTGGCTAGGCATGGTTTTATAGAAGAGCGTCAACGCGGTAGCCATTAATGCAGACTTGTAGTAGCGGGCGTTATAGAGAATTGTAGAAATTGCAGTATATTACGGTTTTAAGGCTTTGGTTGCGGCGTAGCCGCGTTAGGGTTTAACCTTCCGCTTTCAACCCTAACTTTTCTATTATCTATAAAAAGGAGCCACCATTATGAACACTCCACTTCACGCATTGATTGTAGAGGTTTCAGAAGACGACGCCTTTCTGCTCTTGCGGGAACTACAGAAGGGCGGATTTACCACGGTTTTCGAGCGGGTAGAAACCCCGGAGGCGATGGCTGCCGCGCTTGAAAAACAGGCATGGGACGTTGTTATCTCCGATTACGTCATGCCCCATTTTGACGGACTGAGCGCCCTGAAGCTTCTGCAGGACAAAAAGCTCGACATACCATTCATCCTTGTATCCGGCAAGATTAGTGAAGAAACAGCAGTAGAGGCCATGAAGGCCGGGGCGCATGATTACCTGGCAAAAGGGAATCTCCAAAAGCTCGCCACCGCCGTTCGGAGGGAACTGCAGAATGCCGAAGCCCGGCAGAATTACCGACGCATGGCGGGGGCGCTACGGGAGGTCGAGGAGCGGTTCCGCGCCGTTGCCGAAACTGCCGCAGACGCTATTATTTGTCTTGAGGAACCGGGTCTCATCAACTTTTGGAACACCGCGGCTGAAAAGATGTTCGGCTATTCAACCGGTGAAGCCAGGGGCAAGGACTTGCATGGCGTCATTGTCCCCGAACGTTTCCGGGAAAAGGCATACAAAGGAATGAAGACGTTTTTTCAATCAGGTACCGGCCCGATCATCGGTAAAACGCTTGAAATATTGGCGCTACGTAAGAACGGCGCGGAATTCCCCATCGAACTGTCTGTCTCGGCCTTGAAAATTCAGGATAAGTGGCAGGCAACCGCTATCATTCGGGACATTTCCCAGCGCAAGCAAACGGAGGAATCGCTCCTGTGGGAATTAAAGGTCAATACGGCAATGGCGGACGTTGCTAAATTACTGATTACGTCAAGAACCATCGGGGCCACGTCTTCCTTCGTCCTTGAAACGGCGCGGCAGTTTACCGGGAGCGAGTCTGGCTTCGTCGGATACATTGACCCGCAAACGGGTTGCTTTGTGTCTCCCACATTTACCGGCGAGGTCTGGGAACAATGCCATGAGAAAGACAAAGCAACCGTCTTTCAAAAACCCGGCGGGCTGTTTGGTTGGGTGCTGAAGAATCGAAAACCCCTGCTTACCAATACGCCGGCAGAGGATCCGCGGTCAACGGGAACCCCATCCGGCCTTGTTCCCATACACCGTTTTTTGTCCGTGCCGTCTTTGTTAGGTGAAACCTTGGTGGGGCAAATTGCGGTTGCCAATTCGGGACGCGACTATACGGATAAGGACACCCAATTCCTCGAACGCCTGGCTACCCTGTATGCAATCGCAGTCCAGCATACGCGGGAGGAAGACAATCTCCACCATGAAAAGGAATTAACCGCCCGGCTTATTAGGTTCATTGCGGAAGAGCCGGTGGAGGGGAGTGGTAAGTAGTATCTTCAGAGATACCGGTTACATTTTGGCAAAAATATTTTTTGCGAAGTCTCATATTCCGCTTTGTATAAGGCTTTGAGGCACATTTTAATCCTGCCCAACTTTTGGCACCCTTCCGACGCGACTAGATTGTGATAGCGCTATTACTATTTCAAAGGGATGTAATATCGAATATCGAACCAGGAATTTCGAATGATGAAGTAGGAACACGGAATTTTTTAAGGATGCTTTTCGTGAGTAAACAACCGATAAATAATCTGTTTGAAACCTTGCAGCAGACCGTGAAATTTTTCGATAATCTTCTGGTGTCGCTGATTGATGGTATTGTAATTACCGACGGCTCACAGCATATCGTTGTCGTGAATGATGCATTCTGTGCCTTTTTCGGATGGAATCGCCGTGAGGTTGTTGAAACGAACCTGACCAACTGGCTCGGTCTTCCCGGCGGCGACATGCTGGGCCGATGGGCTGAACTGGTAATGCGGCTGTATGGTGAGGGTTTCTGTCACGACGTGGAGTTTCAGGCGAAGACAGATCAGGGAATAAAATACCTGAGCGTTGACGCCTCTCTTTTAAAAGGTGAAGCTCAGGGAAGGGCGGACTCCATTATCAGCATCTGGCGCGACGTTACTGAGCGCAAGCAGAACGAGACCAGAATCATCAGGAAGAACGCCCTCTTGGCAAGTATCAACGAGGTCTTTGAAAAAACCCCGGCATGTGAGACCATGGAAGAACTCGGCAAGATGTGTCTTGCCGTAGCAGAGGAATTGAGCGGTAGTAAGCTCGGGTTCATTGGTGAGTTTAATCAGGCAGGTCTTTTCGATATCATCGCAATCAGCAACGCCGGCTGGGACGCCTGCAAGATTCCTGCGGGTCAGGTACCCCTCGTTGTCAGGAACATGCCAATCCGGGGAATTGATAGGCCCGCCATGCGGGAAGGCATATCCCGCATCGTAAATGGCGTTGAGGCAATCGGGGCGTGTCCTGACCATGTCGGATTCCCTGAAGGCCATCCGTCCATAACCTCCTTCCTCGGTGTTCCTCTCAAACATCTGAACAAGACCATCGGTATGATTGGCCTTGGCAACAGGGAAGGCGGTTATACTCAGACTATCCGGGAAGATGTCGAAGTATTGGCTGTGGCAATTGTTGCGGCGATCAACCGTAAGCATGCGGAAGTTGCCATTAAAAAACTGAACGAAGACCTGAAACAACGTGCCGTACAGCTTGAAACCTTGAACAAGGAATTAGAGTCCTTCTCCTATTCGGTCTCTCACGATCTCCGCGCACCGCTCCGGGCGATTGACGGTTTTTCAAATATCCTTTTTGAGGATTACCAGGACAGGCTTGATGATGAAGGCAAGCGGCTTTTCGGCGTTGTTAGGGAAAACACAAAAAAGATGGGTCAGTTAATTGATGATATCCTTTCATTCTCGCGCATGGGAAGAAATGAGATGGCCGTGCAGGCGATTGACATGGAACATCTCGTGAAAGAGGTTTATCAGGAACTCGCGCCGTCTGTTCCTGAATGAAATATTGTGTTTACTATTTTAGAGACGCTTGGCCATGCGTCTCTACCGCCCGCTTACGGCGACAGGTCAATGATAAGGCAGGTTATGGTCAACCTCATTTCCAATGCGCTTAAATTCACCAGAGGGAGAGAGACGACGGCGATTGAGGTGGGGACAATAACCGGCGAAATGGAGAAGGGGGGAATTGGTGAGGCGGGGAAAGCGGGAAACAGCTACTATGTCAAAGACAACGGCGCGGGGTTTGACATGAAATATGCGGATAAACTCTTTGGCGTATTTCAAAGGCTGCACAGCGAGGCGGAATTTCCGGGTACCGGCATCGGGCTTGCTATTGTTAAACGGGTAATCACCCGGCATGGCGGACGGGTATGGGCGGAGGGAAAGGTTGGCGAGGGGGCGGTGGTTTATTTTACGTTACCGGGGGAATGGAAATAAGTAGTCGGGTGTTATTGTTGACTATAAAAATTGAATAACATATAACATGAAACGAATCAGATGAGCGGTTAAATTAATCCGTAAATTTACGTACAGGAATTACAATGCCGTTGTAGGGGCGTATTGCAATACGCCCCTACGCGCGAACGTGAAAAATGTCGCCGAAAGACTTAATTTAATACACAAGAGAAAAAACTATGGAAAACAATAACCCGCCTGCCTCCCCTCTAAAAATCCTGCTGCTTGAGGATAGTGTCCTTGACGCCGAATTGGTTGAACGGGAATTGCGCAAAACAGGGACACCGTTTACCTTAAAGCGCGTGGAAACCAGGGAGGATTTTATACAATCCATAGAAGCATTTAAACCGAATCTGATCCTTCTTGACTACAAGCTCCCCGCTTTCGATGGCTTGTCTGCATTAGCCATTGCGAGGAAAATACGTCCCGACGTACCCGTTATCTTTGTCTCAGGGGTGATCGGTGAAGACGTGGCAATAGAAACCCTCAAGAAAGGAGCGAGGGATTATGTATTGAAGGACAAACTGATACGGCTGACGCCTGCAATAGATCGGGCGTTGCATGAATCAGAAGAGATATGCAAACGAAAACATGCGGAGGAGATGTTGCGGGATAGCGAGGAGCGATTCCGCGCCGTTGCAGAAGTGGCTGGCGACGCCATTATCTGCATGGAGTCAACGGGCACTATCTGTTTATGGAACAGGAAGTCGGCAGAGATGTTTGGATACACCGCCGAAGAGGCGATAGGCAAGGAACTGCACACCCTCATTGTCCCTGAAAAATACCGCAAAGCGGCTTACGAGGGATTTGAAGGGTTTTTTCAGACGGGGAAAGGCGCCGTTATCGGCAAGACGCTCGAACGGACGGCGTGGCGCAAGGGTGGCGCTGAATTTCCCATCGAGCTTTCCGTGTCTGCAATGAATGTAAAGGGTGGCTGGCAGGCGGTAGGTATTGTAAGGGATATCACGGAACGGAAAAAGATGGAGGGTGAACTCCGGCAGGAAATAGAGTTTACGAAACACCTTTTAATGATTGCCGAGACTGCCATCCATACCACCAATATTGATAAACTCATGGCGGACGTGACTTGCCGTTGCGGCAGCATTTTAAGAGCGGATATCTGCCTTTTGTACGTGCGGGAAGGGCGTGCTTTGTCCTTTAAACCGGGGCAGGCGTGGGGACTGGAAAAGACTATGCTGCCCTTTTTCAGGACTAACACGCTGAACAATGACGTAAGTTTTGTCAAAAGGGCTTTGGATAAAAACGAAACGGTAATAGAACAATTAAAGGTGAAAGGATTCGCTGCGGATGAAAACGGTAATCAGGTTATACAAGGCATGGGGACGATGTATACGGCTGCATCCCCATTCCAGTGGATTCCCGATATTAAGACCCTGGTTGCTATTCCATTAAGGGGAAGGGCTGATGCCCTTGGCCTTCTCATCTGCATATACAGACAGAAAGACGCATTGCAGCGGATTCCCGCCGGAGGATTCACGGAAAGGGATATGAGGATCATGCAGGGGATATCCCATCAGGTCTCTATCGTGCTTGATCAGGCAAAACTCTATCGGGATGCCGTCGATAAGACGATGGAACTTGCCCGCACGGCTGAGACTATTTCTGTGATTGGTGAGATAGACAGGAGTATACTCTCTACACTCGACGCCCATATCATCCTCGAAACTGCGACAAGGTTGCTTGGCTCCGTTATGCCATGCGACATGGCAAGTATCGGCGTTGTGGACAGGGAGAGGAGCGGATTCGTTCTTGAGGCGGGGTTTGGATTTACTTCCATCCGGACGGGTGTGTATGTGCCGTTTGAATCAACGAGCGCGATAGAGGTGGTGGCAACCATGAGACCCCAGGTGATTTCTGATATGACGGCTATGGGTAAGCCGCTTCCCTTTGAGGAAAAGTTGATCTGCGAGGGCGTTCATTCGCTTATAAGGGTGCCATTAGTTGAAAAGGGCGAGGTTACGGGGACGTTGTGTGTGGGAGCGAAGAGGAGGGCGGCCTTTACGGCGGAAGACCTTTCAACCCTGGGGAAAATAGCGAATCAGATAAGCGTGGCGCTGTCGAATGCGGGTCTTGTCACAGACCTTAAAGACCTTTTCATGGGTACGGTAAAATCGCTGTCGTCAGCGATAGACGCGAAATCAAAGTGGACGGCCGGACATTCGGAAAGGGTTGCAAGGTTTGCCCTTTCGATTGGAATTAAGATGGGTTTGGATGAAAAGGAACTGAAAGACCTTGAGATCGCTGCGTTATTGCACGACGTAGGAAAAATCGGCACAATTGAGTCTATTATTGATAAGAAGGAAAAACTTACGGATGAAGAATACGCTATCGTCAAGCAGCACACCATAAAGGGCGCAGAGATACTATCGCCTATAAAACACCTGAAAAACATTATTCCCGGCGTAAAATATCACCATGAGTTTTATAACGGCAAGGGTTATCCGGAGGGGATAAAGGGGGGGGAAATGCGCCTGATGGCAAGCATTCTTGCAGTTGCCGATAGTGTCGATGCTATGAATGCGGATAGACCGTACCGGCTGGGGAAAAGTATGGAGGACGTTGTTGTTGAATTACGCAGATGCTCAGGAACCCAGTTTGATCCAAAGGTGGTTGAAGCCTTTTTGAATGGACTCTAAACATGGATGTATATGCTAAGCGCGCACAGATCGGGAGTTTTGGGTCGATGGGTGTTATAGAGAATAGTAGAAATTACCGTAACTTTTTGTATAATACTGGAGGTTAAGACAAGCGATAAAAATCTTAAACGAAGAATTTGAACTGCCTGGTCTGCTGAAACACCCGCAGAAGACGACGATCGGCAGGGTGGACAAGGGATTTGAATTTTTGGGTTATCATTATGGTCGTGATGGCCTGAGCCTTGCGGGAAAGACCATAGACAATTTTATATCAAAAGCTCTCTGGCCTATCTTTTACCATTCATCCGGAAAAGGAGAACAAACATGCAACTCTTGGAGGCTAAGCAAAAACTTGAGGAAATAATGAATGCTCTTCCTGAAAATAAGCTTGAGGAGATAATTGATTTTGCCGGTTATTTAAGAGATAAAGCAGAAACTATGGAATTTTTAAGAATGCAGGCAACTTCAAAAGCATATCTGGATTGGCTGAGCTCTGAGAATGATATTTATGATGAGGTTTTTAAAGATGAAATTGAGCAGGGGTAATATTGTTCTCTGCAAAATCCCAATGCCTTCGGAGGAATTGAAGGCGTTTAAACTGAGACCCGGCTTGATTGTTTCCAAAGATATAAACAACAAAAGACTTGATGATGTGATTGTTGCTGTTTGTACATCTAATACCTCAAGAAATCAAGAACCGACGCAATATTTTATTGAGGGAGACGAAATTGTCCAAGCAGGTATAAAGATTGTCTCGGTAGTCAAATGTGAAACCTTATTAACCATAAACAAGACTATGGTTGTCAAGGTGCGGGGGCCACTTTCAGAAAAAGGGATTAGTAAGGTTAACGATTGTTTAAAAAACGCTCTTGAATTAGACTAAAAGCGCTTGGTTTTGCAAACTCAAGCGAAACTAGCCGGGTAGACATAGAATGTCTATCTTGCTAAATTGATACCATAAATCTTTGTGGCTTGGCTTGTGCCGTGAAGTTAAAGAATACCGAAGTTCTTTAACAAGCTGTAATAAAGATGATACAACAATGGGAATGTTAGCCATTGCGAAGTATCGGCAACGCCATACAGGTGGGGTTGCCAAACCGCTCTACGCTGCAAAAGCTGTAAAGCCGCTGTGGTGAACGGATAGAGAAAAGGTGGAAGAAAACCATCAGGTAAGACTTTAAGGGATGAATGCAAATGAATCGCTGAAGAAGTAACGAAATCGTATAAGTTTTAGGGCAAAATCGCATCGTGCTAAGGATGCAGAAACAAGTATAGCGGAGACCTGTTTACTGGCTATGCGCCGACCGTTATACAGGCGACATGACCTAAAGATGGGCTTTATTGCGGAACACGGGATATCCGTTTCGGGGTGATGGCAGCAAAAGCCGTGAAACGGAAGTCGGACTAAGCCATAAGAGTGAAGATAGACCGTGAAAGCGGAAAGGAGCGAAGGGCTTAGGTTATTCAGAGAGATATTCACTACAACAAC
This sequence comes from uncultured candidatus Brocadiaceae bacterium, assembly GCA_964372185.1. GTDB lineage: Bacteria > Planctomycetota > Brocadiia > Brocadiales > Brocadiaceae > JACVXV01. Next base: position 12,073 of record CAYJPZ010000016.1, read on the forward strand.
CTTTCCGTGGCTTTGCTTTGCCAGGAATCGGGGGAGGGGAAAAATGCTTGGCGCGCGTATCGGGGAATTACGGTTGAAGAATGGAATACCACTGGAGGGGCTGGCTGAGAAGTCGGGTATTTCCGCCGATGCGCTTGCCCGTATTGAACGGGGTGAGTTGCCGCAGCTCGATACGCAAAGACTTCTTAAGATAGCGGACAATTTACGGTTAAAGAGCGGCGCCGACTTTGCCGGTTTGTTGCAGCTTAATAAATATCCGAGGCGGTTTCATGCATACTGCGTAGGACTTCCCAAGTCGGGTACCGTCTCCCTTGCCGGTTTGTTCAGCAACTACCGTTCCTGCCACGAATTTCACCAGTGGGAGACACACCAGATGATTATCAGGCGCAACCATGGTGGACACTCACGGGAGCGGTTCCGTGGCTTCTTAAAAGAGCGGTCGCATCTCAATAAGGCGAAATATACCGTAAACGTCCTGCGTAATCTTGACCGTGATTTTTTAAAGGTAAAGTTCGGTGAACATTGCTCCAGCCTCATGGAGAGGTTTTTCCCTGGATTTTCATTGGATAATTTTTTAGCATAGCATTTGACTCGTTCCCACGCTCTCAGACTGTGCCAGATGAACTTTTTTGCATTCCAAAGTGGGGAAGAACCCTTAAATAGAGACCATTTATCCCATATTTTATGGCATTTTTGCCCTTAAAGTGGGGAATACACCTCGCGGAAGAGGGCAAAATCGCTCATTTGGCACAGTCTGAGAGCGTGGGAACGAGCCGGAAATCGAAAGGGCGTGGTAACGAGTTGGAAGACACACAAGCACAGGCATGATGCCTGTGCCACCAGGGGTATGGCTGGTTGGAAAGGTTGTTATGGGAAAGGAAAGGGGGCTGAGTTATGAAGCAAGGTTCGTTACCGCCATGTCTCTATAAAGGTCCGAGTATGAATCCGACGTTGCGGTCGCCGGACGTCCTGCAGATTGTGCCCTATTCCGGCGGTAGAAAGATACTGCGCGGGGACGTTATCGTCTTTGTCCCGCCCGGCAGGTCTATTTCGGTAACCCACCGGGTGACGTACGTTGATGCGCGCGGGATAAGAACCAGGGGAGATAATAATAGCCTTCATGACGACTGGACGCTCACCCCTGAAATGGTGTCAGGCCGTGTAATATACGCGCATCGGGCGCAAGGCAAGAGGCGTATCTATGGCGGATTATGGGGGCGTATTATTGGCGCCAGGTGCCTTATATAAATGCAAAGGTCTCCTGCCTGCTTCACCCCATCTACCACCATCTTGCCGGGATGTCCCTCTTCAGGGCAATGGTTCCGGATCGATTAAGGCCGTGTATCAAGACCCTTAAACGTTCATTTGGGGAGGAATATCTCTTGCTCATGGGAAGGTTTACCATCGGCCATCGTGTGCCGGGCGTTGGTTCCTGGCATATCAGGCGGCCTTTCAGATTGTTTGTTGATGAGTCACTGCTGAATTCCGGTGTGGCACAGCCGTAGTCAAAAAGAATTTAATTACGAAGAAAAACATTATTAGCGGGTAGATTCTCTCCACGATTGATTAGAAAAGGAAACATTTGTGTTAAAAGATGAGGTATTAAGGGCGGTGTTGGATTCTCCGGCGTTACCTACCTTGCCAACCGTAGCATCAAAACTCATCTCGCTTACCTCGAAATCGGAAACGAGTATCGGCGAAATTGCCAATCTGCTTTCAAAAGACATTTCGCTGTCTGCAAAGGTACTGAGGATTGCCAACTCGGCCTTTTATAGTTTTTCCAGTAAGATAAGCACCGTCCACCAGGCGGTATCGAACATGGGGAAAAACGCAATCAGAAGCCTGGTTCTCTCCGTTTCATTTCTTACGATTAAATCGGACGAAATGACGGAATACTTCAGTTATGAGAAGTTCTGGCAGAAATCCCTTTCTGCGGCAGTTGCGGCAAAACTTATTATGGCAGAAATCGACAAATCCGACCCCGAGGAAATATTTATTGCGGCGCTCCTGCAGGACATCGGAGAGTTGATCGTTATGCGCACCTTCCCGGGGCAATACGAACTGGTTTTGAAGACATTATCCGAAACACAGCAGGACGTACTTGCGGTTGAAGAGCAGATTGTCGGGGTTAACCATATCGTTGTTGGGCACGAGGTCACCCGTAACTGGGGATTCCCGCCTGAACTCCTGATCCCGATACAATACCATCATAACCCGGATGGTTATACGGGCAATGACAAAAAAATGAAGCTTGCCACAAAGGTTGTCTACTTATCCAGCCTCATTGCAAACGTCTTAAGCGCTAACAGACCCCAGGAAAATCATAAAAAATTTATTGATAAATCCAAGCTCATGCTGGGTTTTAACGATAGGATTATTGACAGGATATTGGAGAAAGTTCACTCGGAAATAATCGAAACGGCCACCTTCTTCGACTTCCACCTGGAGAGCCCCAAACCGATTGAATTGATTCTTCAGGAGGCGAACATTGCCTTAAGCCTTATTAACCTGTCTTACGAACAAATCAATAAGGAGCTTATTTCCGCTAAGATAGAGTTGCAAAAGCTTGCAAAAGACCTCGAAGTGAAAAACAAACGACTCGAAAAGCTTGCGCACATCGACGGATTAACGGAGGTATATAATCATCGCTATTTTCAAAACTTCCTCGAAACGGAAATACGCAGGTCGCTGCGCAAGCAGATGTCTGTCAGCCTGGTACTCATGGATATTGACCATTTTAAAGGTTTTAACGATAATTACGGACATCAGACGGGTGATTTCATTTTGAAAGAAATGTGCAGATTGGTAAAAAAAAATATCCGTGATTACGACATTATAGCGCGTTACGGCGGTGAAGAATTTGCCGTTGTCCTGGTCGAAACAAACCAGGAAGATGCCGTAAAAATAGCCGAAAAATTACGTGATACAATCGCAACAAATATTTTTATCGACGGTGTTAAAGAATACAAGGTAACGGCGAGTTTCGGCGTGGCAACGATGCAATCCCCCAAAAACGATTTCAAAAACAGCGATCTTATCGAGTATGCGGATAAAGCGCTCTATGAGTCAAAGAAAAAAGGCCGCAACAGGGTCACCGCTCATGCCCAGAAGAGGAGATGGTTTTAACAAGCCGGATTGTTTAATGCAAAAAATAAAATTCAATTGACATAAATTAAGTTTAACTTAAAATAGTGAGAGTGAGTCTCAGTTTTGTATAAGCCGGTACACGATTAAAACCGTGCTAGCCCAAAAACTGCTTAAACCGCTTAAACAAATTCTTTACCCTGTATCGGAATTCTGAAAAATTTGACTTGTTTGTGAAGGTAAAATGCGTATGAAATATGTAATCTTGAGGTATGTCAGGGCATTACTCTGTTTGGCTTTCGTTACCGTGATCTTCACGGGATGCGCCGGCACGGGCGGATTACGAAACATGTCCGCCGTATCCAAATATTTTGATAATGACACGGACTTCGTGTGGGATGCGGTACTTCAGACTGCGGAAGGGTTGCCCATCAAAACAAAAGATAAGGGAAAGGGTGTTTTGGAGACACAATGGATCAAAGGGTGGTCAAAAACGAGGACTACGGGGTTGATTTTGGAGGGGCAGTGGCAAGCGCGTTACCGCCTCTTTGTGCAGGTAACCGGCGGGCAAGGTAAAACCTACGTTTCCGTGCATGCACTGTGTGAAGAAAAGGCACCGGGTGGAAGTAAGGCATATCGGTGGGAACGGACAACCTCTGACGGCGATGCTGAACAGGCTTTTTTAAAGAAACTGGAAGGCATACTCAACAACTCCTGAACGGGTAAATCGGCAGTAAATGCAGGTGGAGGTTTACCGCGGAGGGCGTTAAGTTCATCGTATAGGAAATTTTATTTAAGTGGTTTTTGGGATGGCACGGTTAGAACCGTGCCTACAAAGCGGATGACAAAAATTGTAGGCACGGATTTATCCGTCCCTGGCTTAACCCGATGACTCAATCGAAATTTTTCCGTCTGAGTTCCGGAGGGACTTATAATAATTTTTATGATTGCTAAGCGAATACTTTTTATAGTGATGGTTTGTATGGCGGCCTTTCTGGTAACCAGCCAGGCACGTGCCCAACCTGAGCCTGAGCCGGCCGACAACTTCCAGCTCCAGGCATTTCTTACGGAAGGGCAGGCACTCGCCGTCGTTTTTCCGGACAGTGACGAGATTGTAGCCGATAACTTTGTGATGACCCCCGAAGAAAAAAGCCATCTGGAAACCGTGCTTGGCAGAAGACTCTGCGAAGATGGGTTTGTGGTTTATAGAGGGAAAAAGGGCGGGGTGCTGCAGGGGTACGCGATCATTACCGATGAGATTGGCAAATTCCACCCGTTTACCTTCATCGTAGGGGTGCAGCCGGACGGGAAAATAAACAACCTGGCAATCCTTGTGTACCGTGAAAGCCGTGGCGGGGAGATTGCAAAAAAACGTTTTTTATACCAATTCATCGGCAAATCATTCAAAAATCCTATCAGAATAAACAAGGATATCATCAACATCACCGGGGCGACCATGTCCGTGCAGTGGATGTGCGCCGGGGTGAGAAAGGCCCTTGCCGTTATCAATGAATACTATCTGAGCGGTAAAAGAGGCATTGTCGATGAAAAGGCGACAAACGTCCCCGCCGCAATACCCGAAAGAAAGAAACCCGGTGAGGGCGCAAACACCTTAACAAACAACGTGGATGACAACGAAAAGTCGTTGCACGATAATGGGAAGGCGGGGGGGGCTCCCGATGTAAAACTCGTTAAACAGACCCGTATGATTATGGGTACCTTCGCCGAGGTGTCGGTTTACTCCGACGATGAAAAAATCGCCGGCAAGTCCGTTGAGGCGTCACTGGATGAGATGGAACGCATGGATCGGATTATGAGTAATTACAAGGATGACAGCGAACTCTCGCAGGTAAATAAGAACGCGGCGAAGGCCCCTGTGCCGTGCAGCAGAGAACTACTTGAGGTACTTGAGCGCTCTCAACGTTACAGTGAGCTAAGCGACGGCGCTTTCGACGTCACGGTTTCACCGGTCATTGCTGCCTGGGGTTTTTTTACTGGCAAAGGGCGCATTCCATCAGATAAAGAACTGGCAAAACTCCTGCCCGCCGTTTCTTACCGTAACGTCGTAATCAACAGGGATAACAACCCGGAAAAGCCCGGCAGCGTCCTTTTCAAAAACCCCCGGACCAAAATTGACCTCGGCGCTATCGGGAAAGGATATGCCGTCGATAAGGCATTAGAGATTGTCAGAAAGTACGCCGTAGACAACGCCTGCATCAATCTCGGCGGGAACATTTATGTCCTCGGCGCCCCAACAGACAAAAACGCCTGGAAAGTGGGTGTGCAGCACCCGCGCGACAAGGGTGAAATTCTTGGGTACCTGGAACTGAAGGACGAGGCTACGGCGACATCGGGGGATTACGAGCGGTTTTTTGAAATCAAAGGGAAGCGTTATTCCCACATCATCGACCCAAGAACGGGAATGCCGGTGAAAGACGTTGTTGCGGTAACAATCGTCGCCCCTACGGGAACGGCGGTTGATGCGTTGTCCACCAGCGTCTTTGTCCTGGGATTGGAAAAAGGGATGAACCTTGTGAAAAGCATCCCGGGTGTAGACGCCATGATTGCGTGCCAGGAAAAAGACGGGGCACTAGGGATAACCATGACGGATGGGTTCCGGAAAAAATTTATAAAAACCAACGTGGAAGGAGATGGCAATGTCAGGTGGCATGTGGTTGCTTCCGGTAAGCAATAAGATGTTTTTTACCTTCTTTTTATCTATCATAGCCATAGCGGTTGGACTGGGTTTTCTTACCCATTACGACAGGACGGGCTTTTCCTTAAAAAAAACGGAGCGTTATTACTGCGGCGATAAAGATGAAGAACTTGACGCACCGCCGGCTTCGATTGAAGAAAACAACGCCAGGTTGCAAGAGGGTCTGTTTTTTCCAAAGACATATCGCGAACTCCTGGGCACGACGCACACCCATATCTTCTCCATCCCCATCGTGATATTTATCCTTTCCCGTATCATGGCCATGACCCACGCTCGTGAAGGGCTGAAGATAACGATTTATTCCGGTTCCTTCAGCGGTATCCTGCTGAGTCTTGCGTCCCCATGGCTTATCAGGTACGTGTGTCCCCGCTTTGTAATCGTTTCCATCCTTTCCAGCATCCTCCTCATCCTCTGTTTCGGCGCCTACACCTTTATTCCCCTTTATGAGATGTGGTTTAGAAAAGAGCATGATGCTGTATAGCGGCAATGCATAAACGCTGTTACCTTACGGCAGTTTTACAAGATAATCCATCGTTACCACGGTGTTTGTGGATGCATTATCGGGGTTGATTGGTTGGCGCAGGGTTGTCGCGTCGAAAAAACAGGCGCTGTGGTTGTCTTTTCTGCAGTAGGAGAAACTCAGGGAAATGGTTACATCGACGCGTTGTCCCGGCTTGCCGGTTTTTACGGGGACGTTGAGCGGCAGTAGGGGGGGCGCGTGCCGCAGTTCACGGTATTCTTGCTCTATGAGTATGCCGTCACCGGCATCGACGCGACATACCAGGGATGTCATTGGATTTAATTGGCAGCCGTCGGGAAGGCGGACGTTTACCTTCAATAGGACTTCGGCATCCGGTTTTACCGTTTGCGCCGGTAAGTCCAGCGTGTTTTCGAAGGAGGGTATCATTGATTGCAGCATCGCTGTTTCTGATAATTGTTCCGTAAGGCCTGATAACTGCAGGGTGGAAACTTCTTTCGTCTCCAGGTCAATCACGCGGATGGCGTGGTTGTTGGTGTCGGCCACGTAGAGTTTGTTGCCGGTGGCGCTGAGTCCGCCGGGTTCGTAGAATTGGGCGTTCCTGCCGTCCTTGAATCCTGAACGTCCGCTACCTGAAAAGGTCATACACGTATTGTCCCGTGGATTGAAGGTCTTGATTTTGTGATTGTAGGTATCGGCAAGGTAAACAAGGTCTTTATAGACGGCTACACCGAGCGGGTGCTGTAATCGCGCGTCGTCACCCTTTCCATCCTTGTCGCCGAAGACGAAGAGGTCTTTCCCTACGGCGGTGTGCGCCTTGTTGTCTTCCCGGTCTACATAGCGCAAGGAACTCACCTCGCTGTCCGCGAAATAGAGTCTCGAACCGGCGACGGCAATGCCGCTGGGTTGTGCCAGTGCGCAGGCGTCTAACGGGCCGTCTGCGCGTCCCTCTCTCCCGCTGCCGGCATACGGCTGAAAGACAGTGGTTTCCAAATCCATTATCCATATCTGGTGCGTACCCGCCATCGCAATGTAAAGTTGTCCATCGAGAAAGGCCAGGTCCCAGGGGGAATTCAAAGGCGACGCCGCGCCCATTCCACCGGAGGCCATAAACCCGGCCTGTTTGCCGTTGCCTGCAATGGTTTTTACGGTTCTTTCCTTTAAATCAAGCCTGCGGATGAGGTGGTTTTCCGTATCGGCTATGTAGAAGAGATCACCGTGTATGGCCATTCCCTGCGGGTGGTGAAAGCCGGCGGCGGCGAATTCACCGTCGCTTTTGCCTATTTCGCCCGAACCGGCAACGTCCAGCACGTTGCCTTTCATGTCGGTGATGACGATCCGGTTGTGGCCGGAATCTGCAATGTAGAGGCGGTTTGGCGTTGCAAGTATCTTGCCGGGAAAGGACAGGAAGCTTGCGGCCTGTTTGTCCTTTTCCAAAGAGATGGGGATCGGTTTTTCATTGACGAGGTTATTGGCGCGATACCGGGATGCGAATTCTCCGATTAATTTGTCCAGGATTTCATAATGTCCCTCACCGGTATCCGACCCAACGATGTATCCTTCCTGGTCTATAAGGACGAGTGTGGGCCATGCCTTTACCCCGTAGGCCTGCCAGATGGCCAGATTACTGTCGACAACCACCGGGTGTTCCACTTCATATCGCAGGATTGCCTGCCGGATGTTTTCCGTTTCCCGTTCATTCGTAAACTTTGCGGCGTGGACGCCGACGACTACCAGTTCCTTCGGATACTTTGCCTCCAGCTTTTTGAGGTCAGGGATGATGTGCATGCAATTGATACAGCAATACGTCCAGAAGTCCAGCAGCACCATCTTGCCCTTAAGGTCACTGAGGGACAGAGGTCTTGAAACGTTGAGCCAGGCCGTGCCGCCCGTTAATTCAGGGGCAGGTATCTTTTTTTTCTGGGCTGAGGCCACCGGTATTCCTCCGGGATAAATCAAGATAAGTAATAAAATAAGGATGGGTATTATTTTAGCCGGCACGTTTGTGAATGGGGGTGATTTCTTCATAAAACAGATGCTCCTTTCTTCATTTTGATTGTAGCAGTAATTTCAATGCTTGCAAGAGAATTAAGCATCGTTACAAGTGTTTATAATACCAACAAAATAAAAGTCCTTGCAATTTCCCTTGTTTTTGCTAAATTGACCACCTGATGGCCAAAGCCGATTTCCTATCCGCAAGCACGAAAGAGTAAGAACGCCTAATGTTGTACAGCGTGAAAATGCGCCACTAAGTCTTATAAATAAGGGATATCAGTCTCAATTTTTGGGAAATAGGGGGGTATGATGAATCGAATTTATCAAGGCAAGGTGACGAAGGTAGAAATACCCGATGGCAAAGATGAATCAGGCAAAACCCGAAGGAAACCACTCGACGATTGGCAATCCGCGCTTTGGCGGCACCATGAGTTGTTTCAGGATGCGGTGAATTATTACACCGTAGCCCCTCACCGCATATTGATACTTCGGAAAGGAGAAAACTGACATGGCTTCAATCTATCGCAGTTACGAAGTTCTCGTTGAAGAAACCGCAGCAAATCACAAGACGCGCAATGCGGGCAAGACGAAGAAAGATTTCAAATCTCATCACGAAAACACCTGCCGTGCGTTGAGAGTGACGCACGAGTTATTTCAAGACGCAGTGTGCTACTACATCCTTTGTCTCATTGGCCTGGTTAAAAACGAACGCGATAAAGACGGAGAGCCTATCAATCGAATGTGGGATTATTTGCACAGTGATTCGTTGCGTGGAGCAACGCACCGAGTTGCTGCACATTTGGGGAAAACTTATTTCAAACAGTCCTCACTCGGAGTAAATAAGACGCACAAACTCTTGGAATTTATTTATCCCAACATTCCGGCAAAAAAGCTCGCCAGCGAAACCGTTGCGTTGAAAAGTGTTTATCAGCAGCTCGCCGGGGCTGCTGTCCAATCCAAGAAACAAGGCAAAGGAAAGAACGCCAAAGTAAAAGCTTCGTTGGCTGACATGGCAAAATTCGCCAGTAACTGGTATCAACGCCTTGCGAACCCCGCCTCAACTCAAGGAGGACAGGAAATTGAATCACGCAACAATACTTATTGGTTGAAAGTCGCTACCGAATTGAAGCCGGTTGTCGAACCAGAACTCCGTGCCGACTTCGATGATGCGGCTTACGCCAAACAACTGGAACTCTCATATTGCTTCAATTCACCAGTCAACGAGTTGTCGAAGGAAGATGCCCTCAGAGATTACGGCTCGGCCTTTGGTGTGGAGGAATCTTGTGAGCCGAGATCGTTTTGGAGCAAACCTCCGAAAACAGTAGTTGATTCATTAGCACGATATGCATCTCCATCTAATTCAGACTTACCATCCGTAACATTTGAAAATGAAGTGTCTGCGCTTCTCGATTATGCGCGTGATGAAAGACGGCAGACAGAATTTAACTATCCTGCCGTTTCATCCGGTTCTAAACCGAGCGGGACATATTGGCTGTGTTTGCGCTACAAGTTTTCACCATCGCCACATACGCGACGACAGCTTTTTGAGAACATTAAGAAACGCAAAGAAACTGATGCCGCTGATCCTCTGGCTGTGGTTCGGTCAGAATTTGGTTATGTCTTTCCTTTCTTTACTAATTTGTTGGGACTCTCCCCAAAATCTGGCGATGGTGCAGTGTGGACTGGCTTCGACAAATCCGCATTCAAACGTGCCGCCGAGGAGGTGTTCAAATACCGGCTTCGTTCAGACGAACGTGGTGAGCAAATCCGTAAACGCCGCGCAAAGATTGATGCCTTGAACGGAACGGGCGCATGGCAGGACGACAAAGGCAAAACGAAGCAGCTAGGCGGAATTGAAGGTGATGCACAACGCCCGCGCTTGATGCGTCAATTGCTCGATAAACTTGGCGGGGCAATCGGCTACGGAATGTGTCGCGCGACCATCGGTGGTTGGGCGGACATCCGACAGGATTTTCTGAAGATTGCAAAGAAGGACGAACCGATTGATGGAGATGATTTGTTTGCGGCAATAGAGAAGGCGCGAGAGGAAAGTGCTGGTGGCTTCGGCAGCGGGGCCTTTTTCAAAGCTCTGTGCGAAGATGCGTATCACCCGCTTTGGTTGCCGGAATGGGAAAACAAGCAGTCACACCATCCTAAGAACTTCGTGCGATGGTGGGTGCTTTACAGTGAAGCCAAAGAAGAATTGAAAAAGGTTTGGGACGATGAGTCCAATCAACCAAAGCCCATTGCATTTACCTGGCCAAGTACGAAGAATAGGCATAACGAAGTCAGCTTCCGTCCTCTGGATTTTGACATTCCCGTCACACCAGCACCGTCTATTTATTTGTTCGACCAAGAAGGCGATAAGCATCCAATAAAACTGGTTCCAACAAATGCTGCGCCGCCGAAAAAGCGAAGACCAGCCGAAGCCGAGCCCGCCGAGCATCCAGCATTCACAGACGCCGATGGAAATGCACTTTACCCGCTCACACTCAGCTACAGACGATTCAAACGAGACCGGATCGCCAACGCCGAAGGCAGTTCTGTTGAGGCGGAATATGCGACACCATTGATTATTGGCGAATCTCCAAAGTTTACAAGGAAAGAAAAGGACAAAGGAAAACCGTTGGATGCGTCAGCTTCTCTTCTGCCTGCTGACAAACAAGGCTGCTGGCATTTCATGTTCTCGTTCAAACTCGAACAAGAGATGCAGAAGAAGCTTAAAGATGAAACCGCAAAAATCCCGGGCGATAAGTCCGTTCGCATCGTCAAGAAAAATGGGAAATGGATTGGCCTAAACCTGCGATGGCCGATAGACGCGAAGACCGAGAAGAAAAAGGAAGCGGACGCCGTACCGGTTGATGCTGATGAAATCGAAGATACTGACGTCAAATTCAACACGAAGAAACTCTGGTGTTCCGACAAATTCGAGCCGTTCGACATCCTGTCAGTGGACTTGGGCGTTCGTTACGCCGGGGCTTGGTGTCGTGGGCGCGTGAAAATTGGACGCGATACTGATCGCCCAAACCAGCGGATCATTTCGCCTGCTGGTCACGTGCACGAGATTGTATTTGACGCCTACGACTTCGGCACGTTTCGTTTGCAAGGCGAAGACGCGAAAGTCTGGCGGAAAGACAAACACAAAGGATTCGGCAGCGAACCAGAACCAGAGAAGTGCGGCAACCGTGGGCGTATTGCTTCGAACGTTGAAAAGATTGAATTCACGAATCTCGCAAAGCAGGTTTTCTCCACAACGGTAAGGCTGCCCATTCCCAGTGAACCTGATGAATTGAAGTTCTTTCCAGATTTGGGCAATCATCTCATCTATCGCTTGAGCCGCCGACTCGGGCAAGTTCGCTTTCTATTCAAACTTCGCTGGCAAATCAACGGCAGGAAAAAGAAGGTTGGCCACGAATATAAAACTCTTGATGGTGAGGAACTCAATACATTTCGCGGTGAACAACGCTTCAACGTCATCGCATTCCTTGCATTCATCCCCAAAGACGACAAACCGGAAGAAGGCGAGGACGACTTTCTGCGCAAATTACGGCTGACGCTTGCGCCAGCCGACGTTTGGTCGAGACTGGTATACGAGCATGACGGAAATAAATATCCGTTCTTTTTGAAGGTTAAGGGTAGTCACTCTAAAGAGGAGAAAGAGAAATCAAAAAAACTAAAAAATGCGCAAAAAGCGGCTAGGGAAGAATTAAAGCGGGAATTGACGTCAGGCGGCGATGGCAAATGGAATTGGGACACCCTTGCAAAAACAGCAGAGACGGAACTGCAAAATATCATGAGGGTTTTTGCAGGTGATCAAAGCCTGATTGCCGAAGTAGCGCGTTTCGTCTGGCCGTTGCAAGACAAGAAATGGAAGTGGAATAACTGCACCATTACGAAGGATGGGAAAGTTAGTCAGTCATTCCTTGAACGAAATGATAACAGCAGCGAGCCAAAGAGACTTATACATGGGATGCGTGGTTTGAACATGAAGCGCATCCGCTTGCTACTGGACTTCCGGCAATGCTGCCAAAGCCTTGCCAAACTTGAGCGGCGATTTTACACAGAGGAAAACCACGGATTAGAGCCGTCTCCTGTTCGACCTGGCGACCGTATTCACGAACCAGCGCAAACGTTTCATGATAAAATCAACGAACTGCGCGACCAGCGGGTAAATCAGACGGCTCACATGATTTTGGCTGAGGCATTGGGCTTGGAACTAATGAATCCTGCTGAAGTGGAAATTGACGGAAAAGCAAAGTGGGAATTGAAATCTGAACGCGATCTGCATGGACGTTACAAGCAAAAGAGGCAGCGTGTGTCTGCAATCGTCCTCGAAGATTTGAGCCGTTACCGAACAAGTCAGGATCGCTCTCGCTATGAGAACAGCCAATTGATGGAATGGAGTCATCGTGCCATCATCGGTAAGTTGCAGGACATGGCACAGGTATTCGACATACAAATCATCACGGTGGATGCTCGTTTTTCTTCGCGCTTCTGTTCGCGCACAGGCGTGCCGGGTATTCGTTGTGCGCAAGTCGCAAAGGGATTCGAGGGCGAGTATCCTTGGAAGAAATGGAAAGAGGAAAAGGACAGCAAGCAGCAACTAACAGAACGCGCCAAAATGATCGTGCGGGTAGCGGAGAAACTAAACCTTTGCAATAATTCAAAGGCCACGCTCGTTTTGCCAATGGACGGCGGCCCGGCTTTTCTGCCGGTCATTTCCCACGATCCACACAAAGAGGGGCTACAGGAAAACGCGGATATCGGCGCCGCGGTGAACATTGGACTGCGTGCTGTAGCGCATCCTGACCGTTTGGACGTTTTTCCTGTGCTTCGTACTGAAGCAAAAGCTGACGGCAAACTGGAAATCAAGAATCGGCGCGGGAGTCTAAACGAAGCGGTAACCAAGCCTGAAGACCGTACCGTTCAAACCATCGAATCAATTGCCGAGGAAAAGGTATCTGCCAGTACAGAAGATGATGGCGGTGGTGATGAGGAACTGGAAAGTGGTAAATTTCCCTATCTCTATGCGGCAGTGCGAGCGGGAAAAAATCTTTCTGTGCTAATTGATAGCAAAGACCGCTATCAACTGCCACTTACTGTTGATGGCAGAAAAGTTGTTGCCGGTGACGATGGCGGCATTGGAACAGCGCAAGGAAAAATCTTCTGGTCACGTGTGAAGCAGGACTGTTGGAAACGCATTAAAAGCATTAATACTGTCAGGCTTCAAAAAATGAATATTGAACCGCCCAATGAATGGTTATATTAATAATTTTGTAACACTTTAGTCTTTTGAAAAACGTATTACCGATAAGCTCCGTAGGAGCAACCTGTTTGTAGTAAGACAGGATGCCATAGCAGACATTAGCTCCGTCAGGAGCGACCTGTCTACCAGTCAATCATAACAGGCCGCTCCTACGGAGCTGTTTACCCTATTGAATTTTATTGCGCTACAAACAGATCACCCCTAACGGGGCTATAGTGTTTTTTATGTCCCCCTGGGTTTTTCAAAAAACTGAAGTGTTACAACAAACTTCGTTTGTCTGTGCCAATTCGAGTAAATTCGTGTCTAAAGTTGACAAAGGCATAATTTATGATGACTGACGCCTATCTCAATACAAATACTGGTTCTGAACAGCAGCCCCTTCCCGTGCGCAGGCTCCACAACTACGCCTACTGCCCCCGTCTTTTCTACTATCAGTGGGTCGAGAACATTTTTGTTGAAAACGCTGATACGGTGGCGGGTAGTTCCAAGCATAGGCAGGTGGATAAACCGTCGCATATAGATGCGGGCGAGGGGTTTGAGGTGCCGGAAGGGACGACGGTACGCAGCCTTGACCTCGAAAGCGTATCGCTCGGTCTGGTCGGCAAGATAGACGTTATCGAGGGCGGACCCGACGGTTGCCAGATTATAGATTATAAACGTGGCTCCGCCTGGAAAAATGAAGCGGGGGAGATGGTTGCCAAAGACCCTGATGCGCTACAGGTTGCGGCATACACGCTTATGGCGCGTGAAAACGGCCTGCCCGTAAACGGCGCAGCCGTCTATTACGCCGGAGACCGCCGCCGCGTCCCGGTGAGTCTCTCGGATGAGTTGCTTGCGCGCGTGCCTGCCGTTGCGCGTGAAGCGCGCGCCGTCGCCGCATCGGGCGTTTGCCCGCCGCCTTTGGAAAATGACGCCCGGTGTAATTACTGCTCCGCGTATCCTGTCTGCCTTCCCGTTGAATCACTGTATTGGGCCGGTTCGGAAAGCGAAGTTGCCAAAACAACGCATCCGCCCGTTGTGGAGGGGGACGATGGCGAGGTGGTTGTGGTACAGGACGCCCGCGCCTATCTCTCAAAGCACGGCGACCAGCTTCACGTTACGCGCGACGGCGAGGTTGTTTCAAAGCATCCGCTCCAGCAGGTGCGCGCCATCTACCTGTTCGGGGCCGTGCAGATGAGCGCCCAGCTTTCACATGCCTGCCTGGAAGAAGGCAAGGACGTTTCATACTTCGCTCTGTCCGGCCGGTTTCTTGGGATGCTGCGCGGACTGCCTGCGTCCGGCATTGACGCCCGACTTGGCCAGTACCGCCTTTTTCAGGATACGGAGACCTGTATGATACTTGCCCGCGAGGTTGTCCGCGCGAAGATACACAATCAGCGGGTGCTTCTTATGCGCAACGGAGACGCCTCGGAATCGAATCTTGAAGAATTGCGCTCCCTCCGGGACCGTACGGGGGAGGCGCGGGACGTTACCGCGCTTCTCGGACTCGAAGGCCGGGCAGCCGCGCTTTACTTTGACAACTTCGGTTCCATGATTAAGGACAAGAAAATGGCCGATTTTTCCTTTGCCGAACGCAACAAACGCCCACCGCGCGATCCTATTAATGCGATACTTTCTCTTGGCTATTCAATGCTGGCCAAAGAGTTGGCCGGCGTCTGCCATACCGTGGGACTTGACCCGTTTTTCGGGTTCTATCATAGACCCCGCTATGGAAGGCCGGCCCTTGCCCTTGACCTCATGGAGGAGTTCCGTCCGCTCACGGCCGACAGCCTTGCCCTATCGCTGATCAACCGCGGAGAGGTTGCGGCGTCGGACTTTATTTTTTCTTCCCAGGGGTGCAACCTTAACGAACGTGGCCGTAGGGCATTCTGGCAGGGATGGTTCCGCCGCCTCGACGACGAGATAGCTCATCCGGTCTTTCGCTACCGCATGAGCTATCGCCGTATGTTTGAGGTGCAGGCGCGCCAATTGTGGCGATTTCTCCGGGGAGAGGCAAAGATCTATACGGCGTTTACCACGCGCTGATTTGAGCTATGAGCAGAAAACAGTATCTTATATCGTATGACATCTCCGATCCAAAACGGCTACGCCACGTCGCACGCATTATGGAAGGGTTCGGCTATCGTGTTCAACTGTCGGTCTTTCAGTGTCCGCTTGATGATCTGCGGCTGGAGCAGCTTAAGGCGGAAATCATCCCCGTTATAAATTCGGACGAGGATCAAGTGCTGATTGTCTGCCTTGGCCCGGATAGCGAGCAGACCTACCGGCGGTTCGACAGTCTTGGCAAACCCTACAAGACGGCCTCGCGGCTGACGATCATCTGAAAAAATCGATGGCTCACCACAGAGGGCGCAAAAGGACGCAGAGAAATGCTCCTTATTGAAAAAAAAGTTGTTTTTCCGGCAGTAAAATGGTATTTTTTAATTTGCCTAAGGGCAACGACCATCATCTTTCCGCCATTAAGATGACAAAGTTCTTTAAAATGCGAGAGCGGTAATGCCGGTGTTCTCCCTGGGGGGCGCTCGCGTGCATGGTTTTTCAACGAATTATAAGAGGTGCGGCATCTATTTAACGGTTAACCACAGTTTGCAGGAAGCAACGCTCGCGGAGATCATGGTAATCTCTTGTACGGCAATGGGTTATACAGGGGTCTCCCTCAGATACCGCAATTACAAAGACTTTGAGGCGGGTACTCGCCTACATGCCCTGTAAGTGTGCCGCCCCCCCTCAGATACCGCAATTACAAAGACTTTGAGGCGGTATTTAGTCGGTAGACAAAACAACAAACGAAGGCCCTAAGATAAAGCAATTAAAAAGAAATTGAGGCGGGTTTGAATTTAAAAAATATACAAAAAACACCCCTCCCTCAGATACCGCAATTACAAAGACTTTGAGGCGGAATATTGCATCGGTTGCAGATAGCGCAAGCTTTGCCCTCAGATACCGCAATTACAAAGACTTTGAGGCGGCTTTCTGTGCAGCCACTTTCGCACCACCTCGATCCCTCAGATACCGCAATTACAAAGACTTTGAGGCGGTGCTGATGTATCTTAACATACATATCCACATCCCCCCCTCAGATACCGCAATTACAAAGACTTTGAGGCGGCCTGATCATACCGAAATACGCTATATTCCGGCGTCCCTCAGATACCGCAATTACAAAGACTTTGAGGCGGAAAGCGCACAAAATCGCCGAACATAGCTGCAATACCCCTCAGATACCATTTCCACGTCTTTACAGGTAACGGGGTCGTAAAGATTTTACAAGGGGGTAAAGGCTAACGCGCCGGGCGCTGGGTGGTGGTGTTTTTTTCTCTTTCCACGACTTCCTTGGCCAGGTTTGTGTAGTCAATAGCTCCGGGGCTGTCAGGGGCATAAAGGGTAATTGGCTTATTGGAGATGGGGCATTCCGCCAGGCGGACGTTTTCCCGGATAATGGTCGCAAAAACCTTTCCCTTAAACCGTTCCTTAACCTGGTTGTACACTTCATTGCTGAGGTTCGTCCTTCCATCAAACCGGCATGCAATGATACCCGTTACCTCAAGGCAGTGGTTGAGCCTTTCCTTCACCACCTGCACCGTATTCGTTAACGTCACCAGCCCGTTTAATGCCAGCACCTTTGTTTCTACGGGGATAAAGACCTCTTTTGCAAAGGTTAAGGCGTTGATGGTAATCAATCCCAGTGATGGCGGGCAATCCAGCAGAATGTAATCATAGTTGTTAACCACCGGGGCTAGCCGCTTTCGCAGGATGAGATCGCGTCCTTTTTCATGGGCAAGTATCCGTTCTACCCCGGCCAGCGCCACGTTGGCGGGCGCAAGGGTCATATTCTCCACACACGTCTTTGTGAGGATTTCTTCAAAATAGACCTCTTCGAGAAATACGTTGTACATGGAGCGGCTGAGATTGTGGATGTCGAGTCCCAGCCAGGAGCTAAGATTTCCCTGTGGGTCAAGGTCGACGAGCAGCACCTTCTTGCCCAGGTGCGCAAGACAAGCCCCCAGATTCACCGTCGTCGTTGTTTTGGCGACTCCGCCCTTTTGATTTGTCAGCGCAATGCTTCGCATGTATTAAGTAGGCCTTTCAGCGACTTTAACAGGTAGAGCGAAGAGATTCTTCGCTCTATAACAGGCCCGAAGGGCGGAAAGGATGTAGCCAGGGGTGAAGTCCCTGGTTAAGGAAATAAAAGATAACCAGCCCCAACGGGGCGAAAGAAGTGAAAGGTGTTCATTTACTCTATAATCAGCTTAAATAGAAGGAGACAGCCATGAGCCGTTGTTAACAAAGAGGAATGGAAATTTCTGATTGTGGGTGGAACTTATCTTGCAAATCCACGTTGCAAACCTGAATATTACTTCATGTGTTTTTCAAAAGATTCAATGTTCTTACTGTTGCCCACAACGACGAAAATGTCTCCCTCTTGTATTTTGCCATGAGACGCGGGCAGTACCTTTATCTCCTTTTCTTTTGTTTCTTCCGCTTTTTCCCCTGCTTCAATAATCTTTCGCTTTACGATAAGGACGTCAATGCCGTATTTGGTCTTTAATGATAATTCGCTGATGGTGTGGCCGATGCACTCACCCTTTGCCTCAATCTCGGCCAGGGTGTATTCAGCGCCTAACTCAATATATTCCAGCACACCGGGGGAAAGAATGCTGTTGGCCACGCGAAAGCCCATGTCTTCTTCCGGGAATACAACGCGGGTGGCCCCAACCAACCGCAATATCTGAGCATGAAGGGTACTGCATGCCCTTGCTACAATTTCAGCGACGTCAAGGTTTTTGAGCAGGGCGGTGGTAAGGACGCTTGATTCAATATCCTCACCCATAGCCACCACCGCGACATCCACGTCCTTAATGCCACAAGCCAGCAGCGCCTTTTCATCGGTACTATCGATACGAACGGCCTTAGTAACGAAGTCACTCACCTTTTCCACGTTTTCCTGGATGGTGTCTACGGCTATAACGCTTGCGCCCTTTTGCGCCAGGGTTTCAGCCACCTTGCACCCAAAACGCCCCAATCCGATAACGGCAAACTGTCTCATAGAACTATTCCTCTCCCTTAGCGCTTAGCACGGCAAGGCCGCAACCAAAAAGAGTGTAACCACAAAGAACACGAAGGGTACGAAGAAAGATTTACATAAGAATAGTAACTGTTCAGTTCTCCCCCTACTTCGAACACGGTAGAGGGAACTGTTACTAAGAATACGTTTTGCAGAACATGCTATAAATTCAAACGCAATCTGAGCCACCAGCAATGGCAGGGACGATAGAAATTTGATCGCCGTCCTTTACCGGGGTGTTCTGGTTGCCTATGAACCGGATATCTTCATCGTTGAGATAAAAGTTAATAAACCGCCTTATTTGACCGTCATTATCACAAATCCGCTCTTTAATCCCCTTGTGATTCGCCTCAAGATTGTCGATAATTTCCTTAATGGTTTTTCCCTCTGCCGTTACCTCGTCAGCGCCCTTGGTAACCGTTCTCAAGGGCGTTGGGATGCGCACTTTTATAGGCATAAACGTATACTCCTTTCAGATTTTTAAAATAATTGTCCACTATGATTACGATAATCAACGCGCTGCTGCGGCCTTTTTTTCTTCCATAATGGCGACAAACTCGGCAAGGGAAGGATTGATAGTTTTCGGGATTTCCAGCTTATTGAGCACCGCTTCCTGGGTTTTTAGTCCATTTCCCGTAATACTAATGACAATAGATTCATTTCTGGGCAGCTTGCCTTGTTCGATAAGCTTCTTGGTCACCGCAACCGTTACACCTCCGGCTGTTTCCGTGAAGATACCTTCCGTTCTGGCAAGTAATTTAATGCCTTCCACCAGTTCGTCGTCGGTGACGTCTTCTGCCCACCCGCCTGACACGTTAATGGTCTTTACCGAATAAAAACCGTCGGCAGGATTGCCGATGGCAATTGATTGCGCAATGGTATTTGGTTTTACCGGTTTGATTACGTCGGTTTCCAGCTTAACGGCGGTAGTTATCGGGGAACTGCCGCTTGCCTGTGCGCCGTGAAGCTTGGTATCCGCCTTGTCTATAAGCCCAAGCCTTGCAAATTCCTTAATGGACTTTTCTATTTTGGTGATGAGAGAACCGCCCGCCATAGGAACGACGATGTGCTTTGGGGTTTTCCATCCAAGCTGTTCCATAATCTCATATCCGTACGTTTTTGAGCCTTCACCATAATAAGGCCTCAAATTTACGTTCACAATTGCCCATCCATATTTATCGGCAATCTCAGAGCAAAGCTTGTTTACGTTGTCGTAGTTTCCCTTGACTTTTATTACATTTACGCCGTAGATCAGCGTGCCGATAATCTTTCCTTGTTCAAGATCGGCAGGCATAATGATGTAACTCTCCAGCCCCGCCTGCACCGACTGGGCGGCCACGGCGTTCCCCAGGTTCCCCGTGGTGGCGCATCCGACCGTCTTAAATCCGAACTCCTTCGCCTTGGTTAGCGCCGTAGAAACGACGCGGTCCTTAAAAGAAAAGGTCGGATAATTAACGGAATCATTCTTTACGTAGAGTTCTTCTACCCCCAGCACCCTGGCAAGGTTGTTTGCTTTAACGAGGGGGGTAAAGCCGACCTGGGAGCCTACCGTCGGCTCTCCGTCAATGGGAAGCAACTCCTGATAACGCCACATCGTTTTGCCGCGGGATTCAATTACCTTTCTGGTCAATACCTTCTTGATCCCATCGTAATCATAATCGACCTCCAGCGGACCAAAACAAAAACTACAGACGTGTAGCGGTTCTTTCGGGTACGCCTTCCCACATTCCCTGCATTTTAGACCTTTTACAAACCCCATCTTCGCCTCCATTTATTTTTCAGCAAATAAAAAAAGCCTCTTTCTACTAAATAAGATAGGAAGAGGCCTTTCTGTGTCCCTATCTTATCTTTTCCCAAGTTATGAGACTGGAATTAGCACCAGCATCACGTCCAGTTTGCTTGCTGGATATGACCGGTTGCTGTGGCTTCATAGGGCCTAGTCCCTCTGCCACTCTAGATAAGACGAGTAAATTGCTTACGATTGTAACTTATACGGTATAACATGTCAATAAAATAAAATTCCTTGCAAGCCTTAAAATTACCGGTAAAATAAAGCATTTAACCCATTCAATACGAGCAAACAAATCGGAGGCAGAGGGCATCATGCTTGATATCCACGTTATCAGAAATAATCCGGACAAGGTTAAACAGGCGATTATCAACAAACATGAAACGGCGGCTAACGTTGATCTCCTTTTAGAGTTAGACGCACAGCACCGGTCAATGATTTTCACCTGCGAACAACTAAAAAGCAAGCGCAACGAGAAATCAAAAGAGGTCAGCGCCCTGAAAAAGAGCGGGCAAGACGCCTCCTCTCTTATTGAAGAGACAAGGAATATTGGCGATGAGATAAAATCCATCGAGGAAAATCTCCACGGGATGGATGCGCAAATCAAAGACCTGTTGCTCCGCATTCCCAATATCCCTGCGGCGGACGTGCCTGTCGGCAAAGATGCAAACGATAACGCCATTGTCAAGTCATGGGGAGTGCGGAAGTCCTTTGACTTCGTCCCTCTGCCGCATTGGGAACTGGGGGGTAATTTAAACATCCTGGACCTGGAACGGTCTTCAAAGATCACCGGCTCCGGTTTCATCTTATTAAAAGGGCTTGGGGCTAGACTGGAACGCGCCTTATTTTCCCTCATGCTGGACGTTCATACCCGTGATCACGGGTATACCGAACTATTTACACCGTTTCTGGTTAACCGCACGTCCATGACGGGTACCGGGCAGTTGCCGAAACTGGAAGACGACATGTATCAAATCCCCTCGGACGACCTCTTCCTTGTGCCAACCGCAGAGGTCCCCGTCACCAATATCCACAGGGACGAGATACTGTCTTTCAAAGACCTTCCCCTCTATTACACGGCCTATACCCCCTGTTTTCGCCGGGAGGCAGGTTCCTACGGGAAAGATACACGGGGTATTATACGAGTGCATCAGTTTAATAAAGTAGAGCTTGTTAAGCTGGTAAGGCCGGAAACCTCTTATCAGGAACTTGAGATGCTGCTTGGCAACGCGGAGAAGATACTTCAGATACTGGGGCTTGAGTACCGCGTGGCAAAGCTGTGCACGGGGGACATGAGTTTTGCGGCGGCAAAGTGTTATGACATAGAGGTGTGGGCGCCGGGACTCAACAAGTTCCTGGAGGTCTCTTCATGCAGTAATTTCGAGGATTTTCAGGCCAGAAGGATAAATGTGCGTTTTCGCGGTGAGGATAATAAGCTGCGCTTTGTTCATACCCTCAATGGCTCAGGACTTGCCCTTCCCAGAACGGTCATTGCCGTCCTTGAGACCTACCAGCAAAAGGACGGCTCCATTACCATTCCCGAAGCGCTCCAGCCGTACATGGGCGGCGCTAAGGTGATTGCAAAGAAGGCGTGACGGATGTGTTAATTTAATGTTTAGGAAATTCAATGTTAGGC
>CAYJPZ010000017.1:0-33275 GCA_964372185.1 uncultured candidatus Brocadiaceae bacterium
AGCGGCACTGCGCTCTACATCAACTAAAAAGGCGCCGAACGCCAAATTAATCGGTCGCGCAGGCGTTCCGCCTGCTGTTTTTTAAATGCAGGCGGGACGCCTGCGCTACAAATGCCGTCGCCGTAAACGACGTAATTTAACTGCTCAAAACAGGGGAATTGGCGTCCACTATTACCGGACGTTACGTGAATTGTTAAGCATTTTTTAATGGAGATATAATTACGTATGTCAACAAATTTCAAAGGCAATTTTGCCGCCACGGCCATTGGAAGCCTTCCACATACGGACGTCAGGAAGGCGTGCGAGATAATGTTTACGTCATTACCCGAGATGCCTTGTTGGCCGCAGATGCCTAGAATGAGCGCCAATGAAGATATGTGTATTCAATACACGGAAGGGCTGCCTTGCGCCGCTTTACAGGCAGACGGTAAAACCATGCTCATTGATGACGTCCGGGACACGTCAACCGCGCTGGCCGATTTCTATGACAAGTATCTAAAAAACGATCCGGATTTGTTTTCCATAAGCCGTGACTGTGCGATCGGGTTTTACGCAATGCTCGATCACCTTAATAAGGCGCCGAAAAACAACCTGCGCGCAATCAAGGGGCACATTGTCGGCCCGATCACCCTGGCAGGTTCCATAAAAATGGCCAGCGGCATAACGGCGCTGTATAGCGAAGAGTTTTTTGACGTTATTATCAAATTGTTGTCCATGAAGGCACAATGGCAATTTACCAGGCTGTCTTCCTACGGATTTCCCACCATTATCTTTGCGGACGAGCCGTACCTTACAAGCTTTGGCTCTGCGTTTATGAATATTAGCAGGGAAAAGGCCATTAACGCGATGAACGAAGTTTACGAGGCCGTTCAGGCGCGCGGGGGCATGACAGGTACCCATTGCTGTGGCAATACCGACTGGGCCATGCTGATGGAAACAAAGGTCGATATCGTCAGCTTCGACGCCTATGAGTTTATGGATAAATATCTGATGTACTGGCAGGAGATCAAGGCATTCATCAACCGCGGGGGTTACATGGCCTGGGGCATCGTCCCAACCTCTTCCAAAATAAACAACGTGTCTCTGGACGACCTGAAGAAAAGGATGAATGACGGTATCAAATTCCTGGCCGATAAGGGCATACCAAAGTCCCTCATTAAAGAACGGTCCATAATTACCCCCAGTTGCGGAACCGGGACGTTGTCTATAGAAGAGGCTGAAAGGGTTATGTCCCTGACGCGCGAGATTTCCGCAGTTATGAAAAATTAGTCAGCATCAGCATTGATTCAAAATACAAAACTGAAAAAGGTAAGGTAAAGAGTTTGACATCATTTCCGGTGGTAGTGGTTTTCATCAGACGTTAACACTTCTGGCGTTCTATTACGGCTATGAAGGCGTTACAACCATCCTTTTTGACGAGTTGGATGCACATACGCATGTAAATTTGCAAAGGGAAATCCTGAATTATTTTCAGCAGTTAAAGACAACTCAATTTATCATAGCCACCCATGCAGAGGAATTCATCAAGGGTGTTTCCGCTGGAAGCATTATTTCAATACTGAATCAAAAACCGGAAAGGGTGCAATCAACTCCGGAGATTATTACAGCATTATCTGACGTTGATAATGAAGCAGTTATTGAAACTCAACAAGAACCATTTATCCTCTATGTTGAAGGAGAAGATGATGAAAGGATATTAAACGGATGGGCTTCTATTCTTAATAAGCAAGATGTGTTCAAGCGATTTTACATTGAAACTATGGGTGGAACCACTAAAGACGAGATGCAAAAAAAGCGACAAAGCACTTTAATAGATTGAAGCAAATTGTTCCCAATGTAAAACGACTTATAGTATCTGATTATGATACGGAACAGAGCTATCACCCAGAACCGGGAAATCACGCTTTATTTGAATGGAAAAGAAAAAACATTGAGAACTATCTTCTTGTTCCGGACGTTTGGAGAAGGGCGGTATTGGATAAGAGAAATGAAACAGCCCCCAATCTTATTAACCAACCGATTTTGGACGTTATTAATGATTTTTTTGTTGAGCAAAATCTAACCCTGCCTAAAGGAAAGACATGGAGGACTGTTTTCAGCAAATATTTTTACTGAAGTGAATGGGAAAAAAATTCTCTTTGAACAAGCAGATTCGCTTTTTCAAAGGATAAGCATTCAGTATGGATTAAAGATTAATCGGGAAACCCTAAGCAGCAATTTTAAACCGGAAGAGCTTCATCAGGATGTTATCGATTTGTTCGATAAGCTTGCAGCTACCCTTGGTGAATGAAAAATATCGACAATCTCACTACAGTTTCACTTGGAATGTCTTGCACATTGCTTGTGCTTTAGAGGCAGGTACAGGCTGTTTTCTTCCGTGCGAGGAGATTTAAAAAAGGCCGCCGACACTCTGCTCTCAGCGGCTACTGTGTAAACCCAAAGGGTTATTGATATTTCCTGCCTTATTTGGTAAGTTGTAGCAGTTTATTAGGTATTAGAGACATGCCCGGAATACAACCCGCTAGCCGCTTTCCAAGACGGTTTAAAAGGCTTAAGCGGATTAAACCGTTTAGAAAATTTACTATTATCTAAACGAACGTGAACTGTTACAGGAATTCTTTGGTTTTAACAATTTTAAAAAGGGAGGAATAGCAATGAATCTATCTGAGGCTATGGATATGGTGGCACGTGATGAGCGGGAGTTGCAGGAGAAATACCAGCAGCTGGCAGAACAGGAGACGGATCCTTTTGTGAAGGCTTTCTTTTCCAGGATCGTCAAAGATGCCGCGAAGCATGAGAAGAAGGTGCAAAAAAAGTATGCAAAGCTTTTGTCGACGCTAAGTAAAAAGACGTACTGATTTTATGCCTTCGTTTATTGCCGGGATTTGCAATATGGGTGTGGTTGGCGTCAGGGATAGGTACGATTGGGATATTCACCCGTTTTTCGCCGCTATTGGGTAGCGGGTAATATAATCGGTAAAACCCCAATACCGTTAAGTATTGGGGTTTTACTGTCGTAATTATAATTTAAGTGACAACTCCATATTTTTAACATCAGCCGGCGAATATTGCTTATGATATGTAATATAAGAGTGATCTTTTTAGATAAAGTTATAATTTGACGACTTTTGTTGCCTTGTAGCCTTTTTGGTCTTTTATTACCTCAAATTCTACCTTGTCTCCTTCCGCGAGTGTTCTAAAACCGTCGCTTTGGATGGCGGTTTGATGTACGAATACATCGTCTCCGTTTTCCTGGGATATGAAGCCAAATCCCTTTTTGTCGTTAAACCATTTTACGGTACCCTTTGCCATGATAAATCACCTCCTTTTACGTTATAAAAATGTTTAAAAAAAAAGGCTACGAGGTTCTTTCACCTGTAGCCTTGAAACTCTAATCGTATTTAATTGTGCCGCTTGTAACAACCACATAATGGGTAGTATACTATCAAATCATGTAAATTAAATCAAGGGAAATAATAAATTTATCTCAAAATGTGTAAAGTAAAATTTAGTTGAATTTCCTGGGTGTGTTTGTTAAACTTCAACATTCTTAAATTGACGGGGATGGTCGTTTCGTAAGTAAAATGTTTTCGTAACGTTGCGGAGGTAACGAAATATGGCTATAGCCATTGCTGATTTTGATCTTGATAGGCTGCTGGGCGCAGAAACAATCACAAGGGAAACGGTTGTATATGTTAAAGAGCAGACATATAAGGATAGAGATAACAGGGAAAAGCTGGATAGTAAGATTGAAGCAATTAGGACTGATTTAAAGAAAGAACACGACGGTTCCAGGGCAAAAGATTTGACCCTTTCACTGGGTATTAGTGAATGGATTGTGGGAAAGGTAAATGAGTCTGCCGCTTTACTGAAAGAGGTGAAATCGAGAAAAATAGGGTCGTACTATTTAGGTAAATGCTACCTGGAGTTAGGGGATTATGACCTGGCATTGGAATGTTTTGAACGCGCCAGAAAAGCGGACACGGAAGAGTTTGACATTGATATGGACGTCGTGGAGGCAAAGAGGAAGCGCGGCGACGTAGAAAGCGCGTTAAAAGATATTAAGGCGTATGCACAGTCATACGGGAATAAAGCAGACCTGTATTATCAGTGGGGACGGTGCCTGGACGCGATGGGCGAGTATCAGGAGTCATTCAACAAATACGAACAGTCCCTTCAGATTGACCCAAATCACGCGAAATCCCTTTTCCAGCAAGCGTTTAATTACGATATGGATGGAGAGGATGAAAAGGCTATAGAATATTATGAAAGATGCATAAAACTAAATCCTACCTACAAAAATGCCTACATTAATCTAGGTATTTTATATGAAGATAATGGGGAGTATGATGACGCTGCCTACTGTTTTGAAACAATTTTAGACGCTGAACCGACGCATCCGCGGGCAATGCTATTTTTTAAAGATGCAAGATCTTCGTTGGCGATGTATTACGACGAAGAAATCTCCAAGAGGCAGGGAAAGGATAGCGAGGTATTGGGTATTCCTATCTCGGATTTTGAACTTTCGGTAAGAAGCAAGAATTGTCTGGAAAAGATGAATATCCGTACGTTACGGGACCTTACGAAGATAACCGAGTCTGATTTGCTTTCTTTTAAGAATTTTGGTGAAACATCCCTGAACGAAATTAAAGCAATATTGTCGCAGAAAGGGCTCCGTTTGGGTCAGGCGCTTGAAGGTGATACGGAAACGGAAGCCGAAATGGAGTTTCTTGACAAGGGGACGCAATCTGAGACCGTTGAATCTATTATCGATGTAGGGTTTTCAACCCGTTGTAGAAATATCCTTGTGAAGGCAGGTATCGAAACAATAGATGACCTTGCGGATAAAACCGATGAAGAACTGGCCGCGCTGGGTGTTACAGAAGAGTACTTAGAAGAAATAAAGGAAATTCTCTCTCGACGGGATTTGACCCTTTTGTCGGATGAAAGTATAGATGCTGAGCAGGAAAGTGATGCATCCGAATAACCTACCGAAATGGCGGTTTTGGGTTTCCAAGTTATGATACACTGGAGAAGATGCGCGCATGTTAGATTACGTCCGGGGAATGGTCGTCAGCAAGTCTCCTACCCGAATCGTCTTGGAAGTATCAAGTATCGGTTACCTTCTACACATACCACTATCTACCTTCGAAAAAATACCCGATCAGGGGGAAGTTACCCTACGTACCCAGTTATTTATAAGGGATGATCAGGTAAAGGTTTTCGGTTTTGCTACCGAGGAAGAAAGGGGTTTGTTTCAATTGCTGTTGTCCGTTACCGGGATAGGTCCCAATACGGCAATTGCCATACTTTCCGGCAGTTCGGTTGACGATATCAAGCGAGCCGTGATTATGGAAGACGCGAAGGCGCTGGAGAAAATCAAGGGGGTAGGGAAGAAGACATCCGAGCGGATTGTGCTGGAACTGAAAGAACGTATCAAAGAAATTGCGACAACCCTGCCGTCTGGCTTAGATTTCAGGCAAAAGACCATTATATCTGACGCCATTATGGCCTTGATTTCTCTGGGTTATGGACGTGCGGTGGCTGAAAAAGCGGTGAGTGAGGCTGCAAAAAAATTACAAACGGTGGACAATATCGAAGTCCTCGTCAGAGAGGCGCTGAAGTATAAAGCATAATAGGTTCTGATCTGAAACGGTAAGATATCATAAGAGGATCCAGAAAGTAATGAAAGAAGATATTTTATCCTCTGCTGCAATTGTTGACGATAAGAACCTGGACGTTACCCTTAGACCGAAACGGTTTAGCGATTTTATCGGACAAGATCGTATAAAAGAGAATCTGTTCATTTACATAGAAGCGGCGAAGAAAAGGGGAGAACCGCTGGATCACATTTTGTTTTCCGGTCCACCTGGACTGGGAAAAACAACCTTGTCGCAGATTATTGCCAGTGAAAACAACACGGCAATAAAAACAACCTCCGGACCTATTTTGAATAAGCCTGGTGACCTTGCTGGTATCCTGACTAATTTGCAACACGGGGAAATCCTTTTTATTGACGAAATTCACCGGCTGAACACTACGGTTGAAGAATATCTTTATTCGGCAATGGAAGATTTTTCCATTGATATTATGATTGACCAGGGGCCGAAGGCAAGATCCGTTAAGATTAACTTGCCAAAATTTACTCTTATCGGTTCAACGACGAGGGAGGGGTTGCTTACCGCGCCTTTTCGCGCGCGTTTTGGGGTGCTGGAGAAACTGGAGTTTTATCCCTGGACGGACCTTTACAAGATTGTGATAAATTCCGCCCGTATTCTCTCTATTCACATAAGTGAAAAAGGCGCCGAGATTATTGCAAAGCGGTCTCGCGGCACTCCGCGGCTTGCGAACCGGTTTTTAAGGCGTCTGCGTGACGTTGCACAGGTGCGTGGAAACGACGTTATTAACGAAGAGGTGGCCAAGATGGGGCTGGAAATGCTCGGCGTAGATGAAAATGGCCTGGGGGATATGGATCGCAAGATTCTTGAAACGGTTATCCGGTACGGCGGCGGTCCTGTCGGAATAAAGACCATTGCCGTTTCCGTGAGCGAAGAAGAGGATACCATTGAGGACGTGTACGAGACCTTTTTGATACAAAAGGGATACCTGGATAAAACACCTCGCGGGCGGGTTGCTACAAAGCTGGCGTATGAGCATCTGGGGTTAGAGCGTCGCTCAGGGGTGGGGTTTCAGAAGAGGCTGTTTTGAGAATGTTTTTCTATGAAGTTGATGTTGCATATATGCTGCGCGTGTTGTTTGTGCGCCCCGTTAGCAGAATTGAGAAAAGAGGGTTTTGAAGTAACCGGTCTTTTTTATAACCCGAACATACACCCCCTCCTTGAGTTCCGGCGAAGGATGAAGGCATTGCGCGTGTTCCAGGAAAGCGATCCTATCCCTGTAGTTTACCATGAGGAATACGGCTTGCGGGAATATCTTAAAACGGTTGATTATGAAGGGCTGGACCGTTGCGCGGATTGTTATGCCATGCGTTTAAAATATACGGCATCCTATGCAAAACGAGCGGGGTTTGACGCCTTTACGTCTACGATGTTGTTCAGCGTATATCAAAATCATGAGCAGATAAAGTTATTTTCGGAAAATATAGCGAGAGAATGCGGTGTTAGGTTTGTTTATCGGGACTATCGCCCTCTATCCGAGTGTAGCCAAGAGATAGCGAAAAAAAAGATGTTGTATCGACAGGGATATTGCGGCTGTGTTTTTAGCGAGTACGAAAGGTATAAAGATACAGCCCGTGAAGTATACAAAGGCAGCGGTGCTGCTGTGAAGGATAAAGATATCGTTGCTAAGGTGATGACGGGAAAAGACGCCTTGCAACGGTGTGATTGTTTTGGATAAACAGATATCATCGATAACCCTGAAAACAGAATACTATGGGTAAGGCCTTATTTTTAATGATTGCTACGCTCTTGCCGGCGTTGTCTGCCGGAGTGCCTCTTTCGTGCCAGAAAGAGACCCCGGTACAGCATGAGAAACCGCACAATTTTGTCCCGGTTGTAGATAAAGAATCTACCGTTCGTGTGCTTATTGTTGGTAGCGTCCAGGACGTTCTACTGGCTGTTAATGGGAGTTATCAAATCGCGGGCGGTTCCGCAAATATTTTGGAACAAGGGCAAGCTTTGCCAAAATCCAGGGTATCAGTGGACTACAGCGGCGTCCGCATTGGTAGCAAATGTTATAATACCGGTGAGTTGCGGATTAAAAGTTTTCTTGATGGGGCAATTGAAATAAATAATGTTCAGTATCGGGGGGAAGTCATCCTATTACGGCAACCGGATAACAAACTGGCCGTTATAGAAGATATGGACGTCGAAGATTTTGTTGCTGGCGTTGTTGGCAGTGAAATGCCCCACTTGTGGAATGATGAGGCGCATTGCGCCCAGGCAGTGGCGGTCAGGACTTATACGATGTATAAGAAGAAGGCCAGACGCAGCGAGAAATATCACTTAGACATGCAAGACCTTGCTTATCGCGGCATGGCTGGAGAGACTCAGCGGTTGAGCAGTATCGTCCTGAAAACCAAAGGGTTGGTTATGACGTACAACGGGAATATCTTCTCCGCTTATTTTCACAGTACGTGTGGCGGGCATACGGAAGACGTCAGCCACGTGTTTGAACAAGACAGCATACCCCCCTTAAGCGGAGTCGTATGTAAATATTGTAGTAATTCAAGATATTCAAAGTGGAAGAGAGATATCGGTAAATCGGTAATTGAAAGGAAATTGCGGGAGGCGAACGTAGCCGTCTCAAATATCCGGAGCGTAAAAACGTTATATCCGGGATATGGCAACCACGGTTCCCGGGTTGAGATTGTTTCTGCCGGTGGAAGCAAAGAGATGAGTGCAAATGAATTTCGTTTACTGATCGGGCCGAACATTTTGTGCAGCACGGCCTTTAGCGCTAAAAATAGCGGAAACAACATTACTTTTTCAGGAAATGGTTGGGGCCATGGGGTGGGACTTTGCCAGCATGGCGCTCAAACTATGGCTAAAAAAGGTTTTAAGTGGTTGGATATTATAAATTATTATTATCCGAAGTGCGAACTTGTGCGGGTGTACTAAATTAGGAATTTCAAAGTTTTTGGTAGGAGCCAACTCCTGTTGGCTACCGGGCGCTTGCTCACCGTTGAGTATTGCCAATCGCCGTCAGGAGACGGCTCCTACCTCTGCATGTTTTAAGTTGCCGAAAAAGGTCTAATTTAATGTCTGCACGGTATTTAGGAGGAAAGGTTGGATTTTAAAGTCCTGGCGTTTGATAAGCAAACAAAGGCTAGGTGTGGTGAAATTCAAATAGCCGATCACAAAATTCCAACGCCGGTTTTCATGCCGGTGGGAACGCAGGGAACGGTAAAAACCATAACGCCTGAGTATCTGGGAAGAACGGGTACGAAGGTTATCTTGTGTAATGCGTATCACCTGTGCCTGCGTCCGGGGGAAGGCCTAATCAAGCAGATAGGCGGTCTGCATAAATTTATCGGGTGGGACGGCGCCATCATAACCGATAGTGGTGGGTATCAGGTGTTCTCACTTGCCGGGCTGATAAAGACCACCGATGAGGGCGTGGAATTTCAATCCCCCATTGACGGAAGCAAGCTGTTTCTTACGCCACAAAAGATGACGCGGATACAAAATGACATTGGGGCGGACATCATTATGGCGTTTGACGAGTGTGTGCCGTATCCTTGTGAACGGGAGATGGCGGGTGTTGCGGTGAAAAGGACGCTCAACTGGGCGGAACAATGTAAGGGCGCACACAAGAATGAACGGCAAGCGCTTTTTGGCATCGTACAGGGCAGCGTGTTTAAGGAACTTCGTATTGAGTGCGCCCAAAGGCTCGTCGAAATGGATTTCGAGGGGTATTCTATTGGCGGACTAAGTGTTGGAGAAGGCGCGCACCTGATGAATGAGGTACTGGATTACACCGTAGACTATTTGCCTCAGGGCCGTCCGCGATATCTCATGGGCGTTGGATTTCCTTCTGACATCCTTGATGCCGTTGAGCGGGGCGTTGATATGTTTGACTGTGTTGTTCCTACGAGAAACGGAAGAAACGGATGTGCATTCACCAGTAGCGGTAAGGTAAAGATACTGAATAGTCAATATAAAGAAGATACCCGGCCTCTTGACGAAACGTGCGGGTGTTATACTTGTAGTAGTAATTTTTCAAGGGCTTATTTGAGGCATCTCTTTCTTGCGCATGAAATCCTGGGATTGACCTTGATGTCGTTACACAATATTTGGTACTTCCAGGATATGATGCAGCGGGTAAGGGCCTCTATTGTGAGAGGCGAGTTTAAAGATTTTAAAGAGGAGTTTTTGTTAGGGCAGGCTGAATAAAATTTATTTAATTTTTTTGGGGGGGAGGAATAGTATGCTCTTTTTATTGCAAGCGACCGGAAAGTCTTCATCGCCAGGCGGCATGTTGTCTATGTTGCTTCCATTTATTCTGATGTTTGTTGTAATGTACTTTTTAATATTAAGGCCTCAGAAAAAGAAGGAAAAAGATCGTAAATCATTGTTGTCCAGGATCAAAAAGAATGATAAAGTGGTAACCTCCGGTGGAATCCACGGGCATATCACCTCCGTCAGAGAGAACGAAGTTATTCTCCGCGTGGATGATGCCAAGGACGTGAAGGTCAAAGTTGATAGAACTGCAATCGTTGCGGTGGTGGAAGTTTCTCATGACGAAGAGGAAGAATCAAGTACGCCAAAGGAAATTGCAAAAGAAAATAAGGATGCAAAATAGTCTTTTTAACTTTGTGAAACAACTGTTTATTTGGAACAACGGAAAGGGAGCCTGTTGAGGAGAAACAAATGACAAAAAGTTTGAGGTGGAGGATACCTCTTATTGCGGTAGTTATTGCCATTGGTTTAATGGTCTTGTATCCACCGGCAGATAAGGTCTTGAAGAGGGAACTTGTTAAGGAAGTTGACGGTAAGGTTGTTGAGTCCACAACGTTAGAATCATCCTGGACCCGCATCTTCGTAACAAACCCGGTTATTCGAGAGACGATCATCCGCGAGGAAACGGGAAAAGACGGCAAGGTAACACGCAGTAAGAATGTTGAGCATGTGTCAAAGGGAAAGATTAAGCTGGGATTAGACCTCAAAGGCGGCTCCGAGTTGCTTTATAAGGTTAGCGTGGATGAAAGGGAAGATCATCCGGGTATTACAAACGAGATTATCGAAGTCTTAAAAAAGAGAATCGACCCACAGGGGGTTATCGAATACCGTATCCAGGAATCGGGAAGTCGCCGGATTCTTATTCAAGTGCCTGGCGCAACGAGAACGGAAATTGAAGGGCTGAAAAATCGAATTACCCGTCTTGGTAAACTTGAATTCAGGCTGGGAGCAAGCAGTGAAACCCCTGAATATAAAGAAGCGATGGAGGGGAAACAAGTCCCCGGCTATTATAAACATTGGTTGCGTAAGAAAAAGGGAGAAGAGGGGGAAGCGGGCAAGTGGTTCCTTGTTAAGAACAAAACGGAGATTTCAGGAGAACACCTGCTCAGCATCTATTCTGACCGTAAGGGGATTGAGCCTGTTGTTGGCTTTGAATTTGACGCAATCGGTAAATCTAAATTCGGCCAGCTTACGGAACGCAACATCGGCAAGCCGTTGGCGATTATCCTGGATGGCACGCTGTATTCTGCGCCGGTAATCCGTGACCGTATTCCGGGAAAAGGCATCATTGAAGGGAACTTTACTCAGAATGAAGTAAATGAACTGATAGCCATTATGAGGGCGGGAAGCCTTCCGGCAAATCTTGAGCTTGAAATGGAAACCATGGTTGGTCCAAGCTTGGGTAAGGACTCAATCAATAAAGGGTTGCTTTCCGGCGCCATAGGCGGCATCTTTGCCATCCTTTTCATTGGTATCTATTACATGGGCGTGGGCTGGGTTGCCAACAGTGCAAACGCATTGAACATCTTTTTGCTGGTTGGAACGATGGCGTTGCTGAATGCCACCATGACGCTCCCAGGTATAGCCGGTTTGGTGCTCATGATCGGTATGGGTATCGACGCCAACGTGCTTATTTTTGAAAGAATTCGAGAAGAAAAGGCTAAAGGGAAACCGACACGCACAGCCGTCAAGGCCGGGTATGAAAAGGCATTTTCCGCTATTTTCGACTCGAATGTTACCACCTTGATTACCGGGGTGATACTTGCGGCAGTCGGCACCGGTCCGGTAAAAGGTTTTGCCTGGACGTTGATCATCGGTTTGAGTATCAACCTGTTTACCGCTATCTTTGTTACAAGGGTTATATACGATCTATTCATGGATTTAAGCTGGATCAAGAACTTTTCCATGTTTAAACTAATCGGTATTCCCCATGTCAGGTTTATCAACTATCGATACATCCTTGTCTCTATTTCAGGCGCTTGTATCATAGGTGGGATGGTGACTTTCGTTATCAGAGGGAACAAAAAATACGATATTGACTTCACAGGGGGGACGCTGGTTCAACTCCAATTGAACAAGGAAGTTCAGCCTGGCATTGTGAGGACGGCGCTTGGTGAAACCGGTTACGATGAGGCTGAGGTGCAGAGTATATGGTCCGGTGATAACCTGACACAGTTTCTGTCTACCTCGGCGGAGTTCGGTATACGAATCAAGGAACTGGGTGATGAGAAGATCCGGCAAAAGATAACGGAGGATATAAAGGGTGTTTTGGACAAGGAAGGTCTGTTCGCAGGGATAGATTTTACCGAACCGACAATTTTTAACCTCACATTGCAAAAGCCGGTAGATGAAGCTGCAATTCAAAAAATACTTGAAAAAGCAGGGTATAGTAAAGAAGACGTGGAATCGCTCTTTGCGGTGAATCAAACCGGCAAGGAGTTTTCGATCAGTATTAAGGGGCTGGATGACATTAAAAAACGCGCACAACTGATCGATACCGTTACAGAGGGTTTAAAAAACAACCTGGTTTTCCGTGATATAAAGCTAAGCCTCGGTGACATTGTTGAGTCGTTGCAATCACAAGGCGCCGGTATGCAAACGTCCCAGGCCTTTATTGAGGCGGAAGCCGGTGAACCGATAGATACTTCCGTCTTGACGTCCGAGTTAACGAAGCAGGGATTTCGGGGGATTTCGGTTGCATCGCAATCAAACGAATTCTCATCGGAACGTGCCCGCAAACTGAAAATAAACGGGTCAAGAGCGACTTTGCAGGAGATAAAGGAAAGGGTGAAGGAAACGATATCTTTGCCTGGTATGTACAGCGTCGGGGAGGGTTCCATTCAAGTAGCGGTAAAAGAAAGTATTACAAAAAGGGATTTCATTGATACGCTGATACGAAGCGAATCTCTGAAATTACTCGTAAAAGGTGTTTACCTGGTGAATGCCCCAGCACAGGCTTTTGCAATTCAGTTACAATCCTTAAGCGCCGGAAAGATACAGGAGAAAATTAAGGGTGATGTAATGAAAAAGTTTGAAGACCTTTTATACAAAGAAAAAATAAATGTCTCCTTTGAAGAGATAAAGGGCGCTTCTGCAAGCACGACTGTGGCAGTCGCTGAGGAAGGGGGCGCTAATACGGTGCAATTCCGCATGACCCTATCAAAACCATTGAAAAAACTGGTTATTGAAGAGGTCTTGACTGCTGCCGGATATTCCAGTGTGCTTGAAGGCGACCTGGAAGAAGGTCGAGAGTATCAAACGGTTAAGGTCGTTCTCAACGTTGAAAATAAGGAGGCGATTAAAACCGCCATTAAAAGCGCATTTGAGATACCTCAGCCGATCAAGCGGATTGTAAGCATCGGGGCCACGGTTGCAGGCGAAATGAAAAGCCGCGCCATTCTTGCGGTAATCTTTTCTTGTATTGCAACGATATTTTACGTTTGGTTCCGTTTTGGCGATTTCAAATTCGGCTCTTCCGCAATCATTGCCGTTATTCATGATATCTTGATTACCCTGGGTGCTGTAGCTATAGCGGATCATTTATTTGGAAACATGAAGATAGACAGTTCCATGGTGGCCGCCTTCCTTACGGTAATCGGTTATTCCTTGAATGATACCATAGTTATATTTGACAGGATCAGGGAAAACCTGGGTGGACACGGCAAGTTACTAACGCCACAGTTGGTTAATGATAGTATTAACCAGACGTTAAGCCGTACCCTTTTAACGGGTATCACTACTATTGGCGTGTTGTTCGCCTTGTTTTTTCTCGGTGGACCGGAAATTCATGGATTTGCATTCGTTATGTTGGTTGGTATTATCGTAGGTACGTATTCTACGATATTCATAGCATGTCCGATGTTGCTCCGGTGGAAGGGACTTGAGCCGGTGCGTCAGGTGTTGCCTGGTCAGACGAAAAAAGGTTAAAAGACTGGGGATAGCCCCATAAACGCTCGTTTATGGGGCTATTTGTCCAGGTGACGTTAGCACGGTATCTTTACTCAGCCATGAGCTGGTTGAGTAGTTACTTTTAAGTTAGGGTAATTACGATGCGATATACAACGTTCTTCCTTATAGTATGTCTTTTGTCCTCAAAAGTCTTTGCCTTTGAGGCAGCGCCGCCATTAACCGATCGGGAAATTTTAGAATCTTTGGTGGAGTTAAAGGCGGGGTGACTAGATAAATTAAACACCCGCTTTGATGACATGAACCGTCGGTTTGAAGTTCGATTTGATGACGTTAACCGCCGTTTTGATGATCTGAAAGGGCTGTTATACGTGATCCTTGCCGGTATTTTTGTACTGTTTGGTTTTGTGCTATGGGACCGCAGGACTGCACTAGCCCCTGCAATAATGAAAACCAAGGATCTGGAAGAAAGGGAAGAAATGATTGAAAAGGTATTAAGAGAACTTGCCAGGCAAGACCAAAAAGTGAAAGACGCAATGAAGCACGCAGGATTCATGTAACCTTTTACGAAAATCAAGGAATTAGACGATGAAAAAAGACGTGCAGGTGGGGGTTGTTCTGGGGGTGATTATCCTGGCAATCATCGGCGTCTTCCTGAGTACAAAAACTTCAATTAAAGAACCAACCCTTCCCATCCCGGAGCTGGAGGATGGTGATCAGGCGGGAAATTTGAACCCGGAAGAATTAACGTCAGAACCTTCCGATGTATTTAAGCCCATAGTTGAGCAAGTGTCTAAGCCCACAAAACCTGTCGAACAGGACGCTGTAAATGCCGCAAAGATAAAAACGCAACTCGCCGAAATTGACGACAGCGTTCTGGTCGGGGCGTGGGAGAAACCCAAAGATAAAGAACCGGTGCGTTCAACGGCAAATGCCGATAGAACCACCACGTCAGGTAGTTCCGAATGGCGGGGGCTTGATACGCCTGGCAAAGAACCGTTGTCCGCAAATGCCCGTGTGCATACGGTGGCGTCCAACGAAGATCTCTTTAAAATCGCAAAAAAATATTATGGGGACGGCAACAAATGGTTGCTGATATTCAATGCAAATCAAAATAGGATTCACGACAGAAACAGTCTGAAAATAGGCACTGAGCTGATAATACCTGACGAGCAATCAGCCGCTCCTGCGTCGCCAAAGGTCGTTAAAGCGGAGGAAGCAGGCCAGACTGTCAAGGGCAGTGAAAGCACCGCAAAATCGAATGCAAAGGAACACACAGTTCAAGAGGGTGATTCGCTTTATAAATTGGCCATTAAATATTATAACGACGGCACCAAATGGCAGGCCATCCTGGACGCAAATGTGGTTACCTTAAAAAAGAAGAAAGATTTGAAAGTAGGACAAACACTGATCATTCCTGACCTTTGATACCAAGGAGTTATTGTAATGAAAATGAAACACCTTTTTTCTCATAGTAACCATCCGGTTTTTTACTTAGCATCGGCGGTTGTAGCGCTTGTTGTGGCCGGTACGTTTTTTTTCTCTCCCATTTATGCCCAGGATGCAGCGAGCGGGTTTCCGGTGTATCGTTATAACCTGCAAAGAACCGGGCAGGTACCATACACCGGCCCAACTGACAACAACTTGAAATGGGCTATTTCCGGTGCCGGGGAAATATGGTCTTCTCCTGTGGTTGGTCAGGATGGTATCATTTATATTGGGGTAACTGACGGGAATTTGTTGGCTGTAAACCCGAAAGGGAAAGTAACGTGGGCATTTAAAGTAGCGGAGGAAATATTTGGTGCGCCTGCGATCGGTCCGGATAATATGGTTTATTTTGGTTCTGCCGATGGTAGGCTTTACGCAGTGAAGCCTGATGGAAAATTGAAGTGGAAATTCCAGGCCAAGGATGCAATTCATTCTTCCCCGTGTGTTGATAGCAAGGGCATTGTGTACTTCGGCTCTTATGACGGAAAACTGTATGCGTTGCGCTCCTCTGATGGAAAAATTCAGTGGGGTTATCAGACGGATGGGCCAATCATGACCTCTTCCCCGGCAATTGGGGCGGATGGCACAGTTTATGTCGGTTCATGGGATAAACACTTGTACGCTGTGAATCCGGGTGGAACGGTGAAATGGAAGTTTGAAACCGAAAACAAGGTAGACGCAACGCCTGCCATCGGCGATAACGTTATTTGTATTTCTGACGTGAACGGAAAACTCTATGCGGTTAATATGGAAGGGACGCTAAAGTGGGGATTTGATTTAGGCAGCCGAACCCACTCTTCTCCTGCCATAGGGCCGGATGGAACGATTTATATCGGAACGCAGGATGGCGACTTGTGCGCAATCAAAAAAGACGGCGGGTTAAAATGGAAATTCAAAACGGGAAAATCAATTACCGCTGCCCCTACCGTTGATGCAAATGGAGTGGTTTACGTGGGTTCCTGGGATGGAAAGGTATATGCCGTAAATACCGACGGTTCCCTTAAGTGGAGCGTAACCGTTGGAGAAGCGCTGCTTTCTTCTCCTGCAATCGACTCAAAGGGCGTCTTATACGTCGGTAGTGTGGATTGGCGATTATACGCCTTTGGGCAGTAAGGGGATATTTAATGTCCTCCTTTATAAGGAGGGGAAAACAGGGGGTTGTTTTCCACCTTGACGTATATCAGGTAGACTGTTACAAAACAATTTACTTGATAGCTTTTTTGGGTTATAATCATTTTTCGTGATGAATATGAGACATACATGTGGCTGACAGCCACATGATGTTTTGGTCTGTATATGCCTTTGCAGGAGTAAAGGAACATGATTGGTATATCTAAGCTGTATTGTGGCACCGTAGAACCTTCTGACGCATTGCGGTACGGTAGGGAATCGAAAAAACTACCGTCGCATCTGTTGCAATTTTCTAAAGACAAAAAGCCCGTTGTTGTATGGAACGTAGGCCAACGGTGCAATTTGAAATGTATTCATTGCTATTCCCAGTCGAAAGACATCGAATACCCCAATGAATTAACCACAAAAGACGCAAAGGCCATGCTGGACGACCTTGCCGACTATGGCGCCCCGGTAATCCTCTTTTCCGGCGGTGAACCGCTCATGAGGCCTGATCTCCTCGAATTGATAGGCTACGCAAAAGAAAAGGGGTTACGGGCGGTTATCAGCACGAATGGCACGCTGATAACCAGGGAAAAGGCGCTTGAGTTGAAGAAGTTCGGCCTCTCCTACGTAGGTATAAGCCTGGACGGGCTTAAAGAGACCAATGACCGCTTCCGAGGCATTCCCGGTGCATTTGATCTGGCGCTGGAAGGTATCAGGAACTGCTTGGCTGTAGGCATCAAGGTAGGTCTGCGCTTTACCATAAATAAGAGAAATGCCCACGACGTTGCCGGTATCTTTCAGCTTATTGAAAAAGAAAAAATCCCCAGGGTGTGTTTCTATCACCTGGTTTACTCCGGCAGGGGGTCCAACTTGATCGAAGAAGACCTTTCACACGAAGAAACCAGGCAGGTCGTTGACCTTATCATTAACAAGACAAAGGAAGCGCATGATAAGGGCAGGATGTTAGAGGTGCTCACGGTCGATAACCATGCCGACGGTCCTTATGTTTATTTGCGAATGCTGAAGGAAAATCCCAAGAGGGCCGCGGACGTATACGAACTCCTCCAGATGAATGAAGGAAATAGCTCTGGAAAAGGGCTTGCATGTATAAGTTGGGATGGAGAGGTTCACGCCGACCAGTTCTGGAGGCAGTATTCCTTCGGAAACATCAAGAAAAGAAAGTTTAGCGAGATATGGGAAGACACCTCAAACGAGTTAATGTCCAGGCTCAAGAATAAAAACCCCTACATTAAAGGCCGTTGCGCAAAGTGCAAATGGCTCAACATCTGTGGCGGGAATTTCAGGGCTAGGGCAGAAGCGGTTTATGGTGATATGTGGGAACATGACCCCGCGTGCTACCTGTCCGACGAAGAGATTGGAATCGAAACCAAATTCCCCAACAAATCCAGACAGAAGGTGGGCGCTAAGTAAATTACCATTCAGGAGATTTAGGCTTTTGTAGAGACGCACATCCGTGCGTCTCTACATAGGCAGCAAACAAAGGAATCCAACTGCATCTAATTTTCGGGTGTTGTTGGGTTCGTTGGTTATTGGCATGTAGCCTCTTGGTTAGAATATTAGCGTTGTTCTGTTTGGTTTTCAAGGTTTATTATCTGGAAGTTTGGTGTCCAAATAGTAGAGACAGAAAATAATTATGCCACATTAAAATTGGTATCCCTAATATAATACCATCCAATGCGAAAACTGGGCTGTTCGCTGGAGTTTAAGCTTGTACAATTGCGATTTTAATCATTCTCAAAATCTGTCGAAATGCCTGGATAGTTCTCCGCTAGAGGATCACTATCTTTTATTATCCTCGTTTGCTTCTGAATATCGGCTCTCAGATATTTTGGAAGATTGAATATGGCGTGGTGGGTGATGCTGTCATAAAAGCGGGGTGTTCCGGTAATCCTGGTTTCAATTCTACTATCAATTTCCTCGCCCGTAATGTCCAGACTTCCGGGACTGCACGTTGCCAAAACAAAGCCCCACGGCAGGGCGTAAGACGGGATATAGGCGACGTACGGGAATACGTGGGAAAATGCGGCGCCCAGGGTGGAGCAGATGCCGGTAAATCCGTCGTTCTCCGTGTGGGATGCGGCGCCTGACTGCACGACAATGATCCCGTTCGTTTTCAACCTTTCGGCAAGAATTTGATAAAATTCAAGGGTGAAAAGCTTATTTGAAAGGCCGTTTTCCAAGGGATCATTTACGTCTATTATAACGACATCAAACTGTTCTGACGTCTGTTCTACGTATTTTCTTCCATCCTCAATGATGAGTTGCACGCGTCCGTCATCGAATGCCCCGGTGTGAAACGTGGGGAGGAATTTCTTTGCGCAGGCAACCATTTCACGGTCAATATCAACCATCACCGCCTTTTTTACGGTACGATACCGGAGTATTTCGCGAAGGGTAGCGCCCTCTCCCCCCCCTAGAACAAGCACCGTTTCCACTCCAGGATGTAAAACAAGTGCAGGATGCACCAATGCCTCATGATAGATAAATTCATCCGCCTCTGCCGACTGAAATTCATTGTCGAGGATAAGGCATCGTCCATAATTATAGGTGTCTATGATGGTGATTTCTTGTACGGGTGATTGCACACGGCATATAACGTTTTTAACGGCATGTTTGTGTGTTTCGTACCGGTTGAAACCATCCTCAATCCAATTAACGGGTGTCGTTTTCATACCTATCCTTTGTTTTTTTGTATTTATAAGAACGCCGGGGCGCTTGACTCTCTGTCCTTTGTGAAAGGCGCTGATGTTTTACAATCCTGTATTTGTCTGGACAAGACATCCCCTCGTTTAAATTCTGCAATGGAAGTTTCTTTTGCGTGAAACGCCTGTATTAGGTACGAGGCGGCAACCTGCGGACTTATGGCGTTTCCACAGAGAAAGATATCCGCGGCGACATATTGGTATTCGGGCCAGGTATGAATGGAAATGTGTGACTCCGCAAGTATAGCCACACCGGTTACACCATAAGGACTAAAGTGGTGGCACATAATGTCAATCACCGTTGCATGGATAACCTTAGCCGTCTTCGCAAGAATTTCTTTTATACCCTCGATGTTATTAACTGTCTCACGGGAACAATCCCACATCTCAAGAATGAGATGTCTGCCTAATGTTGCCAAGGTACCGCCTCCATGTCCAACCAATTGTGTGACAAAACAAGGACGTTGATTTTAGAACGAATTATCAAACTTGTCAAGAATGAATGTGCAGAGTAAAAATATTTTGACAATTCTAGCGACATACTGTATAGTCCTTAAAATTTATAGATACCTTTCTATGATAAGTTAGGCCTTCGGCGGCTTTTAACAGCGTCGTGGCACGGCGCGCCTTGCCACTACACGTAAGTTTGAAATTCCTAATACGTTAAATTATGCTCAACTCCTATCATTTTGTTGGCGTAGGCGGCATCGGCATGAGTTCCATCGCACAGGTACTCAGAGAACAAGGCCATGCCGTCAGCGGCTCTGACAGAAATTACGACAGACAGATTACCTCCCACGTATTTAAAAAACTCATGACAAAGGGCATTTCACTCTACCCGCAAAACGGCTCCGGCGTTAGTGAAAACACCAATTTTATCGTAGTTTCTTCAGCTATCGAAATGGATAATCCTGATATAGCAAAAGCGACTACCCTTGGCAAAAAGATCATCAAACGGGCAGAACTCCTTGCAGAAATGGTAAACAGCAAGTACGGAATTGCCATTGGAGGGTCAAATGGGAAAACAACCGTTAGCTCTATGGTCGGATACGCTCTGGACCATGCCGGTCTTTCTCCAACAATTATTGTGGGTGGCTGTATTAAAAATTATACCGATGACCTTACGATGGGCAATGCAAAGACGGGCAAGTCGGACATCATTACTATTGAAGCGGATGAAAGCGATGGAAGCATTGTGTTCTATAAACCGCGAATTTCCGTGATCACGAATATATCAAAGGATCATGAATCCATTGAAAATCTATCAAAAACGTTTGAAATATTTTCCCAAAATACACAGGACACACTCATCATCAATGCCGATTGCCCACACCTGAAGGCGATACCATTTAAAAATAAACACGTTGTTACTTTTGGGTTAAACACAAACGCCGGCTTGTACGCAAATAACATCATCCATGAGCCGTTTCGAACAACGTTCACGGTGGATGGGCAAGTTTACAAGATATCCCTTCCCGGCGATTACAACGTATCAAATGCCCTTGCTGCCATTGCGGTAGCCAGGCATCTGAACGTTAGTGACGAGAACATTGCATTAGCGCTCAACCGGTTTATGGGTGTGCAACGCCGGATGGATATCATCGGAGAGGTTGACGGAATAAAGGTGATAGACGATTACGCCCACAACCCAAAGAAAGTCACGGCGGTAATACATGCGATAAAGCACGGGTGTAAGCGTGTTATTGCCGTTTTTCAACCACATGGTTATGGTCCAACTATTTTTATGCAAAAGGAGTTTGTCGACGCGTTTATTAATGTCCTCTCTCCCCACGACTTACTTTTTATGCCGGAGATATTTTACGCGGGCGGTACTGCCAATAAAAGTATATCTTCTGCCGATCTTATCAAAAGTATAAAGCAAGGCGGCAAGAACGCCTTCTTTGTCGAAAAGAGGGATAATATCATTCCGATGATTACAACGGAGGTGCGCGCGGGTGACTGCATTGTTGTCATGGGCGCCAGGGATAATACTTTGACGGAATTTTGCAAAAAAACGGTACATGCCTTGCAGCACAATACTCATGCCTAACGAACGGCTAACCCCACCAAAAAAACAGTTGCATTTGATAAATCATTTCATTAAGATTTTAATGTAAAAAAGTATTCGGAGTAATAGAGTAACTTAATTATGCAAAAAGGTGGAAATATATGCAAAATCATGAGATAATGACAATTAAGCAGCTTGCCTAATATCTAAAAACCAGTCCGCGCTTTATATATTAATTGGTAAAAGAAGTTACTATGCTTACCTTTAAGATGATGAATCGGTGGCGGTTTGAATAGTCAAAAATAGATTAATGGATACAGGGGATGTGTGAATCTAACAACTTTAGCAAAGGATGAGGTGTAAAATATGGCAAAGGTATTGATAATTGATGATTCGGCCGTTATGCGGAAGATTATTCAAAGAAACATTATGCAATCAGGGCTGTTGGTTGATGAGTTTGTGGAGGCGGGAG
This sequence comes from uncultured candidatus Brocadiaceae bacterium, assembly GCA_964372185.1. GTDB lineage: Bacteria > Planctomycetota > Brocadiia > Brocadiales > Brocadiaceae > JACVXV01. Next base: position 21,634 of record CAYJPZ010000017.1, read on the forward strand.
ACGGCCGGGAAGGATTGGAAAAGGCCACCACGTGTAACGTGGACCTTATCCTGTGCGACTGGAATATGCCCAATATGACGGGGATTGATTTTGTCAAGGCGCTGAGGGGTTCCGGGCAAAAAAATAATATCCCTATCGTAATGGTAACAACGGAAGGTAGCGACGCAAAGATCGAGGAGGCCAAAAATAGCGGCGCCAACGGCTATTTGACAAAGCCATTCACACCGGAACAGTTAAAGGCAAAATTAGGAAATTTTCTACAGATAAAGTAACACTTATGTGGGAAGGCTGATTGTGCTAACAAAAAAACAATTACATAATGTTTTAGAGAGGAGTTTGCAATGTCGTTATCAGTAGTTATAGGGGATGTTGCGGCGGAAATCCAGGCAACCACAAAAATGTTGTTTGAAACGATGATTATGATGGATTTAAAATCCGACAGCGCTGCGCTCGTGGATGAAACTCAGATTAAAACGGACGTCATCAGTATGGTTAGTTTTACGGGTAAATATTATGGTGTGGTAGGTATTTTCTGCTCAAGACCGCTTGCCCTGAAAATGGCCTCAAGCATGCTTATGATGGAATTGACTTCCTTTAACAGCGAGGTAAAAGACGCTGTTGGCGAAATTACCAACATGATTGCCGGAAATGTTAAAACAAAATTAACCTCTCAGTTTGGTGAAATGAATCTTTCGATCCCCATTGTTATTGCAGGAGAAGGGCTAACCATTACTGCGGTGAATAACAGCCCCATGATATCCGACGCGTCAATTTCCTGCTTTAGTAAAGACCCCTGGTTAATGACGCCGTTTATTACTAACAATGAAAAATTCAATGTTGGTTTGTTACTTAAGGAATCCGGCAAATAAATGTTTACTTAACTATGGAAAACGCCCCAGGCAAAAAAATATCTTCCTCAAAGCTGGAAGCCACTTTAGTAAGCACCTTCCCGAGAATCTGCGGCGATTGTGCTAAGCTGACGAATAAACAGGTCTTTTTGACAAATCCTGCCCTGCAAAGCACCACACTTGGCGATTTCTTTTCAAAATCCGACACCGATTACATGATAGCGAAATTGGCCATTGAAGAATTCTATGATGGGGAAATGTATCTTATCTTCACGCTGAAAAACGCCATTACCGTTGGCAGTATTATTCTCGCCCTGGATGACGCTACCGTGCGGGAAAATGCCAAAAAAGGTGTTTTGGATAATGATTGTACGGATGCGTTTCGGGAGTTTTCGAATCAAGTGTGCGGCATGTTGGACAACGAATTGAGACCGAAACTTCCCAAACCCATTCACCTCAGATTAACCACCACTTCACCGATTAATAAAGAGAAAGCCAACTCGGTACTCAGTGATGAAGTCCTGCACGAAGAGTGTTTGATTTTAACGGCTACCTTCCGAATCCTGGGGTTTGATGACGACCAGTTTATTTTAAGTCTGTCTAAATTGGTTGGGGAAGAGTTTTTTGCGGAAGTCATTGACGAAAGCGATAAACAAACCAAGGCAACGATACTGGCCGTAGATGATTCAAATACGGATCTGCGTATTATCAGAAAACTCCTGAGTAGTGAATACCGGGTTATGGTTACCGACCATCCCGGCAGCGCCCTTTCGATGATACAAAAAAATCGTATCGATCTCGTACTTATGGATATTTACATGAATGGGGTTGACGGCATAACCCTTTGTGAACGAATTAAAAGAAACAGTATGTCTAACAATATCCCTATTATCATCTGCTCCTCGTCCCCAACAAGGGACAACGTAATAAACGCCATCAGGGCCGGGGCCGTCGATTTTATAGCAAAGCCATTTACAAGACAAAAATTAATTGAAAAAATTGATAAACACCTGGCAAACAGGGGTAGCTTGATAGCATGCCGTTGATGGAAAATATATCTGATGCTTTTTTTTATCGGATGCCGGTTTTAAATTGAGGGTATAAATTTATGGAAGATAACTCAAGCATTATAGACGATGTTGAAATTGTAAAAGAATTCCTGGTTGAATCAAACGACCATCTCGAAGACGTTGAATCCAAGATACTGCGGCTTGAAGAGAGCGCCGAAGACCTGGACATTATTAACGGTATATTCCGTCCGATCCACAGCATGAAAGGCAGCGCCGGTTTTTTGGGATTGAAAGATATCGGCAAGGTAAGCCACGAACTGGAGACGCTTTTAGATGAGGCAAGAAAGTCCAAATTAAAAATAACCCCGGAAATTATTGAAATACTGTATGAGGGATTAGACATACTAAAAAAACTGAGGGTAAGTGTAGTAAACAAAATGGATGGCAAGGACGTCTCCACGGAAGTTATTGATTACCAGCCGCTGTTATTGAAGATATCACAGGCATTGGGAAAAAACCTTGTTTCCAAACCTAAAAAAGAGAGCGAACCGAAACCTCCGCCGGAAGGAGTCAAGCTTGGTGAGATACTTGTTATTAAGGGCAACGTGAGTGAAGAACAACTCGACGCGGCCTTGAAACAACAATCAAAACATGTGGGTGAAATCCTGGTAGAAAAAGGGGCAACCACGCCTCAAAAAGTAAACACTGCCCTAAAGATACAAAACAAGATGGGTAAAGCGACCTCTGAAACGGTAAAGGTTGACACACAAAAGCTGGACAGCCTCGTCAACCTTGTCGGTGAACTGGTTATTGCCAATGCGCTTATTAACGAGTTTCTAGGAAGCAACGCCAACGGTGCAAACAAAAACATTTCTCATTTGAATAAAATCGTTAAGGAGATACAGGATGAGGTAATGTCCATGAGGATGGTGCCGTTGAAGTCCACCTTCCAGAAAATGGCCCGGCTGGTGAGAGATGTTTCATCCAAGATGGGCAAAAAAGTGCATTTGGAGATTTCCGGTGAAGATACCGAATTGGACAAAACCGTTACCGAAGAGATTGGCGATCCCCTGGTTCACATTATTAGAAATTCAATAGACCACGGGATTGAACCTAACGAAGAGCGCGTTGCCAAAGGGAAACCCGCAGAGGGTCTCGTTCGGCTGGATGCATTTCATAGGGGAGGGAATATTGTCATTGAAATCGAAGACGATGGAAAAGGTCTCTGCAAAGAAAGATTGCTGAAGAAGGCTATTGAAAAAGGATTGATTGAGCAAAACGCATCACTCTCTGATCAACAGATATACAACCTCATTTTTGCTGCCGGATTTTCTACCGCTGAAAAGGTAACGGATATCTCGGGACGCGGCGTAGGCATGGACGTCGTAAAAAAGAACGTCGAACGGTTACGCGGCAAGGTGGATATTTCTACAGTAGAGGGAAAAGGCACCAAGATATCCATCAAACTACCTCTTACCCTTGCAATCATTGACGGTATGATTGTTCAGGTGGGCGCCGAAAAATACATTGTCCCCATGCTTTCCATAGAAGAATCCATCCGTCCGAAGAAGGATGATATTTCTACGGTGCTGCATCGTGGTGAACTGATTAATGTCCGGGGTAATTTACTGCCTATGGTGCGACTGCACAACCTGTACAACATTAAGCCGAAGAAAACCAATCCCTGGGAGGCGCTTATTCTTATTGTCGAAGGCGAAGGGCAGCGATGCGGACTGCTTGTTGACGATCTGCTTGGACAGCAGCAGATTGTTATTAAGAGTCTTGGTGAGCAATTCCGCAACATTAAGGGTATTTCCGGCGGCGCGATCCTGGGCGACGGCCACATTGGCCTTATCCTGGATGTAGGGGGCATTATCAATCTGGCGTTAAATTAGGCCTTCGGCGACTTTTTTTGTTGCCCGTGTAGAGACGCATTGCATGCGTCTCTTTGCTGTGCGCCATCAGATGGTATTACATAAGACGCATGCAATGCGTCTCTACAAAACGGTGGTTTCAAGGTGTGTTAATCGGTATAAAGGGAAAAGGAGTGTTATTATGCAAGCAACGGTGGAAAAACAATCAGGTACTGCAGATATTTTATCGCGCGAAGGAAAATATCTCACCTTTGTTCTCTGCGGTGAAGAGTATGGATTGGAAATATTAAAAGTGCGGGAAATTATCGGTATCATGGGGATAACGCCTGTGCCGCAAACTCCCCAATTTATAAAAGGAGTCATCAATCTCCGCGGAAAGGTTATTCCCGTAGTAGATTTGAGATTAAAGTTCGGCTTTCAGGAAGTGGATTATACAAAGGAAACATGTATTATCGTGGTGGAAGTCAAAGGTTTGCTCACCGGAATAATCGTTGATACCGTATCGGAAGTCCTGGACATAACCAACGAGGAATTGGAGACGACGCCTAACCTTGGAGAAGATGTCAATACCGATATATTTATCGGTGTGGCGAAGATAAAAGACAAGGTTAAAATATTACTTGATCTGGATAAAGTATTAGGCACAGATGAAATTAACCTGGTAGAAAGCTTATCCGCCATTCGTTAGTACCCAAGACACTTCCGTGTGTTATTTAAACAACGGGTAAAACTGCTGTAAAACAATTAACGGCTTAAAATAAGGGGGGGTAAATGTTCGGTAAAATGACGCTAACCACAAGACTTATTGTCATGATTGTTGTTGCAGTTGCAATCTCAATAACTGCCATGACCTATGTAAATATGGAAAGGCAAAAGAAACAACTGATTTCGGAGGTCAGGCTACAAGCAAGAATGGCCGCCGACCAGCTTATGAGCGCACGAGCGGTAATCGCAGAAAAACAACACGTCATAAATACGGATTCAAAAGGCGGGTTTGAATTCAAGGGTGTCATTCCAGCCGTTGTCGGACGGGAAATAGCTGAATACTTTAGCAAGACAACCATATTCAAAATGAGGCAAACCAGTCTGAAATACAGAAATCCCGCGAATAAGCCCGATGCATGGGAAGCCCGTCAGTTGGAAAAATTCGAAGTAACCGCCAATTTACACAAGAGCAATCCAATGAAAAAATCCGATGCATGGGATTTAGGTTCCGTACCCGACACTGGACTTGGAGATTTTGCGGAAATAACGAAATTCGAGGACGGCACCGAGGTGTTTCGTTTAATGGTGCCGCTCAGGATTGAAGAGGCGTGCCTGAAATGTCACGGAGACCCCGCCACAAGCAAGACAGGAGACGGTAAAGACATTTCCGGCAGAGATATGGAAAACTACAAGCTGGGAGAAATACGGGGGGGGATAAGCGTGATAGCCCCTATGGCTAAGGTGAATGAAGCTATCCGTGAAAATAGGAATTTTAATCTTGCCGGGAATGGGATTTATATTCTGGTAATAGGCTGTATAGTCTTCTTTGTTATCCATGGCGTCGTTTCCATGTTGAAGAGGACGGTTGCCAGTTTGAAGAACGGGGCAGATGAGGTTGCTTCCGCAGCCAGCCAGATTTCCTCCGCCAGCCAGTCTCTTGCTGAGGGTGGTTCCCAGCAGGCGTCGTCGCTGGAAGAGACGTCCGCATCAATAGAGCAGATGGCCTCTATGACGACGCGAAACGCCGACAGCGCTAAAGAATCTAACCAGCTTGCAATTAAGACAAAAACCTCTGCAGAGCATGGAAACGCGGCGCTGGAGTCGTTACAAATCACGATGAAAGAGATCAATTCCGGCAATGACAAAGTTTTATCTATCATAAAATCTATTGATGAAATAGCTTTCCAAACCAATCTCCTGGCGCTTAATGCCGCGGTAGAAGCCGCCAGGGCAGGGGAACACGGAAGGGGATTTGCCGTTGTGGCTCAGGAAGTGCGTAATTTGGCGCAGCGATGTTCTGTTGCATCCAAAGAGACCGCCGACCTTATTAACTCACGGGTAATAAGCACGGAAAATGCGGCGGCGCTGGCGAGTAAGTTTGCTGACAACCTTAAGGAAATTGTTACTGAGGCAAAAAAAGTAACCGATCTGGCCGGTGAAATTGCTACGGCATCGCAGGAACAATCTGAGGGCATCACCCAGATATCCACAGCCGTCAGCACCATCGACTCGGTTACCCAACAAAATGCGGCAAACGCAGAGGAGTTAGCGTCATCAAGCGAGGAATTGTCCGCGCAGGCAGAGAATCTGAAGGCAATTGTCAGAGACCTTGCCAGGGAAATAGGTACCGTCAATGAAAAGGGAAAAACCGTTGAGTTTATGCCTCAAGGCGAACATCCTCAGAAAAAAAATTATCCGCAAAAGCAGAAGCTTCCCGCTGAAAACATGAAATTGCCGGCAAAGAACAAAGCGCGCCATTTCCGTTCGGATGTTGCAAGCAACACAAGCAACACAAGCGGACATACGTCCGTCGATCCGGAGGATATTATCCCCCTCAAAGATGACTTCCAGCACTTTTAAGAAACAATCTTTTCGCATCTCTGACAACGGGTAGGGACACGGAGAGCACCGTGTCCCTACAACAATTATGAAAATCGGCGTAAAATTGTCATTGGTCAATGCGTTGGCCGTTATTATTGTCATGGCTGTTGGCATTACTTATTTGACGATGAGAGACATAAAGCAACGTAACAATGAAGTTTTGAATAATTGCCGGATGATTGTCGATGAGTTTAAGATGACGAGGGAATATCTTGCAGAATCTTTGTCTGCCTTTGGCAACGTGCCATTGGATGAGAAAATAGCCAATTTTATCCCTGCGCGCGCGGGATACGGCATCGGGAAAAAATTCTCTCAAAAAACGGGATACCTCCTGAAGCAAACGAGCTTAAAGCTGAGAAATCCGGATAATGCGCCGGACGCGTTTGAGCAGCGTGTCTTAAAGAAGTTTGAAGATGAAAAGGGGCTGAAAGAGTACTGGGAAATTAATACCGTAAATCAGGAAAAATATTTTCGCTATATGCTTCCGTTAGTGGTAAAGGAAGCATGCTTAAAATGTCATGAGAGCAGAGAGATGGTACCCGCTTTCATCAGTGAAAAATATAAAAGCGATACTGCTGTAGGGTATCACTTGGGCGACGTCAGGGGCGCCATCAGCCTCAAGGTACCTTACACCCTCGTATCACAGGCCATCTGGAATGGATTTTGGCATCTCGTCATAATTACCGTAATAATAACCGGTGTATGTATTGGGGTTGTATTTGTTCTTTCCAAAGTATTCGTTACATCACCACTGCAAGAAGTAATTGGGGTTTCCCGTTACGTTGGAGAAGGAAATCTGGACCGGGAGCGAGATAACTGCAACGATCGAGGAACTCTCCAGTTCTGCAAAGCAGGTTGCCATGCACGCCGAGTCTGTGTCAAAGGTTGCCGTGGATTCTGAGACCACGGGACATCGCGGGATGGAATACATCGCTGCATCCGTTCATCTCATGGGTGAGACCAAGTAGGCCACGAAAGACAGCGCCCAAAAGATATACACACTCAGCGAAAGATCTCAAAGGATCGGTGACGTGTTGGGGACTATTCAGGAAATTGCCGATGAAACCCATTTGCTTGCGCTTAACGCCTCGATTGAGGCGTCGTCTGCCGGTGAGTTCGGAAAGCGGTTTAGCGTCGTTGCAGCCGAGGTGAGAAGGCTTGCGGAACGGACGAAAACGTACGCGGAGGAGATAAAAGCCATCGTTTCCGAGATGCAGGCCTCAACAAATACCGCGGTTCTGTCTGTCGAACAGAGCGTAAAGAACGTGGAAATGGGAGAGGATGCCATACAAAAGGCAGGACATGCCATTGAATCGAATATGAGTTTGATTGAAAAGACAACGAATGCCGTCCGCCAGATTGCTATGGCTGCACAACAGCAGAGGAGCGCGACAGAACAGGTGGCGGGGACGATGCAAGAGATATCCGGGGTTGTGAAACAGGCGGCAACGGGACTGAAACAATCCACCGCAACCATAGCGGAACTGACTAAACTGGCGGAAGATTTTAAAGAGGTAGTTAAAAAGTTTAAGACGGGAAAGGATAAGGATTGAATACTGATCTAACCCATATTACGGTGGGTGTTGGAGACCTCAAAATTACCCGTTCTCCTCACGCACTAAAGACGTTGCTCGGTTCCTGTATTGGAATTGTATTGTACGATCCGATAAAAAAAATCGGTGGACTGCTACACGTCATGTTACCCAAGAGAAACAGCGACGATCTCAAGTTAACCAAGTATGCGGACACGGGCTTGCCTTACTTTATCTCCCAAATGGTACTAGGCGCCGGGGCAACAAGGGGGATGATGTATGCTAAGATATTTGGCGGTGCAAAGATGTTTGAGACAAACGGCAAGCTGCTGAATATCGGAGAGGCAAACGAGCAAGAGGTGCGGCGTATATTAAGAAGTGAGAACATTAAAATTGTCGCGTCAAAGACCGGCGGCACGAAAGGGTATAACATCGTCTTAGATACTGAGACAGGCTCGGTGGAGTGCCGTGTTTTTGGAGAGCAAATAACCGTTTATTGAGGGAAATAAATTTCATACAGTATTATTTAATGTTTAGGAATTTCAAAGTAGGGACACGGTGCCCGTGTCCTTGCGTGTGAATACAAATCAGTTGCCGAAGGCCTAATTAAAGCTAATGATCATGGCCATACTACATCTAAAGCATTGAAAGGCACCGTTTATGAACATAGATATAAATCACTTGAAGGTATTTGAAGTCATGACACGGCTTAGTATAGACCGTGCTTCGCGGGCGCTTTCTAAGACACTTAAAACGGGCGCAAAAATAGCCCTTTCTAACATTTACATCACCGATTTAACCGGCGCTACGGAAAAAATGAATGAAGACGCGCGGGAAATGGCCGGTGTTATGGTTAACTTTCATGGCAACGTGGCGTGCAAACTCCTTTTTATGCTGCCAATGGAAGGAACCCTTACCCTGACAGATCTTTTCCTCAGGCAACCTGTCGGGACGGCAAAAGAGTTCGATGATGCCTCAGAAAGCGCCATTCAGGAGGTGGGGAACATCATCGCAGCCCATATCTGCAACTCATTGGTTTCAAATTTTGACGCGACACTTGTCCCGCTTCCCCCGATTGTTCATAACGATTTTGCCGGTGTTTTGTTTTCGTCTCTGTTAATGGAACAAGGTATGAATGAAGAAAGTTTTCTTCTGATCGACACGTCGTTTAAAATCTTAAAAACAGAACTTGATTGTTATCTTTTCCTTATCCCGGAGCTCAAATCCTTCGAAAAGCTGATCGATTCCTTGGGAGTGTGTGTATGAGAAAAATATTAGTCGTTGATGATGCAAAAGTGGTAAGAATGGTTGTCTCCCAAATACTCAAACGCAACGGTTATCAGGTTATTGGAGAGGCCGCAAATGGCCGTGAGGCATTTGAAAAATATAAGGCATTGAAACCAGACGCCGTTACCATGGACATTACTATGCCGGAGGTTGACGGTATTCAGGGATTGAAAGACATCATAGCCTATGATAACCAGGCAAAGGTAATTATGATTTCTGCCTTAGACCAGCGTGACGCTTTGGCAGAGGCCATTCGTCATGGCGCCGCCGACTACGTGGTAAAGCCTTTTGAGGATGACCGGATGATATCGGCGTTGCATGAAATATTTGGGGATTCCACTCCTGTAGAGCATTAAAAAATCTTGACAAAAATTCACTAGTTACCGAAAGGAATGGAATTACCCAATCGTGGAAATAGATATTACCGATGCCGAATTTAACCTTTTTCAACGGCTGATATATGACGCAAGCGGAATATTTCTTACGCCCGTTAAAAAGGAACTGTTGAAATCGCGTCTGATAAAACGTGTGCGGGAACATTCATTACACTCCTTCAAGGAATATTATAAATACGTGACTGAAAATGACACATCGGGTGATGAGTTGGTCAGCCTGCTCGACTGTATCTCCACCAATCTTACCGAATTTTTCAGGGAAATTGCCCATTTTGAGTTCTTATCCGACCGGTTAATTCCCTGCCTGGTAGAAAGCAAAAAGAAAAAAAGTGAAAAAAAGGTACGGGTGTGGAGCGCCGGCTGTTCCACCGGCGAAGAACCTTATACGTTAGCCATGGTGCTGTCGGAAAGCATACCATCGCTTTTTGATTGGGACGTAAAAATATTAGCTACTGACATATCTACAAGGGTTTTAAGGAAATCGATGCTGGGAGTATACCCCAAAGAGCGATTAAAGGGTATTCCTCCTCACCTGTTGAATACCTATTTTGAAAAAGAATGCATCTCATCCAAAGAGAATTACCAGGTAAAACAAATCTTAAGAAACATGATTTCGTTTAGAAGGCTTAATCTTATGGATGAAATATTTCCTTTTAAAGGAAAATTCGATTTTATTTTTTGCAGAAACGTTATGATTTATTTTGACAAGAAGACGCAAGGTGATCTGGTATCAAAATATTATAATCATCTTGCGCCACAAGGGTATCTCTTCATCGGCCATTCAGAAAGCCTTGCCGGCACCGATAACAAATTTAAGTACGTGCAACCGACGATTTATCAGAAATGACCAAAATAAAAAGGTGCTTGACTTATGGATAAGAAAATAAAGGTGTTAATTGTAGATGATTCCGCAGTGGTAAGAAAAATACTCTCAACGGGTCTAGGCAAAAACAAAGACATCGAGATTGTTGGAACGGCAGCAGACCCATTTATTGCCAGGGACAAGATTATAACTTTAAGGCCGGATGTAATCACCCTTGACGTGGAAATGCCCAGGATGGACGGCATATCTTTTTTACAAAGACTTATGGCATATTATCCGTTGCCGGTCATCATGGTAAGCTCTCTTACCCAGGCTGGCTGCGAAACCACGCTGAAGGCGCTGGAAGTTGGAGCTGTCGATTTTGTCGCTAAGCCGTCGATTGACGTATCAAAGTCTCTCGAAGAAATCGTATCTGAATTGGCGGAAAAGATTAGAGAAGCCTCTAACATCAAGGTGAAAAAAAAGGTATATACCGCGAGCATTGAAAACGTAAACGTCGGCCAAAAAGCCAACCGAAGCAGTCACGCATTAATCACCAGCACACATAAAATCGTAGCCATTGGCGCATCCACGGGAGGCACGGAGGCGCTCAAGGACGTCCTCGTCCAATTGCCGCCGAACTCGCCCGGAATAGTAATCGTGCAGCACATGCCGCAACTCTTTACCAAGGCGTTTGCAGACCGTTTGAACAACCTCTGTGCCATTGAGGTACGGGAGGCAAAGGACGAAGACAGCGTTATACCGGGCACGGCGTTAATTGCGCCGGGCAACTATCACATGGAACTGAGAAGAAGCGGGGCGCGGTATTACGTTGCTGTGCATCAATCGCCGCACGTGAAGCGGCATAGGCCGTCCGTAGAAGTCTTGTTCGAGTCCGTCGCAAAGTTTGCAGGGTCGAATGCCGTTGGGGTAATCATGACGGGAATGGGAGACGACGGCGCCAGTGGGCTTTTAAAAATGAAAGAAGCCGGCGCAAAAACCATTGCCCAGAATGAAGAAACGTGCGTAGTATTCGGTATGCCAAAAGAGGCGATTAAGTTGGGCGCTGCCGACAATATTTTACCACTTAACAAGATACCCGCCACCATATTGTCGCTGGCAACATAATGTTGGGATTGACTGAAGAATAAACGCCTCTTAAAATAAATTAGGCCTTCGACGACTTTTTCTGTTTATACGTAGGGCAAGGCTTTAGCCTTGCAACTGTTTGAACACGTACCAGAGGTGGCAACCCTAAAGGGTCGCCCTACAACAGGCCCGAAGGGCTGAAAGGATATAGCCAGGGGT
>CAYJPZ010000018.1:0-32931 GCA_964372185.1 uncultured candidatus Brocadiaceae bacterium
GGAACGAGAAAGATGTTAAAAATGACATCACATGACCCTTTAAAACCGAGAATACCCATATCAACGTACCGGCTCCAATTCAACGGCAGTTTTACATTTACCGACGCAGGAGGGATTATCCCCTACCTTAATCAACTCGGCATCTCGGATATTTATGCGTCACCCTATTTGAAGGCGCAGGAAGGCAGCTCTCACGGCTATGACATTGTTGACCACAACACCCTGAATCCTGAAGTCGGCACTGAAGAAGAGTACCGAGGTATGATACAGGAACTTCAGAACCATGGCATGGGGCAAATACTTGACGTCGTTCCAAACCACATGTGTATCACCAGCAAGCATAACGCCTGGTGGATGGACGTCCTGGAGAACGGGCCAAGTTCCCTGTATGCCGATTATTTTGATATTGACTGGGAACCGGTAAAGAAAGAATTGAAGAATAAAGTCCTTATCCCTATTCTCGGCGCACAGTACGGAATTACCCTCGAGAGGCAGGAATTGTTGCTTGCCTTCGAAAATGGCGCTTTCTTCCTTAGCTATTACCGCCATAAACTTCCCATAAGGCCAAAAACGTATATCGAAATATTACAATACCATATAGACGAGCTTAAAAACCGGTTTTCTTCTGATAATGCCCAATTGCAGGAGCTTTTAAGCATCATTACGGCAATCAATCACCTGCCTTCCTTTACGGAAAGAAATCCGGACATGGTTAATGAACGGTACCGGGAAAAGGAGATTATCAAAAAACGCCTTTTAACGCTTTATAATGAAAGCCCCGGAATCAGGTCGTTTATTGATGAAAACGTGAGGATATTTAACGGGGTGAAGGACAAACCGGAAAGCTTCGATCTCCTGGACAACCTCCTCAACCAGCAAATATACCGGCTTTCCCAGTGGAGCGTGGCCACCGAGGAAATAAACTACCGGAGGTTCTTTGACATTAACGAACTTGCGGCAGTGCGCATGGAAAACCCCCTTGTCTTTCATGAAAGCCACAAGCTGGTGTTCCGGCTTATCCGGGAGGGAAAGGTTACGGGATTACGGGTTGACCACCCTGATGGATTATACAACCCGCCGGAATATTTTCAGCGGTTGCAGAGAAACTGCTTTCTCTACCAACAACTTAATCGTACGGGAGATAACGCGGAAACATCCGGCAAAGCAGCGGAGTTGTTAAAGCAATACGATGAAATTCCACCGTCGGACCCGCGGGCAAGGCCCTTTTACATCGTCGGTGAAAAAATCCTGATGAAAGGCGAAAAGACACCTGAAGACTGGCTCATCCACGGCACTACCGGGTACGATTTTATGAACTCCTTAAACGGCCTCTTCATTGAAACGTCCCACGCACAGGCGTTTGACGACATTTATGCAAAATGTATTCTGTCAAACCCCAACTTTCAGGACATTGTGTACGAGAAGAAGACGCTGATTATGGAAGCCGTAATGTCCGGAGAAATCAACATGCTGGGACACTACTTGAATTGGCTGTCGGAAAGCAACCGGCACACGAGGGACTTTACCTTAAACAGCCTTACCTGCGCAATAAAGGAGGTCATTGCCTTTTTCCCGATTTACCGGACGTACATAAACCTGTCAGGCGTGGCCGAAAGAGACCGGAAATACGTTGAGATCGCCGTGACAAAGGCCAAGAGGAAGAACCCTGCCATGAGCGAATCCATCTTTGATTTTCTCAAAGACGTCCTGTTACTTAAATACCCTGAAAATTTTAAGGACGCCGATAAAAGGGAATGGCTCAACTTCGTTATGAAATTCCAGCAGGTTACCGGCCCGGTCACCGCAAAAGGGATTGAAGATACCGCCTTTTATATTTACAACCGCCTGGTTACGCTCAATGAAGTGGGTGGCAACCCGGAAAGATTCGGCGTCACGGTGGAAACCTTTCACGGACAAAACATTGAAAGGTTTAAGTGCTGGCCATTCACCCTCATTGCCACCGCGACCCACGACTCCAAACGCAGCGAGGACGCGCGGGCAAGAATCAACGTCCTTTCCGAGGTGCCCGATGAATGGAGAGACCAACTGGCGCGGTGGAGGCGGCAGAACAAGAAGCACAAGGCAACCGTGGAAGGCCAGGCTGTTCCGGACGCCAACGATGAATATCTGCTTTACCAAACCCTCATCGGCGTGTGGCCCGTTGCGCCGATGAACGCGCCCGCGCGTGAGGTATTCCGGAAACGGATTAAAGACTATATGCTAAAAGCCTTGCGCGAGGCCAAGGTTAACTCAAGCTGGATAAATCCCAACGTAGCCTATGAAGACGCCACCATGAAATTTATAGACGCTGTTTTAAACAACGTCCGTGGAAACAAATTTTTCGAGGCATTTCAAACCTTTCAAAAAACGATCTCCCATTACGGCATGTACAACTCCCTGTCGCAAACGATCCTGAAAATAACCTCACCGGGCGTCCCCGACTTTTACCAGGGCACGGAGTTGTGGGATTTCAGCCTCGTTGACCCCGACAACCGCAGACCCGTTGATTATTCCGTCAGAATCAATGCGCTGGAGGAGATCAAAAAGGGCGAGCGGGAAAGGCCGCTTTCAGCATTTGCCAGGGAACTGGCCGTACAGAGGGAAAACGGATACGTCAAACTCTTTTTGGCGTACAAGGCATTGAATTACCGTAAAGCGCACAGGGATTTATTTGAAAGGGGCGAATACCTGCCCATCGGGGTAAAAGGAGAAAGGACCCGCCATATTTGCGCATTTGCAAGGAAGTCGGAGACTGCCACCCTGGTCGTCGTTGCCCCGCGTTTTTTTTCAAGGCTTATACAAAAACAGGATGAATTGCCGGTGGGGAAAACAGTATGGGCGGACATGTTTCTTTCCGTTCCCTTTGAAGCGGCTGGCGTATCGTACCGTAATATTTTTACCGGCGAAATAATATCGTCCTGGAAATATGGGGATGCAACGGCATTCTCTGTATCTGAGATATTAGCGAATTTCCCGGTAGCGCTCATAGAAAAAATGGAGGATGGTATTTAAGATGGAGGTTGCCGAATTCTTTTTAACGTTTTTAATCATTCTGTTATCCGCCAAGTTTTTTGCGGAATTATTTACGTATTTGCGTATGCCGGGCGTTTTAGGCGAGGTCACGGCCGGTATCATTTTGGGACCGAGTCTTTTTGGGATTTTGAAAGTTGATCCGACACTTCATTTACTGGCAGAGATTGGCATATTACTCCTGTTGTTTGAAGTCGGACTGGAAACGGACGTCGGCCAGGTCGCAAAGGTGGGGGTGCAGTCATTTTTAGTTGCAATTACCGGGGTTGCAGCCCCGGCAATTGCGGGTTATTGTGTATGCAGATACCTGCTTGATCTGTCAAATATCGTCTCACTCTTTGTTGGCGGGACCATTGTCGCTACCAGTATCGGAATAACCATACGCGTACTCGTTGACATTAATAAACACCGCACTAAAACGGCCAAGATCGTCCTTGGCGCCGCGGTGCTTGATGATATCATCGGTGTTGTCATTCTTGCCGCGCTGTACGATTTTGCCGTAAAAGGGGAAGTCAGTATGATCGATACCGGCAAAATAATAGGCTTCATTACCGCCTTTCTGCTCATTGCCCCGGTAATTACCAAGCTACTTGTTCCCCTGATATCAAAGGCGTCGCGCTATGGCAAGACGGAAGGGATTATACCGACAATTATAATTTCCATGGTACTTGCCCTTGCATTTATCTCCCATAAAATCGGGGCGCCCGGGATTCTGGGTTCTTTTGCGGCCGGTATAGCGCTCGCGCGGCGCTTCTTTCTGCCGCTTGGCTCCACCATAGACCATTACAGCCCCGCTCTTGCCGAGAAAATTGAAGAAAATATGAAACCCATTATCGGGCTTTTTGTCCCTGTGTTCTTTGTGGTTGTGGGGGCGTCAATAAACCTGAAGGTTATTGACTTTTCTTCTCTGGTTTTCTGGCAGATGGCGGGACTGCTGGTCTCCGTTGCCATTATCACAAAAGTGATGAGCGGGATATGGGTCAAGGGTAGTTTAAGGACAAAACTCTCCACGGGCATTGCGATGGTTCCCCGGGGGGAAGTGGGCTTGATATTTGCAGAAGTAGGGAAAAAAAGTGGCATATTTGATGATTTTATGTACGCAATCGTTGTCTTCGTTGTCGCCCTGACTACGTTGTTTGCGCCCGTTTTGTTAAGGATTGTTATGAGGGATGAAGAATGAACTGGTACCAACTGCATGTAAAAGAAATAATGCAAAAGCTTGGGACATCTGAAGAAGGATTGACTGACAATGAAGTCAGCAAACGGCTTCAGCAATATGGTTTAAACAAACTTGTCGAAGAAGAGAAAATTAGCAGGCTTAAAATCCTTTTCCATCAATTCACCAGCCCGCTCATTTATATCCTTCTTATAGCCGCTGTCGTGACAGCCCTTCTCAAAGAATATGTAGATACCAGCGTAATTACGGCAGTTGTAATCCTTAACGCGGTTATTGGTTATATACAGGAATATAAAGCAGAGCAGGGCGTGAGGGCGCTCAGGAAGATGCTCATACCACGGGCAAGGGTTTTAAGAAACGGCAAAGAGAAAGAGATACCTAGCGAACAACTGGTACCAGGCGATGTTGTTCTCCTTGCATCTGGTACAAAAGTGCCGGCTGACCTGAGGTTGTTTAAGACGTATGAATTAAAGATTGAAGAAGCTATGCTTACCGGCGAATCAATCCCTGCTGAAAAATCAACTGCAGCAATAAGTGAAGATAATTTGACCTCCGGTGATCAAAAGAATATGACCTTTATGGGTACCATCGTGGTGAGTGGGAGGGCAAAAGGTATTGTTGTAGAGACTGGAGAAAGAACAGTCCTGGGGCAGATTGCAGAAAAGGTCAGAGACACGACGTCAATAAAAACCCCCCTTCAGGATAAACTTGAGCGGTTTGCAAAATTAATAGGGATCGTTATCATCGGATTTTCTGCGGCTCTCTTCGGGGCAGGACTCATCCATGGATCAAAGGTGTCGGAGATGTTTATGGTAGCAGTGGCAACGGCGGTGTCGGCAATACCAGAAGGACTCCCTGTCGCCGTAACCATTGCTATGTCGATTGGTGTGGCAAGGATGGCGCGACGGAACGCTATTATCAGAAAACTCCCCGCCGTCGAAACCCTGGGAAGCACGACCATTATCTGTTCAGATAAAACAGGGACTTTAACGAAAAATGAGATGACCGTCAGGTTGGCTTATGATGGAGATCACCTATATGACATTACCGGAAGCGGTTACGAACCAAAGGGGGAGATACTCCATGATAAAATGTCTGTTAAAGCAGAGGAGAAGAAGAAACATCTTCAATTACTGCGCATAGGGCTTCTCTGCAACGAATCAAATATGTATGAGGAAGATGGTCAATACAAAGTTGATGGAGACCCTACAGAAGGCGCCCTTATTGTTTCTGCAATGAAGGCCGGTCTTGTGCCGGAGGATGAAAAGAAGCGCTATCCACAGATTGCGTCTATACCCTTTGAGTCTGAACGGGGTTATATGTCAACCCTTCACAGACACGGAGGAAAAAAGGTTATATTTGTTAAGGGCGCGCCTGAGAAGGTACTGGATATGTGTTGCGAGTCTGAGGCCGGTGACGGTTCTCAGAAAAAAGAGGGTTTACTTATTGCAAACAACTTTGCAAAGGAGGGTATGCGGGTGCTTGCCTTTGCTTACAAGGAAGCCTCACACGACATGGAAGAACTTACGCATCGCGACGTGGAGTCGGGACTGGCCTTCGCAGGTCTCCAGGGAATGATAGACCCTCCACGGTCAGAGGCAATAGAGGCCGTGAAAGGGTGTAAACAAGCAGGCATCAGAACCATCATGATAACGGGCGATCATGCCGTTACCGCAGTATCCATTGCAAAGAAAATCGGATTGGGCGGAGATGACCCTGACGTGATCACCGGTAAGGAACTCGAAACGATGAGCGACGAAGACCTTTTTAACAAGGTAAAAACAGTATCGGTATACGCCAGGGTATCCCCGCAGCATAAATTACGGATTACCCGGCAATTATTAAAACATGGCGAGGTCGTGGCTGTGACCGGCGACGGCGTAAATGACGCCCCAGCCCTTAAGGCGGCGCACATAGGCATAGCAATGGGGAGGACAGGAACCGATGTCGCAAAGGAGGCGTCCGATGCCGTCCTTGCAGATGATAACTTTGCCAGCATCTTTGCCGCAGTTGAGGAGGGACGGGTCGTATACGATAATATTAAGAAGGTTACCCTCTTTCTTGTATCCTGTGGTTTTGGAGAATTGATTGCTATTATTGCAACGTTACTTATGGGATTTCCCATCCCCTATATCGCTGCGCAAATACTCTGGCTGAACCTTGTGACAAACGGGCTGCAAGACGTTGCCCTCGCATTCGAACCGGCAGAAAAAGGTGTCTTGCGGAGGCCACCAAGATCACCGAAAGAAGGCATTCTCACGAATCTTATGATCCGGAGAACTTTTTTGATGGGGTTTATTATGGCGGCGGGAACAGTTCTCATATTCATAGTAAATCTCAATTCCGGTGTGCCATTAGAACAGGCGCGTACGGTAGCCCTTACGACCATGGTCCTTTTCCAGTTTTATCAGGCGCTTAACTGCCGTTCTGAGACGCTATCCATTTTCAAAATGAATCCTATGGCCAATCCTTTTTTATTCTTAAGCATGATAGCAGCCTTCTTTGCACACCTCGCAGTACTTTATGTGCCAGCCCTACAGTGGGTTTTCAGGACGGTGCCTCTTACAGCAAAAGAATGGGTAGGCATAGGAGCAATAACGATAACCATTGTCATTGCGGTAGAAATTGATAAGTGGATAAGAAGGAGAAAAAAGGCATGATTTTTATTTTGTTGCCTTTGCTCAGCAAACCCGCATAAATAAAATGAAAATTCCTAACCAGAACGAGACAGTTAAATCAATTCCCCGGATTTTCCTTCTTTTTCCTTTTCCTTGTCTTCTTCTCCACCTCCTAAATATTTAGGAAATTAAGCCATGCCGCTGAGAACGCTCTCAAAAATATCCAAAAGACGGCATATTGCGGCTTAACATAGAATTAAATGTCAACAAAATATATTTAAGACACCTTTCGAAAAATAATATGATTAATTCATTAATAATTTGAAACAAAAAAAGTATATTCATTGTTCCTCTATAAAGTACAAGGTAATCATTATGTTGAAAAGAACCGGACTAATTATGCAGTAACATCTCTGGAGAAAGATGTCTTGCTTTCAGTTTCTATGATTAACATGTTTTTGACAAAACCATCAGGCCTTCACGGGATTCAGGCAGAGCTTAATAATGAAAACGGTTTATAGGATACTACTTGCCCTTTTTTGCACTATTGTTCTATCGTTACCACAGGTAACAGCAGAACATTTGGCATCGGCACAAGAGCCGGAGCAAATTCCCTCCTGTGATGAAAAAGAAAGCCAGCCTTCGACAGAGGAAAAACACCCCATAGAAAAATCTTCGAGAAGGGCAAAAACCCTTCGTAAAAAAAGAGGTGCTTTAACCGACAAATCCAACCTGTCGGTTATTCCTACGAATGAGACACCTTCGGCTGTTGAAACAGAGGACACACATTCGGATACCCTTACACAAGACATTTCCGTTACCGGTGAACATCCTTTAATTGTTGAAGAAACGGAAATTTTCCCAATCTTGTCAACAGCAGAACAAACCACAAAAATCATTACCGAAGAACAACCCATATCGGTAGAGGGCAGTGATCCTCACCTACCAGCGATGGATAACGGACAATTCCCTCTTATGGAAGAAGAAAATACTCACTCTTCCTCTGACGTCCCTGAAAAAATGGGTCGTCAGGAAGAAGCGGCAAGGCACGCAGCAAAAAAAGAGGAAAAACACATCCTGGATATATGGCACAGCGACCCAACCCATGAAGTAATCCTTGCAATTATCGTCACCCTCATTGCTGCTAAGGCAGGAGAACTGATTGTGAGAAAAATAAAACTCCCGGGGGTTGTGGGGAATCTGCTCATAGGGATGGTATTAGGCAACATCTGTGTCTTCACGGGATGGGATTTTTTCAACTTTCTCAGAACGATGCCCTTCTTAAAGATGATATCATATTTTGGAACCCTCATACTTCTTTTTACCGCCGGTCTGCGTACAGACATCAGGGCGCTGCTAAAAGCCGGGGTCTCATCATTTCTCGTATGTATCGGAGGAATAATAGTACCCGCATGGCTTGGTCTCGTGGTTGGATATTTTTTGCTTCCGGACGTCTCAATTGGCGTGAAAGTTCTTCTCGCCATTATTCTTTGTAATACCGGTATGGGATTATTAATGGAGATACTCCGTGAATTAAAGGCAATGAATACCACGGAAGGGAGAATTTTAATTGGAGCAGCAGTGCTTACGGAGATTATTGTAATTTTAACCTTCGGCCTGGTAAGTGGATTTGTTGTCCGTGGGGTAGCCTCTGTACCGCATATATTAGTCAGTGTTGGCATAGCAATTTCCTTCCTGCTCATTGTTTTAATCACTATTCTGAAGTATGGTGAGCGGTTTGGAAATTTTTTAACGAAAAGGGTAACGGAAGGATTAAACATACCCATTGTGATAATTTTATCCCTTATATTAGCTTTTATATTTGGATCAATGGGATTGCATACCGTAATAGGCGCTTTTGTTGCGGGTTTATTCCTGCGAAATGTAAAAATAAGATACGCTGATGATAGTGAACATAAAAATGTTGAACGTGTGATTCATCCATTTTATGCAGTTCTCGTACCTATACTTTTTGTTCGGGTAGGAGCGCAGGTGGAATTGGAAAGCTTTTTGAATATGAGCGCAATATTCCTCGGCCTGGCGATAACAGGCGCCGCAGTTGCAGGAAAAATATTTTGCGGTGTTTGTCCATTTGATAAAGGCATAAATCGTCTGGCAATAGGCATAGGAATGGCAATGAAGCTGGAGGGGACTTTAATTCTCTCCGGAATATGCAGGGATATGGGAATACTGGATGATACGGTATTCTCTTCGATTATTATGGTAATTGTACTGACTTCCACAATATGTCCTTCTTTTTTGAAATTGGTCTTAACAAAAAAAATTACCCGTTCCAAAAGTATGCATACCTATACCGGAAAGAAGGAATTTGTAACAATTTAGTTTTTTGAAAAAGCCCTGAAAAGCTCCGGTAGGAGCGGTATATTAATAGAAAAAAAATTTGCACCCATGTTAAGCTCCAGAGGAGCGACAGAGATGGTTCGTAAACAATATATCGCTCCTCCGGAGCTTATTATCGTGTTGGGTGTTTTAGCTATTAATATTTCACCCCTCCGGGGTTATTTTCCGAAAAACTAAAGTGTTACAGGAATTTTCATTTTATTTATGCGGGTTTGCGGGTGGGTGTGGTTGTAAGGTACGCAATTATAATGTGATAGGCAAACCCACCCCTCCCGCGAGGGGAATGCGTTAGAAAGGCGAACCAGCCGCTAATTTACACAGCGCTTTTATTGAATAGAATTTAAAAGCTTGCAATTCCCTTAATTCCTGTTTCAATATCACTTCAGAGGGACTTGTTAATATTATAAAAAAATAACAGGTATTTATGCGTAAAAAGATTAAACATATTTTCAGCAGGGAAAGGTTAAGCTTAAATCTTTCGCGACTTATCCCCCGGCAACATCATTTACACGATACCATATTTCATCGCCTTATAGGCGACCGGCTTTTTGATCAACGCTTATGGAAACCAACGAATAAGAGTGTATCCACAGGTTTTGCAATAGGTATTTTTATTGCGCTTACGCCAACGATCGGGGTACAGATTCCATTAATAATTCTTACAGCATTATTTTTGCGTGTTAATATGCCTGTCGCATTAGCGGCAAGCTGGGTAACAAATCCTTTAACCGCGCCCGTTATCTATTCCTTACAATATAAATTAGGGCTATGGTTAAGTGGCACTCCTGACGCGAATGAACTGGCGGGTTTCACAGGTATGCTCAGGCTTTTTTTTAGATATGCAATACCCCTCTGGGTGGGGAGTCTCATTTCCGCAACAGGTAGCTCCGTAGTAGCTTATACAGGGATTTCTTCAGTATGGTGGCTGACAAGTAAATTAAGGGGAAGAAATGGGAGAAATTTGTTCAAATTACCAATAAACGACTTATGAGTGTTTGGGGGGACAGATCCGAATAATGTGTTTATTGTCGGTGCTGATGGCCTTATACTTCACTATGATGGATCAAAGTGTATCCAAAAACAAGCCATACCTCTAACTGGCTGAGAGTGATATGGGGTATTGACAAAAACAACATAATTTCTGTTGGAGATAATGGTATCATACTTTATTACAATGGTGCAAAATGGATAAAACATTAGTTCCGGGTACATGGAAAATTGCAACGGTGATGGGAATACCCATGCGGGTGCATTTCTCGTGGTTTATTATTTTTGGTTTGATCACATGGTCTTTGTCTACCCATTATTTCCCGAAGGCAGCCCCGGCCCTTCCCGTAGCCGCTTATTGGGTCAAGGGCACGTTGGCGGCTTTACTGCTCTTTGCCTCCGTTACCTTCCATGAGCTTTCCCATTCATATATCGCTAAAAAATACCGTATTCCTATCACAAGTATTACCCTGTTTATTTTCGGAGGCGTTGCGCAGTTAAAGGGAGAACCGCCGCATCCAAAGGCGGAGTTCAGGATGGCCATCGCGGGGCCGGTTTCGAGTTTTCTCTTATCAGCCCTCTTTTTCCTGATAGCTATAAATACAACGGGTGGGACAAAGGCGCTTTTTTCTTATCTTGCGCAAATCAATTTTATGCTCGGCGCTTTTAATCTCATTCCGGGCTTTCCGATGGATGGTGGAAGGGTTCTCAGGTCAGTACTGTGGAGCAGAACAAAGGATTTTTTTTATGCCACCCAAGTGGCGTCTAAGTTTGGGCAAAGGATTGCCCTGTTTTTCCTCTTTTTAGGTCTGTTTTTGATTTTTACCGGTTCTTCCGGTGGATTATGGTTGATGCTCATTGGGTGGTTCCTTTACCTGGCAGCCCAGTCAAGCTCTCAACAGGCCACCCTTCAGGCGGTACTTTCAGGTATAAAAGTCAAGGACGTCATGGTAAGGGATATCGTAACCCTCGGCCCCTTGATTACCTTAGACGAGGCGGTAGATAACTATTTTCTTCGGTGTAGTTACGGTGGATTTCCTGTTATCGATGACGGGAAATTCCTGGGCATTATAACCCTTAAGGAAATCAAGGACGTCCCTCGGGAAAATTGGCGTAAGGTAAAGGTATCTGATGTTTTCATCCCCCATAACAAAAAATGGGAGATGACCCAGGGCGCCGACGTCATGAAAGCCCTTGAGTTAATGATAAAAGAAGACAAAGGCAGGATTATAGTCATGGAAAATGATAAAGTCATCGGTCTAATTACAAGAAATGGCATTGCACGCTATTTGCAGATTATGGGCAAATAATTTAACACCATTTTCTCTGGTTAATCCCCCTTAAACTGGCGGGATTTTCCTGCCATCTGTTTTGTGCTATGATGTGGCGCTAACTTTGGACGTTCTCCGGCACTTGGCAGCATGAGGTATTGTGGTTCGTCTAGAATATTTATCAGGACAAAGTCCTTCGTGCTTTTTAAGCTGCGCTGGCATTCCGTGCTAAGCTGTTTCAAGTGTAAGCGCTTACCGAGTTTGAGATAACGCTCTGACAGTGATTTAATGGCTTCAAGGCCTGAATGATCACAAACTCGTGAATGTTGAAAGTCTATCACTACATCTTCTGTGTCCTTATGTGGATCAAAATATTCAAGAAATTTTCGTACCGATCCAAAGAACAATGGGCCATGTAAATTGTGGATTCCTATACCACGTTCATTAACGTATGAGTGAATTTTGATGTGTTTACCACTTTTCCATGCAAAAACCAAGGCAGAGATAATTACTCCAACTGCTACTGCAATAGCAAGATCAGTAAACACTGTTATGCCGGAGACCAATACCAATACAAATGCATCAGCGCGAGGAATTTTGTGAAGGATGCGGAGGCTTGTCCATTCAAATGTGCTGAATACGACCATAAACATAACTCCCACCAATGCAGCAAGCGGGATCATTTCTATGAACCTCGAAGCAAATAAAATACACAAGAGCAAAGATATTGCGGCGGTAATGCCAGATAATCTCCCTCGTCCGCCTGAATCCACGTTGATCATACTCTGTCCGATCATAGCACAACCCCCCATTGTACCAAAGAAACCAGAAACTACATTCGCAACACCCTGTCCGAGACATTCTTTGTTGTTATTTCCGCGGGTCTCGGTTAATTCATCTATCAAGGTTACGGTCATCAGGGACTCCAGGAGACCAACAGCAGCAAGGATAACAGAGTATGGAGCAATAATCCTGAGTGTTTCCCAGTTTAGGGGAATCACGGGGATATGAAATTTAGGTAATCCTCCGGCTACTGAAGCCATATCGCCTACCGTTAAGGTGTCAATATTGCATCCTACTACTGCTGCCGTAATCACTATAATAGCAATCAAAGAAGCAGGGACTGCTCGTGTTAGTCGGGGCAAAAAATAAATAATCGCCATGGTAATCGCTACTATCCCTACCATGAACCATAAGGTTGTTCCACTCATCCAGGCCAATGCACCTGTTTCTCCCGGTATTTTGAAATGTCGTAATTGAGAGAGAAAAATGACGATTGCAAGGCCATTGACAAAGCCAAGCATGACGGGATGAGGTATCAGTCGGATAAACCTGCCCAACCGCAAAATCCCTGCGGTTATCTGAATAATACCCATGAATACAACTGCCGCAAACAGGTATTCCACACCATGCTTTGCGACGAGTTCGATCATAATTACCGCCAAAGCCCCTGTTGCTCCTGAAATCATCCCTGGCCTGCCTCCCATGACAGCAGTAATGAATCCTACTATGAAGGCGGCATATAAACCTACGAGGGGTTGTACGCCGGCAACGAAAGAAAATGCAACGGCCTCTGGTATTAGTGCCAGCGCAACCGTTAGACCAGACAGGATATCATCCTTTATATTTGCGCGTTTTTGAAGATAAAAAGTAAACATAACACCCTCCCGGGGAATAAATATTTGCAAAAAAATTGAGGAAATTTGTTGGGTACTAATGTGCAAACGCTGCACGTTTACACGAAAAGAGAAGTGTACAAACTTTTAATAATTACCTGGTTGATTACATGGGAAGGTAGGCGCTCAATCGTATAATAAAGTTCATTGAATTCCTGGAATTGGCAGGTATGTTTCTCTCTATTAATTTACCGTAAAAGATACAAATGATACATTTTACCATCCCGTAAACCATCTGTCAAAAAAATCTCAAATCACGTTCATTGAAAATTGCTTTTATCGAAGAATGACCGTATAATAGTTTTGTTTCTCACTATTTTGTTGACCCTTGTTAATGCCTCGTTTCTTGGATGCAGTCTGCCGATTCTTTTTAAAAAGATCGGCGCAAATCCAGCGCACGCCTCTTGTCCGCTGGTATTGGCAATTGCCGACATTATTTCATTAACCTCGTATTTTTCCCTGGGGACATATTTCCTCGTTTAATTTTATAATCACACAATGGAATGGATAATAGTAATCGTATTGGTCATTTTTAACGGTATGTTTTCGTGCATGGAAATGGCATTTGCCTCTGCCAATGTGCCCCTTTTACGAGATATGGCCTCCAAGGGTAATACCTCTGCAAAAATATTTGTTACCCTAAAGGGCCGTCCGGAAAGAACATTTGCCGTTATTCAGGTAGGTATCACGCTGGTTGGGACAGCGTCAGCCGCAGTGGGTGGCGCCGAAGTTGAGGCGTCTATTCTTCCATACCTCAGGGAACTTCTCCACGTTTCCGGTACATCGGCTGAAATTCTCGGAATCGCGCTTTTCGTCATCCCGTTTACCTTTTTTACCGTTGTTATTGGTGAACTGGTACCCAAAGCTATTGCAATCCGTCATCCGGAAGAAGTGTCATTGTTCTCGAGTCGTTTGTTAATACTTATGACAAAGATTGCATCACCAATAGTCCATATCCTTGAGAAATCAACGATAGCATTTCTCTTCCTTATAGGGATTCGTACCACTCCTCCTTCAGATGAAACGGTTTCAGATCTGTCGCTGAAATCATTACCCCCGTTTCACCGAGACTACATTTTAAATTTGTTTGCACTGCGTTTTAAGAGGGCATCTGAAGTTATGCTTCCCTTTCACAAGGTTGTTACCGTCCGTAGCTCTATGGGCAAAGAGGAAATATTAAAAATCATTATTGCCTGTGGACATACAAGACTTCCCGTCATATCAGGTGAAGCCGAACCGCAGATAGTCGGCATCCTTCACACAAAAGAATTTGTAGCCATGATGGACACCAAATCAGATTTTTCTTTAACAAGTTTACTCCGTAAACCCTATTTTGTCGATGTGAACGAATCCATTCTCAGGATACTCAAAAGTTTTCAGGGGAATCAGATTCACATGGCCATAGTACGCCAAATCACCCAGTCTATAGGTATCATAACATTGGAAGATATTTTAGAAGAAGTTGTAGGCGAAATCTATGACGAAGACGATGATGGCATAGTAAAAAAGATATGGAGCCAACGAATCGGTATGAGAAGGCATTAGACGAAAAGTTAAGAGTCTGACGGTGAAGGCAGGGGTTGCCGCTCACTCCTTGCGTGGATTATTCATTTTCATTAGAATTTATAGGGAACCAAGTCTTGGGCCATTTTGTTGTTTATGTAAATAGGCAATTACTTGCGCACATCGGCAATTATTTTTATAATTAAAATACCGTTATTTACCTGCAACTTGAATCTCTCTATGTTTGTTCAGACGATAGCGCACCATGCAATGAATGGTGAGTCATCCGTAGGATTCAAAATGAAAATTCGTATCCATAATAAAGGGGTAAGAAGGCAAGTAATGCGGATTGCTGGTAAATAATTTGATAACATTTCTGGAATTTTAAAGGGTTAACACAGGTATGATATTTATGGAAAACCTACTGCAGAAAAAATGTACTCTTATTACGGCACTATTGCCGGTAATTACCACCCTTCTGTGGGCGTGTTTCAGCGTTCCTCTTCATGCACAATCTGTCGAAAATAAAGCAACAGAAGTAATGCTTACAGAGCAAAACAAGATAATCAGACAGGAAGATATTAACGCCGCCAGGTCAAAGGCAGAGGAGGTGAAGAATAACGCAGACAAATCGAGAAAAGAGATTGAGTCGCTTATCTCACATTTAGAAAGCGATGCAGAGACCACAAAGGCCTTTCTTGATAAACTACTACAAGAAAAAAAGGATATACCGTCTGAGGTTGTTTCTTCGCCGGAGCAGGAAAACCCCAAATATCTGAGTCTATTGGATATGGAAATTATGGCGGTTAAGCAGAAGACTGAGGTGGATGGTGAACAAATACAAGAATGCAAGGATACATTAACCGAACTGCAAGCACAAGTCCGGGCATATACCGACTGGCTAGATTTGTTTGATTCAATAATAAAGCTAAATGATACCATCGCCCTGACGTCCCCCGATAAGGCCGTTGCTATGAGAAAAGAGGCGGACATTGCCAAAGGCTTTATTGCGGCACAACAAGCCATTCTTAACGAAAAGGAATCTCTCGTTTCATTTTTTACGAATGAATTGGAAGACGTCAAGGCGCGCACGTCCGATAAAGTTAAGGACGTTGCAAAGGACATTGAGTCGCTTAAGGCAGAAATTAAGGATGAGACGCTTGCCGCAATGGCGCAGGAAAAGGCCGGCAGCATCTTACTCTGGTATAAGGTCGTGCAGGAACAATGGGTTGCGATATTTAAAACAAAACTGGAAGCAGCCAAAATCCGGCATGACGTGGCGGCGATGGCGCTAAAGAACGCCGAACTCAACGCGGCGTATCTGGCTGAAAAGGCAAACAGGCTGGAAGTGCAATTAAAGGATGAGGAATTAAAAAAGAAGAAGGCTGAATTAGAGGCCGCAAAAAGGGTTGAGGCGGTAACACAAAAGGCCGCGGAGGCCACAAGGGCTGCATCTGAAAAAACCTTGCAGGAGGTTGCAAAAAAAGGAGAAGAGGTTATCCAGATGCAAAAGATAACGACTGCTCCTGAAAAAAGGAGGGTATTGGAGCTGGAAGCGGAGGTACACAAACTGGTCGGGTACGTCGCAAAAAAGAATGACGAGCTTATCACGGAAAGCGCACAGAGATTTAAAGACATTACTGAATACAAACAGTTAGAGGCAGACTTTGACCTCTTATTTAACGAGGTTGAAACCACAAAGAAGCTGGATGAGATTCAATCAAAAGTAGAAACGGAATTAAAGCAGTTTGCCGATGCCCCGGCGGTTATAGACAGCCTTATCAACTTACTGAAACAAGAGGAAAGGCTGACGTCGGATAGCCTTGGAGCCGCTTACAAAGAAATACCCATGATCAAAAAACAAGTCGCTTCGTTTGAAGACAAGGAATTGGCTTCGCTGGCGATTGATTATGCGCAGCAAAAAGCGAACTTGTTAGATGAACGGCTCGGACTTACCATGTCGAGACTGGACCGTCTGCGCGAAAGGTTGGAAATCAAGAAAAATGTTCTTGACTTGTTGCGTAAGCAGAAAGAAAAGATAATCGAAGCAAAGGCGGCCAACGTATGGATAAGAAGAAAAAGCAGTATTTCCGCGGAAACATTCAAGTCAATATATAAGGACCTGGCGGGATGCTATGGGCAGTTTGACCAACTTTACGGGTGGGGGCAAACTCAGGGAAAGAACGTGGTAGTGTATGTATCGAACAAAAAGGCCACGATCGGTTTTTGGGCGAAACTCGTCGCGCTATCGGTTCTGATTGCTGTTTATTATTTCTCACAACAGTACATACAACGGTTTTGTGAAAAAAAAGCGTTACATCTGTACGGAATAGAAGGCGGTTCGTACTATAGGACAAGGCTGCTCCCCAGCCTCTTCATCGTCCTTCAGAAGAGTATAAACAGTATATGGTTGGCTATTTTGTCCCTGGTAATACCGGTTATTTTTAACGTTGAAACCCCGTGGATGTCGGCGGCAACGTGCGTGTTTGTTATTGTTGCCGTGTACAAGATGCTAAAAGGTTTGATTATTGAATCCTTCGGCCTGGAAAAGGGGGACAAAAAATTATTTACCTCTCTTGCGTATATATCTCCCAAACACCTGTATCGCTCATTGAATGTTATTCTAAACTATTCACTGATTTTCCTGTCAACAATTACCGTATTGACGGTATTTGGGTACAAAAATGACGTTATTGAATTACTCTGGTTTATCTACCGGGTGGGTACCGTAATCCTCCTGCTGTGGATAGCCACACAAAAGACCCTCATTTTTAATTTGTTGCCCGGCGTTGAAAGTCAATTAGGAAGGTTTATTCATCGTGTAATAAAGATACTGTATCCGCTCTTTATTGTCTTTGTCGTATCCTTGTTCGCAATCAGGAGTCTTGGGTATCCGGTGCTGACGTATAGCTTATTAAAGACGTGTATTAAGAGTTTTGTCATTGCCTTTATTGCGTTTTGGATATGGAAGTATTTGCATCACCGGTTGAGTAACGCCAGGGAGACGAGTTTCAGGAAAATCGCCGTCAAAAAAAATGCGCAGGAGGAAAAGAGCTATCGTTCCATTACGACAATGTATCAGGTGGTATTTAATTACGCTGTTTCCATAATTACCGCAGTAATTATTATCAGGGTATGGGTGAAAACATTCCGGTATGCAATAGGTTCCCCTGCCGCCCCCTTTTTGGTTGGCCAAGTATTTGGACAAGCGGGAGCTATCATTATAGCCATTGGGAATGGATTACGGTACCGTTTTGACTTTGAGGGGGGAAGATATACAACACCGATAAAAATTATATTTGCATTAATCGTCGTGGTTGCGTCTTTTTTTATTGCCCGGTACGTAAAAAAATTGCTGGAGGACAGGTTATTTCAAAAACTGCGGATTGAACGGGGGCTGAGCCAGACATTTTCCACGCTGTCACGATACGTTGTAATCGGGATTGCTGTTCTCATTGGCTTTAGAATGGCAGGCGTTCCCCTGACGAGCCTTGCCTTCTTTGCAGGGGCTTTCGGTATCGGTATCGGCTTTGGAATGCAGAACATCATTAGTAATTTCGTCAGCGGGATTATCCTGCTTTTTGAGCGTCCCATGCGGGTTGGCGACGTAATTACCCTGGAGGATGGGACGTTGGGGTCTATCGAAAAAATCAGCGCAAGAAGCACCACCATCTCAACGCCGGATGAGGTTACCATAACCGTACCTAATTCAAAATTTATTGAGAGCCGGATAACCAACTGGACGCACCCAAGAACCCGTATGAGAGGCAGCGTGAAGGTGGGTGTGTCCTACGATTCCGATCCTGAACTCGTAAAAGAGTGTTTGTTGGAAGTTGTAAAACAGAATCCAAATGTCAGGACGTACCCGGAACCCTTTGTGCGGTTTGCCGAGTTTGGCGACAGCGCATTACTCTTTGAATTGTATTTCTGGGCGGATAATCCCGGCAAGCGATGGTTTACCCAGAGTGAGCTTAATTTTGCCATTGCAAAGGCATTTCGAAATAAGAAGATTGAAATCGCTTTCCCCCAAAGGGATATTCATATTCGTTCCGTCGTACCCTTTCCCATTCATGGTTTGCCGGATCAGGCGGAACAACAGGGAAATCAGGGAAAAAATGTATAATAAGCCTTATCATAAACAGAGATATTTCTTCTGCAGGGAAGGTGAGATCTTAATGCGTATAGGGAAATGGAACGTTTTCTCCGTAATGCTATTTGCCTTCGTTGGCTTATGGCTGGGTTTCATGGATAAGGCGTTTTCTGACCAGATAAAAACGATTGATGACAGGGTCGTGGAAGGGAAAGTTGTTCATGTTGACGGCGAGTATCTCTCACTGCGACAGGAAAACGGCGGCATCTGCTTCATTCAGTGGCGCACCATTAGCCTTATTACGAAGGATGAAAAGGTTATTGTGGTAAATCACGGTGAAAAGAAAACGAGTTTCTCGGTGCTTACAACGGCTGCAGGTGCTCTTTCCGCACAAGACCTAAACCTTACAATAACAGATAATGTATCGGACATCTATCCCGGGTTGGCCTCGAAAAGTCGCCCCCTGTTTAAGGAAAAAACGGAGCATCCGGCGCAATTTGCAAAGGGAGAAACGGTCAAGCCATTGGTGGTGGATTCCAGGGGAGAGTCTCAAAGAGATGCCTCTGTGCCGGAAAAGTCATGGAAGGGGAACGTCGATGCCGGTCTAACCGTTAAAAAAGGAAACACTGAGGCAACGACAACCACAATAAAAACGGAATTTTCCCGGGAAAAACAAAGGGACCATTTTTATCTTACCGGTCTTTTCCTTTTAGAAACAGAGAATGGCAGTAAGAATACCGATGAGCAGCGCGGCACCGGTAAATACGAACGAAAGCATACAGAAAAAGCATACTCTTTTTATCAGGAAAGCCTCGAGCGTGATGAAATTGAAAGGATAAGTATCAGGTCTATTTCATCAACCGGTATGGGATATCGTTTTTTAGCGAAGGGGGCATTTAGATACAAATCTGAGATCGGTCCGTCATATATGTACGAAAAATTTCAACATGATGTAACAGAAACAAGCATTGGTTTGAGGCTTGGAAGTTACCTGAATTGGCAAATACTACCTTCAACGAAGTACTATTTTAAAATGGATTATCTGCCGGGTCTGCAAGATTTTGCACAATGGAGAATTGAATCGGACATGGGGTTAAGGCAGAGCATCAACAAATCCCTGTCGCTAACGGTGAGTTGGATTGATGAATTTGACAATAACCCCGGCGTTGACGGCGTTCGCAAAAATGACGCTACAATACTCAGCGCAATAGGATACGAATTTTAGACGTAATTATAAAAAAGCAAGGTTAGTTGTATTATTTAAAAGGAGCCGGGTTACCGTGCAGATTCGAAAACGAACCGAAGTCAGAAGACAGCAAATTGTTGATATCATTCGGAATATCATTTCAACCAAGGGGATACAATACGTTACTATCGGTGAAATTGCCGGTCGTATCGGAACGACAGGTGGGGCCATTTATCGCCATTTTAAAAGCAAACGGGACATATTGAACCTCCTGATCGATGACATTGAAGAAACACTTATGGATGCGCTCGACAAGGCGATGACGGGTGATGACCCCATCCAAAATCTCAACAACATCCTGCTTGCCCACTTTGTGTACGCGAAAGAACGTCGTGAGACGTCGTTCATCGTCATTATGGGCGCTATGCAGTTCAGCGACTCAATCATACGGGAAAAAATATCGCTGCTCATACAAAAATATCTGATGAAGATAGAGGCATTGGTTGCTAGCGCAGTAAAGCTCGGATTGCTTAGAAAGGAAATCAATGTAGAAATATCTGCTATAGCATTTTTGGGTCTTATCCAATCCACGGTTACGGTATGGTCTTACAAGAATTACAACTTTGTTCCTTCAAAAGTATCCGCTGATTTGTGGAATATTTATAAACATGGAATAGTGGCTTGAAGAGGAAACAGGAACAGCAAGGAGATCATTTTTCATTTCGTTAGGTTTTGCATGAACACATGCGTGTTTTCGTCCGAATGGTAAATAGGGGGAGGAGGGTTTACGCGGCAAGATACTAGTCGTTTTGCAACCCTTTTTTGTCCGCATCCTTAAGTCTGAGGTTAAGTATTTCCCGTTTCTTTTTAATTATGGAAGGTTGTACAAAATAGAAATAGAAAAGTACCTCCAGCACGTCGAGGTTCCAATCCGCTTCACCGGCCTCAACGTCCACCACCTCACCCGTCCTCTCGCTTTTTGTTGGATAAGCCGCAAAATTGCTAATCTTCCGAATGTCACTGATGGACTCCGCTATGTATGGCGGAAGGCTTCCACTTTCAATCACTTCCTGTATTTCACCTGCAAGATTCGACGGCCTGACGCGCGCCTTCTCCCGTAACAGTCTTTGTAAGCACCGGCGGCTTAAAGCGGCGCTCGTCCTCGGGCTGTCCGCAAGGATGATACACGCCTCCCGGTATTCCCGTGCAAATTCATCAGGAACCTCTTTTGAAAGGGGTGTGCGGCTCGACGCCCTGGGATAAATCAGGCGCTCATTTTTGACGGCTTCAATATGATTCCGTCCTCCAATGCTGCTGATTTTGCCGTTTGCCAGGACAAGGATGACGCGTTCGCAGGAGGGACACTTCCGGCTGATGATACCCCAGTCGCCGTGTGCGTCATTTCCAACAAGTATCACTTCATAAAAATCGTGAAAAGATTCAAGACAATGTGGACATTTCATAATAGCAACCAGCGAGGCAGGGCCTCAGACAGATTAAAAAAGCTTGAAACCACAGATTACACAGATTTACTATAACCCGAACAAGCCGGAAGAGCCACAAAAAAGAAGCAGTATTTCACTAATGTTGTATTCTACCAAAACACAGCCGGTTTTCTGAAGTAAAAACCCCTGCAAATTGTTAAAATAACGTTCCATTATAAAATACACTTATTTAATGCAAAAACGACTATGCGACGGCCTATTGTTATTATTGCTATCTTGTTTGTATCCGGCGTCTATCTTGGATACGTCACGACGATAGCCCTTTCTGTAACCCTGGGCATCTGTTTGTTGTTGTGGATAACTTGTCTGGCAAGTATAGGGTTTCAAAGACTCAGGGGGTTTTTGCCGGTGTGCGTGTCCTTTTTATTGGTTGCCGTCGCTGCCGCGTATTATGATTGCAGGACAGATTCCATTTCCGCCAACCACCTGGAGCGGCTTTTAACGGCAAAGAGGTCTTTGGGTCGCATAAAAGGCGTCATTATCAGTCCACCCATTATGTTGGATGATGCTATTGTGATGAAACGATTGAGTCGATTCGCTTCAGGCCGGTATTCGGGCAAACCCGGTTTCAAGACCTCTTTCCTCATTCGCGCAGAGGCGGTGGAAACTACGTCCGGCTGGAAAGAGGTTTCAGGAACCGTTAAAGTAAATTTTTATCCGTCAAATGCAGAGGTGGTGAACAGAGATGTCGTGCTGTCCCTCTTACATCAGTTGGTGTATGGACAAAGGGTGGAACTTCTCGGTCAGGTGTTTCTTCCCACGCCGCCCCGCAATCCCGGTGAATACGATTACAAAGGCTACTTACAAAGGCAAATGCCGTCGGTGCGTTGTTTAATGACGGTGGCTCATGCCGACAATGTTACGTTGTGCGGGGTCTCTCGCCGAAACCCGGTCTATCGTTCCATTTACACGTTGGGGAACGTGTTGAACAATATGATATATCTGCATACGTTCAGCAACAGCGCCCCGGTGATTAGCAGCATGTTGCTGGGCAACAGGGTTGCTTTGCCGGGAGAGACGATTGATAATTTCATGAAGACGGGCGTCATTCACTTCATTGCAATCAGCGGTTTTAACGTGGGTATTGTGGTTTTTACCATCTGGCTTCCGTTGCGATTGCTGAGGGTAAACCAGACGTTGTCGATGGGGATCGTTCTGTTTGTCGTATTTTTGTATGTGCTTTTGACGGGCCTTAATCCGCCGGTGCTACGCGCAGGCATAATGGTTGTTGCCTTTCTTGGCAGCTTCATGGTAAGAAGGCAGTGGGACATTACAAGCGGCCTCTTTACCGCGATCTTTTTCATCCTGGTCAGGAATCCGGCGGATCTTTTCAACGTGGGGTTTCAGTTGTCTGTGCTGGCGACGTTCGGCATTGTGTACGGTTCTTCAAGGATAGAAGGCCGGTTGTTTAAGGTTGCCTTATTTGTAGAGGCTTTGCAGGTAAAGGCCGAACGGGGGAGATTATTTTTCCTGAAGAAATACCTGCGCAAATCCTTCTGTGTCTCCCTTGCTGCGTGGCTGGCGACCATGCCCATCACGGCCTATTATTTCCACCTTTTCACGCCGGGCATCTGCATCACCAACCTTATCGTGTTCCCTTTGTTCTGGATCATTACCATTTGTGGCATCATTCTCCTGACACTTGGGATGTTATGCCCTCCATTGGCCGCCGCATCGGCCTGGTTGGCGTCATACACCGACATTATATTGGAATCGCTTGTCTCGTTCCATGCATCCATTCCCTATTCTTATTTCTACGTTATAGGGCCGTCACCGGCAGAGGTGGTTGTGTACTACCTGTTTATGCTGTCGCTCCTGTTTTGCGGCTAT
Source organism: uncultured candidatus Brocadiaceae bacterium (assembly GCA_964372185.1). Taxonomy (GTDB): domain Bacteria; phylum Planctomycetota; class Brocadiia; order Brocadiales; family Brocadiaceae; genus JACVXV01. The sequence continues at coordinate 23,235 of CAYJPZ010000018.1, forward strand.
TTGTCATTGGACGTTGTCAGGCTGGCAATCTTTGGATTATTGAGCACCAACGTCTTTTTCTTTTCGAACGTACTCAAATTCCCCAACAACTCGCTGCAGGTTACCTGCCTGCACGTAGGACACGGCAGCGCAATATTTATCCAGTTTCCAAACGGGAAGAATATGTTGTATGACGTAGGCTCATGGCAAAATCACGATGGGGGACGATACGTAGTGTCCCCCTTTTTGTGGGAACGGAAGGTAAAAGGCATTGATTTGCTTATTCTTTCCCACGAGGATGAAGACCATTGGAATGGACTGCCCGCCCTCGCTGAAAGATTTTCTATAAAATCCGTTTATTCACAACAACATTTGTTTGAATCAAAGAAGGGGCAGGAAATCCTTTCCCTACTTAATAAAAGGCGCATACCGGTTGCTGTGGTCTCTTCGGGGGAGCTATTAAGCGGCTTTGAACCTGCCGTGGTAAAAATTCTGCATCCACTTCCGTGGTATCCCGGCGTCACCACGTCAAACGACAACTCCTGTGTTCTAAAAATTGAATATCTCGGCCACTCCGTACTGCTCTGCGCGGATATCCAGGTGCAGGGGATAGCTGCGCTCACGGCGAATTCCAAAGAGTTAAAAGCGGACGTCCTTCAAATACCTCACCACGGCTCCTTTGCAAGCAATTTGGATGTATTATTGAATGCCGTGCAGCCGTTATATGCCTTTATTAATACAAGCGAAGGTGTCGTTTCCGACAAGACGATCGCCAGCCTGCAATCGCGCCATATTACTGTTTTACAAACGCATCGGGAGGGGGCAATAACGTTTACCGTGGATAGCAGGGGGATAACGCCAACGACATTTTGAGTCATATTTGTAACTCAAACCTTCAGGTTTGATGGCTGTTGCGCCTGATACAGGTACAGGCATTTTGTGGGTGATTTCCAGCGCGCGGTGCAGTGCCGGCGTCCATCAGGGCTGAAGCCCTGAGTTACAGGGTGTGTAGTATATGTTGTTCATGTACACACACCGCCTAATGTGGTATGGATGGTGGATAACAACCCCCCTTTATTCCCGTAATAATTGAAGTAAGGGGGGTGTTTTCCGGTTTTATCAAAAAGCAGCAGAACGGTTATGAGCCCCGTATTACCGTCACGGAACTTGCCTGCGGCCCCTTTTCGCCCATTTCTTCAACAAAGCGTACTTCCATTCCCTTGTTGAGATGTTTAAAGCTGTGGTTTAGCACACTGTTCTCGTGGAAGTATATCTCTCTTCCGTCAAAGGTGGTGAGAAAGCCGTAACCCTGGTCAGGGAATAGTGAGCTTATTTGCGCGTGCGGCACCTCCTCGTGATGTTTTACATCTTTACGGTGACGCTGGGCATAGTTTTCCAACTGACGATAAGCCGCATCGAAGGCGTCCCGTATTGCCAGATAGAGGTCTGCGTTGGGTTCCCGCTTTACTACCAATTCAGTGCCGGGAACTTTTATGTCCACGTGAACGTTGTACAGCGTCCTCTTTGGGATGGCCTCTACGACAACCCGGCAACTGGTGATTGTGGTGCAGTATTTATCCAGCTTATCAACCTTTTCCTGAATGTTTGCCTTGATCGCATCGGTAAGGTCCAAATTGCGGGAAGTAATTTGCAGTGGAAGTATCATCTTATTATTTCCTCCTAGAACAATGAATAGATTACTACGATAATACGATGCCCTTATTAAGCGTTTCCGGCGACGTTTATGGCCTTAAAATAAAATGGGGGCACCTTTGTAGAACCATGCCATTCTGCCCTGTCGCCGATTGCTATAATATTATTAAAAATCTCAAAAACGTTGCCCGCGCACATGCAGTCCTTCACCCTGCCGACAACGGTGCCGTTCTCGATTAAATAACCAAGATCGATATTAACGGAAAATTCACCGGCCAGGACGTTGCTCTGCCCGCCGCCTAGCACCTGATCCAACAGTACGCCGTATTTGACGTCCTTAATCATGGCGGCCAGCGGCATAGTGCCGGTTTCGACAAGGATGTTTGAATTCCCCGGCGAAGGCTGTGAAGAAAACCCTCTGTTGCCGTTGCCGGTGGATTTCGCCTTCATGATGCCGGCCGTCTGCAAGTCGAAAATGAAGTTCTTTAAAACGCCCCTTTCAAATAGCGGGGTGCGCTGCGACGGTGTGCCTTCCCCGTCGCACGGGTAGCTCGAATCACCCATATCAATCGTGGCGTCGTCATAGATACTGACCCTTTCGTCAATAATCTTTTCACCCAGCCAGTTGGTGAGCGGCGAGGCGCCTTTTTGCACCAGTTTTCCGCTGCAGCCGATTTCAAAGGTGGAGAGCAGGTTTCCCATCGCCTTTGCGGTAACCACTACGGGGTAGTTTCCCGTCTTTATTTTCAGCTCTCTTTCTGCAAGTCGTAAACCCTCCAATGCCTTATTCACGTGTTTGTCCAGATCCGTTACGAGGGATTTTGCCCCTTCTCCTTCTCCAATAGAAAGGAAGCTGTTTTCTTTAATCAGCAGGATTTCTATTCCAATGCCAAATGAGGTGGATGAAAAGGATACGTCCAGCCCGGCAGAATTCATAAGGCGTCTCTTCCCCTGTCCCTTTCCAAAGCCCACGCTGCAATCGTAGCCGGGGTTTGCCGACAACGCCTTTTCAATGGCCGCCCTTCCGATATCCACGCACTGTTGGATGGGGTAGTCAACAACCTTCTGATCAAAGGTTGCGATTTTGGGAAAGTGGTTGTTTGCAGGGAATTCGAAGGCGGCGCGTTGACCGAACTTTGCGCTTTCGATGGCATTGGCAACCAATTTCTCCGGTTTTCTTAAATCCGTGGTACTGGAAAAGCCGATGCGCCCTTCTTTTATTACCCGGAGGCCTGCCCCACAAAAGGATTTTGTAGTCACGAATTTTAATTTATTGTTTTCGAAACTTACCGACCTCGATTCGCCTTCTTCATAAATAACTTCAGCGCCGGATGCCTGTTTTCCGGCAAGTTCGAGTATCTGTTCTTCGACTCTGGTCATGATTCTATCCTCGGTTTTCAACAATTATCGACGTTAACTCCGTTTCGACGGTTACTCATTATAACGGGACATTCATCAATTGACAATTTCTTTCTTGGCTTTCCGCAGGTTCATTGAAAATTGTTTGGTTCAGGAACCATTGTTTCCGTTGCATCCTACACGTTCCCGCGCGGCGGGGGGGCATAGGCATAAGCGCTAACTTAATTTTTGACAGGATAACAGGATTAACGGGATATTTTCAGTAAGTTCTTTAATATTCCCTTTTACCTCCTCCAGGTTATGATAAAGAATTTGATTTAGGGGCTGTAAATAAATAACTTTTACAACTTCAGTCTAACGATTTTAAAATTTTATAGTTCCAATCACAGGGAAAAACAAATTCACCGCAGAGGACGCAGAGGGCGCGGAGAAAAAAGGCTCGTCAGAAAGAACTACAGATCAAACCGCCAATAACCGCTAATGAACGCTAATAAAGAAACCCATTAGCGTGTATTAGCGTGTATTAGCGGTTAAAAGTTGTCGTTGTTTCTCCGCGTTCTCCGCGTCCTCAGCGGTGAATTGTCTTTGTCGTATTGGCGTTTGTTGGCGTTCGTTTTTTCTGAAAAAAAATAAACAAACTTGTAAATGTTATTATTTTACAGCCCCTTACGGGATTATCTATCCTGGTTACGCCGTGGGCGACTATTGTTTTGCCCCTGACGGGGCGTGGCAAGGACTGATACCCTGTTTCCGGGTAACATCGGGTGCATTCCAGAATTGTAACAGATCACCCGTCTCTTGTCCCTCACTGGAGGGGAATCGGCACATTGCCCGGATAACCCTGTCAGGGTATTGGCACTTTGGAGGTGGGTGAATTGTTACCCCAAATTCTTGCTAACACTTTGTCCTGGTAAGGCCAGCAAGGAAAAAGCAGGCAGGATGCCTGCGCTACGGGTAAATCGGTAAATAATTATGATTCTTGCATTTACCGCTCGTATATGCTAGATTTTCTCTGTATTTCCGTATCAATATTGGTTATTAACCGCAATACCGGATGCCGCGCGTTTTGTAAACGGATAGGGGTTTTTTTCCGGTTGCCGTGCTTTTGGGGAAACGTGTTTGTAACGTCCGGGTGGGCGTTTCTCCGGGGATGAATCTGCTATGAGCTGGTCTTTAGAAGAAAAGATAGTCCTCTATGCGTCTCAGTTATCCGTTGGCGGGCAACATCAACGCCTTTTGGAAACGTTGCTTGCTGATAGGGACGCGGTGGATTGGGACAGCCTCTTCAAGATTACCGTTCGGGAAGGCACTGCCGGTCTCGTTTACAAGACTATAAAGCGCATAGGCGGCGCTTACGCCTCCGAAATACCGTGTATGGAGGCGCTTGCCAGGGTGTATTCTTCAACGGTATTTAAGAATACCCTCCTCATTGAAGAGTTCAAGCACCTCCTGTTTACCTTAGAGAGCCACCACGTTCCTATTATCGTACTGAGGGGATATGCGCTCATTTATTGGATTTACAAAGACCCCGGGCTGCGTCCCATAAACGATATCGACATATTAATCAGGGAAAAAGACCTGTCGCTCATGAAAGAAGTCCTTTCAAAGGCAGGGTTCCACTCTCCTGCAGGACACCCGCTCTTATCTATCAAAGGCAAGGTGGTAATCGATATACACCTTGATATCCTGGGTTCATCAAGGATTCAATCGAGGCGTTTCGGATTTGACGAAACGTCAGCCCGGTGGTGGGAGCATTGCCAGTCCATTTCCTCTTATATAAACGATGAGGGAGACGTTGCCGATCAAGTGTCACACCGCTCCGTGTTTGTTCTGAGGCCACACGATTTTGTCATTACGTGCGCAATGCACCTGATGAAACATTCATTTGAAAGACTGTTGTGGTTTGTGGATATCAAGGAAATCATAGAACATGAAAGCCCCTGTTTCGTCTGGGATGGTTTGGCGGATAGGGCAAGGCGCCTGGAACTGCAAAGGCCATTATATTACGCGCTGCACTATATAAAGACCCTCTACGGGACAGACGTGCCGCCGTTGCTGCTGGAAGATTTAAAGAGGGCGTGCAACAAATTTGATTGCCTCCTGATCGGCCTCCTGCTGGAAAACAAAAAAATGCCACGCTGGGGGGACATTGCGTTTCTGTTTAATATAAAGGGCACGCGCCAGAGGATACGGTATTTACGGGAGACCTATTTCCCACGCCGTGAAGTAATGTCACAAGTATTTGATTTCTCAAACCCATTTATGGTATACTTCCTCTACGTTTTCCGCGCCGGGCAGGTAATTTATGCCGGAAGCCGCGGGTGTGTGAGGTTGTTTTGGTATTCATTATCATTGCTTTGTCAAAAAAGAAAGACGCGCTTCCCGGGATGATTTCGCCTCGTTCCCTAGCTCCAGCTTGGGAACGGGATTGCGCTAAAGGTAGGTCAGGCGTCCTTGCCTGACATCATAATGACAAGCGGAGACGCTTGTCCTGGCTTCTGCCTGCTTTGAGTCAAAAACGGGTGCATTCCCCATTTTTTGCAGAGGAAGTAGCGCACGCCTTCAGCCTGCACAAAAAAAGAAAGGCAGTAACCCTTTAGTTTTTTGAAAAAAACCTGAAAAGCTCCGGTAGGAGCGGTATATTAATAGAAAAAGATATACACCCATATTAAGCTCCAGAGGAGCGGCATAGAAGGGCGTAAATCATATATCGCTCCTCCGGAGCTTTGTTATCGTGTTTGGTATTTTAGCTATTAATATTTCACCCCTCCGGGGTTATTTTTCAAAAATACTCAGAGTTTACAAAAATTTGGGAATGCACCCGTCAAAAATGGACTCTGTCGAAAAAACGAAGCAGAGCTTCTGGAACAGGCGCATTCCCAAGCTGGAGCTTGGGAACGAGAAAACGAGGGATGGTCTACGGCAGGGAGGGTTGTATTCCCACGTTGGGTCGTGGGTACGGGCGGTGTAGGGACACGGCGCCCGTGTCCTTTCTTACGCAATCCGCTGAAGGGTTAAAGTAATATAGGAAAGGCAGAATGAAAAAGACGGTAGTTGCTATTTTGTTATTAGGGTTTCTTGCCGGATGCGCTGCTTCGTCAAACGTTGCCGAAAACGAGAAAGGGGTTCCATCCGCGCTCTTTACCTTATTACCGAAAAAAACCGAAGAAAAACCGCTGGAGGCGGAAACACCACCGGAAGAAGTGCCGAGCCTGGAACAAAACAGGGCATACCGGGAAATCAACGGCTTTCCCGACTACGTTATTGGCGTTGGGGACGTCCTTTCTATCACCCAACTGAAGGCAGCCGGACAAGAAACGGTAAACGTCAAGGTACCGCTCAGCGGGAAAATATCGTACTCCTTTTTGGATGATATACCGGCGGCAGGGCGAACGACAACGGAGGTGGACGAGTCCATCACCCAACAATTAGAGGCATACGTCAAAAAACCGAGGGTAGAGGTCTCCATCGCCGAATTCAACAGCAAAAAGGTCTTTTTACTCGGCGAGATAGCCCGGATTGAAGGATTGCCGCAGAGCGGGCCGGGTGTATACACCTTAAAGGGCAAGACGACGCTGTTAACCATGCTCATATCCATTGGAGGCCAAACGTCAAAGGCAGACCTGAGCAGGGTCGAATTAACACGGGGCGGAAAGATATACTATCTTAACCTGAACAAAACACTTCAGGGTGCTGGTGGTGAAGATGTGTTTCTCGAAAACGGCGACCGAATCGTAATCGCCGTGCTTCCGATATACAAAAAAGAAGAGGAATTTGTTAAGAACAGGATTTACGTGCTGGGAGACGTCCACAATCCCGGATTGATCGAGTCGAAGACGGACGTTAGCATTCTTGAAGCGGTTACACGGGCGGGAGGGGCCAACTTAAGCGCCGCCAGAAGCCGCGTGAGGATCGTGCGCGGAAACGTGAGAAATCCGGAGGTCATCCCCATAGATTTAAAAAGGCTTATTGACAACTCAGACCTGAGTTTGAACGTGCAGTTGCAGGACGGCGACGTCGTGTACGTTCCCACGTCGTTTTTAGGCAAGTTCAGCAATTCATTCGCACTGAGCATTCCGATCCTTCAGGCGTTAACGTATCCGGCCATTTACCGCGACCTCTATACAACCAGCGGGATAGGCGTATTTGATACCGGCGCACGGCCGACCGGACAAAAACAGCAAGAGGTAACCTCGCAGACCCTTTTGGGCAGATAGCTGGAATGGCGCAATACGAGCTTAATTTAAGAGATTACATACGGGTCTTCCAGAAACGGAAACTCATCATCATTCTTGCCACCCTATCCCTGGGCTTCTTTAGCTTTTTATTCGCTACCCTTCAAAAACCTATCCCCCTTTTTCGCGCGGTATCCAGTGTCAAGATAGATAGAAGTTCCTCCGTAACCGGCCTCTACCTTCAAATGGTCTCGTATGATAAGTCGGGCAGTCTCGATACCCAGGCGACCATCATCAAAAGCATACCGATTATGGAATTGGTGGCAAAAAGATTGGGGGTGATCAGAGAAGACCTGACGTCTGATGAAATACGAAGGGAAGCGCGCTATATTGACCGTGTAATGGATATGAGAAGCAGGGTCAGCACCTCGCTTGAAGGGCATACGAACATCATCAACATCGAGGTAATAGATAAAGACCCGATATTTGCGCAACGGTTGTCCAATACGGTGGCGGTGGTTTATAAAGAGCAAAATACGTATGACAAGAATAAACGGATCATTGAGGCAAAGAGGTACATAGAAAAACAACTTAAATTTACCGCCGAACAGCTTAAGACGGCACAGGAGAGCCTAAGGACTTTTAGAGAAAAAAACAGGCTCGTAACGATTGAAAGCCAGACGAACGAGACGCTCCGGTTACTGAACGAGTCGGAAAAAGAGTTGGCGGTGGTAAAGCGGGAAATGATAGAAATTGAAGCGCTCGTTGACGAATTACAAAGGCAGAAAAACCTTCCGAAAGAAAAGGTTGAGGGATTCTATGCGGAGAAGGTCAGCCCGATATTTTCCAGCCTTAATAACAAACTGGTGGATTTATACACACAAAGAGGGTTGGCGCTGCTCGATTACAATGAAAACCACCCTGAAATCAAGCGGATGGATACCCAGATAGACACCATTATTTCAAACATGATCAACCACCTCAACGATCAGATGAAACGGTTTACCGAGAAGGCGAATTATCTTTCCGACCAGCTTAAAAAGGCACAGGACAAGTTTAACGCCCTTCCCAGGCTGGGACTCGAACTGGAAAAGATAGAACACGATTTAAAGATGAACAAGGAGAAGTACGAGACACTCACCGCGAAGCTGCAAGAGGTCTTGATAAGCGAGGCCGAGAAGGTAGAGGAGGTAACCATCGTTCGCCCCGCGCTTGAACCCCGCTATCCCATAAATCCCCCCGCAACGGGAAAAACCGCGGTAATAGGCACGGTTATGGGATTGATCATAGGCTTTGTCATGGCCTTCATCTTTGAAACGTTTGATACCTCTATCGGCACCATAGAAGACGTTGAGGCGCTGCTGGGCATTCCCGTCCTGGGGGTAATCCCCTTTGCGCGCAAGGAAGAAATCGAGGAGACCCTGGTATCCAGGGTAAACGTAGGCGATTCGAAGGACTTGCCGGAGCGCTACCTCCGGTTATTTACCCATTTTGCCCCAAAATCAACGTTGGCAGAAAGTTATCGCACCTTGCGCACCGGCGTCAAATTTTTATGCCTGGAAAAAGGCATAAAAACCATCCTTGTAAGCAGTTCATCCGCCGGCGAAGGCAAATCGACGGCCGCGATCAATCTGGCAATCACCCTTGCACAGAGCGGATGTAAAACACTCCTTGTCGAGGCCGACTTAAGAAAGCCGGTGATTTCCGGGATTTTCGGCATTGATAGGGAACCGGGACTGTGCGACGCGATACTTGGTAATTGTGATTGGAAAGAGACCGTGCGCACCGTAGCAGACCTCATGATGGGGGCAATGAACATGGAAGAAATCATGATTACCCCCGGTTTCGATAACCTCCACATCATTACCAGCGGCGAGATGCCGCCAAACCCCTCAGAAATTATAAACTCACAAAGGATGACGGACTTTCTCACTCAGGCAAAGGCGGCGTACGACGTCGTTGTCGTAGACACCGCGCCCATATTACCCGTTACCGATGCGGCCATATTAGGGTCTAAGGTAGACGGTATAATTATATTGTACCGTGTCGGGAAGATTGCCAGAGGCGCCCTGAAAAGGGCTAAAATACAGATGGAGCAGGTGAAGGCCAATATCCTCGGCGTGATATTGAACGGCCTGAAACCTGAAATGAGCTCGGACTATTACCAGTATGGATATGACAGATATTATGCTTATCATGATACCGGCGTCTTGGTAAAATTGCCATGGTATCGGCGTCTATTAGGGAAAATCCGGTCTTTTATCGTCAGGGACAAAGATAAGGCAGAAAAAAAGCAGAAATCACCTCAAGCAGAAAAAGCCTTCAGCGAAAAGGCTTATGGGAGCGCATGGACTTCATACATAAAAATAGCGTTGCTGGCAGCGGCAACGATCGCCTTGATTGTCGGATTGCTATGGCAATTTGAAATTATTAAGGCAGGCCATTCGGCAATGGAGAAATGAACTTAACGCCCTTATATTGTTTATGCGGTAATACAAAGACACCCCTTCGGGGTGTAACAACCGTAGCCC
>CAYJPZ010000019.1:0-21056 GCA_964372185.1 uncultured candidatus Brocadiaceae bacterium
CATAGACGTTTCCCCCACCATCGAGAACAATTGATTTGCCATAATCATTAGAATACCCACCCAGAAATGTGGATGCCAGCAGGCTCGTCAGCCCACTATTGAGCTTCGATACAAAGGCATCATCATTACCACCGTTGTGAGCTGTGGTATAAACGCCTGACGTCGTGGGAAAGTCTTTTGACCAGGTATTGCCGGTTACAAAAACATTTCCTCCGGCATCGGTAGCAATTGATCTGCCATAATCACCGGAACCTCCGCCCAGGAATGTGGATGCCAGCAGGCTCGTCAGCTCACTGTTGAACTTCGATACAAAGGCGTCATGATAACCACTGTTGTAAGACGTATCATAAGCGCCGGGCGTTGTAGGAAAGTCAGACGACAAGGTTTCGCCGGTTACATAGACGTTTCCACCGGCATCGATGGCAATTGAATAGCCATACTCATCAGAACTTTTACCCAGAAACGTGGATGCCAGCAGGTTCGTCAGCCCATTGTTGAACTTTGATACAAAGATATCCCAACGTCCATTGCTGGCCGTATCATAAGAGCCTCGCGTTGTGGGAAAGTCCGTTGAGTAAGTAGTTCCAGCCACATAGACGTTTCCTCCAGCATCGATGGCAATTGAACAGCCACGATCATGATTATAAGGCCCGCCCAGGAACGTAGACGCCAGCAGGCTTGTCAGCCCACTGTTGAACTTCGACACAAAAACGTCGGTATTGCCTTTGCGAGACGTATCATAAGCGCCTGGCGTTGTTGGAAAGTCTGACGACAAAGTTTCTCCGGTCACATAGACGTTTCCATCGGCGTCAACGGTAATTGCTTTACCATGATCCTCAAAAACCCCGCCCAGGTACGTGGACGCAAGAAGAGGGTCGATAATGAGGTCTTTCGTCTTGTCGTAGGAGGCAACGGTAAAGCCGTAAATGAGTTTCGGGTTTCGGGTTTCGGGTTTCGGGTTCTGAGTTTCAAGTTCTCCCCCGCACCCCCGCACCCCCGCACCTCTGCTCCCCTGCACCCCTTTTTCTTTGCATTCCATTCCATCGTTTTTTGATGCATAGACACTATATTCAGCGGCCACTTCCACCCGCTTCCCGTCAATCTCCTGGAATGCCACGGGTTTCGTAAACTTCACAGCGCCAAGTTCCGTCTCTGCTACAAGCTCGCCCGACTCGTTTACCGTCAATTCCCGTGCGCCCGCCAGTTTTATCCTAATTGTCTCATGGTTTGCAGAGGGTTTTACCGTAAAGAGTTTTTCCACGTTGTTTCCATACGCCTTTAAACTTAAGTCTATCCCCTCATAGACCTCTCCCATATCGACAATCTCGTATGTTGATACATTGCTCTGCCATTTTGATGGGTCATTTCCGGTAAAATAACTCACGACGGTCGTGGATTTTGCACCGCCCTTAATTTCGCATATATTGCTGCCCACCAGTTGTTCTTTAAGGGTAATGCCCCTAGCCTCTTCCAACGGGCAATCTTCAGTCGGATTCCCCTCCTGCGCCTTTATCCCTTCGCTTCCCTGCTTAACTTCCGGTAATGAATAGACAATCTCCCCATCCTTCGTCACAAAAACCGTTCCCCTAAAGGTCTGTGCATAAAAACGTACCCTTCCATCAATCTGACCATTATTGGATATAAAAGGCGCCTGAAGTTTTTGTATTTCCTGAGTTACCTTTTCCTTTAATGGCCTGCCCACATTGCCTTGTTCTGCGAATAGCGGCACCGCTGATAATATAACTATCGAAAGAAAAAAAGAAAAGAACGCTTTACGCCAAATAACGTTATCATCATTTAACATACGACTATGAAACAAGTTCCTCATCTCCTTACTACCTTCTTTCTGAATTATTGTCGAAAAAATAAATCCTGAAATCACCAACCCCAGCGCCTAGTCATCCCGTTCCGTGCCACCCACATACGACAGCGGCGGTAAGTTTTCCCTCTTAACGAGGTCTGGTAGAATGAGCGAATATGCTTGACGTAGAATTATACCATTGGTTACTTAAAATACAACAGTTCGTCAAACCTTTGTTTTTATTCTGTCAGGGTTTATAGGAACTTTATGTTTAATTACTGAAAGAGGCGAACAAGACGCTGCCGTAAGTCAATTTGTACTCGCCCACATGCAAATCAGCAAGTATATGTTTCTACCACATTCCATGTCCCTGCGATGTCCTCCACAGCATCTATCTCTAATTCTATGGTTACTTCCTCATCGTTAGCCTGAGAGACAATTGGCGTGTTAAACATCACAAAATACAGCGCAATACAAAAACCAGGCAAAAATCCAGAAAATACTTTCATACTTTTTTTCACACAAAGAAAAATTTTGAATCATTCCGGCAGATTCTTGTGTGCCAAAGGAACCTTTGTTTTGATAGTGCCAAAACGTTACACCATCAATAATACGCTTAAAAATTTACGCATTTTTGCTTGACGATAGCAGTTCATGTGTGTAGTATTTTATGTTGTTTTTTTTGTAGCAGCGCATTACCAACGCAAAGGATACGGAGGATGTGAGAGATTTTGGCAGGTATTATCTAAACCCTGTTACTTTCTGTATCTGTATTCTCCGCATTCGCCGTATCGCCAACTGCTAGAATTTAACAAGACCTTGAAGCCTATGTAACTTTAGCCTAAACGTAACCGTGCTTCCGACATGATAAGACTAAGATAGAGAAAAGAATATCCGGCATGTAATTTTATAGAGGAACCGCTATGAGGAAAATACATCTGTTAGCTTCACTTCTTACCGCGTCAACCATAATTCTAACGGGTTGCGCGCAGCTTCAGTCTTTTAAAAAACCTCTTCCGCCGCTGGAAACGTTTGCTCCTATAGACTTAAATGCTGAATCACAAAACATGGAGTACGTGGCAAAGGTTGAAAGTTTTGTGATTGTTTTAGATGCATCGGCCTCCATGGACGAAAAATATCAAGGCGCCGTTAACAAGGGGTATCCCAAATTTATCGTGGCAAAGGATATCATTTCAAGAATGAATAGCACCCTCCCTGAAGTCGATTTGAAAAGTTCCCTCGTAACGTTTGGACACGGATTTTTTACCCCACAAAAGAGAAGCGCCACTATTTATGAACTCACGCCACACTCGCGCGATCTCTTAGATAACGCCCTTGCTAGGGCTGTGCAGGCCCAGGGCAGCAGCCCGGCGGGTGACGGTATTGAAAAAACATGGAACCTATTATTGACGTCGGGCGGACAAAATGCGGTAATTATTGTCAGCGACGGTGAAGAATTGGCTAACAGCCCCTCAGCAAAAATACAGGATTTAAAGGAAATGTACGGAGACAGGGTGTGTATTTACACTATCCACGTAGGAAATAATCCTGAAGGGAACGAAGTCCTCAAAGGACTTGTGCGAGAGGCGCGGTGCGGATTCTCGGTAACAGCCGACGAGATTGCGTCCGGCGAAAACATGGCAGACTTTGTAAAAAAGGTGTTTTTAACGGCAGTGCCGAAACAACAGGTTGACGTCGATAGCGACGGTGACGGCGTTTACGACAAAGACGATGAATGTCCTGATACGCCCAAAGGGGCTATTGTTGATTCCAGAGGGTGCTGGGTGGTAAAGGGTGTCACCTTTGACTATAAAAAATGGGACATTAAAGAAGAGTTTAACTCAAACTTGAGTAACATTGTCGAGGTCTTGCAAAAAAACCCGGGACTTCGTATAAAAATAGAGGGACACACGGACAATATTGCCACAATGGAATATAACATAAAGCTCTCACAGAAAAGAGCGCAGGCAGTAAAGAATTACCTGGTTGCAAAGGGCATTGATGAATCACGCATTTCTACCGCGGGTTTTGGATTTAAAAGGCCTATTGCCTCTAACGACACGGAAGCAGGTCGCGCCCTGAACAGACGCGCCGAAATTGTCCCTATAAAATAACCTATCAATTGTATTCCACTTCAAATGCCTTGCCGCAGGGTTTCACCTTACGGCAAGCTGCTGGCAGTGGTATTTACTAAATATATTACCGGCAGAGAGGGGTCTTCCCCACATTTGGAATAAAAAAGTTCATTTGGCACAGTCTGCCCAGTTTGGGAACGAGGTGAAATACTGCTAGATTTTATTCTTTCTCCCTTTTCCCGTTTTGTGGCTCTTCCGACTCGTTTGGGTTAGGACATTTCTGGAGGGATTTAGATGCCTTTTTCCCAAAACGAACGCATTGCTGCCAAATTGTTTTGGGAAGCCAGTTGGTTATCCGTAAATTTTGTTGCCAACTTGGCGCGAGCGCTGCGCATCGGGCCAACGTCCATGCGGAAAGAGGGTCGGTTTTGCGGTTGCGCATGACTGCATTTGCCCTGGCAATAGTCCATTGCGGGAAAGGCCTTTCGACAAGGACTATCTCGTTTCCTGCCTCAACGTACCCTTCCTGCAAGACGCGGAGATACCAACCGGTTTTGCCCGTTTTATTAACCTGTGACATAAAATCCTTAACGCCCCAGCGCTGTTCCAGTTTCCAGCAAGGTTGCCGGGGCTGTGAAATCTGGACAATGGCATTGCCTGTCTTGAACACGTCGCCTATGCACACCTCATCTTCCAGCAATCCGCTGGTGGTAAAATTTTCACCAAAGGCGCCGTAAGACATATCGAGTTGGGGAAGGTTCTGCCGCCAATGCGAATAATGTTCTGCGGGATACGCATTAACGGCCTTATCCACGCCGCCGTGAGCTACCAGGTTTGCCTGCGCATCGCCGTCCAGGCTCAGCTTACCTACGCGAACCGGTCCGTAGACGGCTGTTTTGAAGAGACCCGTTGTCCAGGTCTTATGTGTTGACTTGCTTGCATCCTTGCGTTCAAGCGTCTTAACCAGACCAACCTGAATTGAAACGATTTTTGCTTCTTTCACCTGAAAATCCTTTTAAATCCTTCATTTACACAAATTATACATGAGAAACGCTTTTTTTGCGCATAGTAAAAAACGGCGCTATTAGTACCATACTGATAACGATAAAATCAACTGAAAAAATAATTGGCGGCTAAAAACCATAGTCTAAATTGTCTCGCCGCTTAGCGTCTAACGTTCCCAAAGGACACGAAAGTGGGGATTGTCAGGTGAAAACAGTATCTCCAATCACGGTGTAGAATTCGATTGTTGCGGCAGACAAAAATACTTGTTTTTTAAGATAAAACAAGTATGCTTTATTCATCCGGTTTGTTGGTTACAAGTGTTTTATTTTCAAATATAAAGGAGTTATAGTATGAAAGATTTTTCCGTTTGGTTATTGCCTGTACTTGCCGTATTAACGATGGTTTCCGCGCAGAAGGTTAATGCGCAAAGGTTGAGCAAGACGCCGCCTGAAAATATGTACATGAAGGAAAAACAGACGTCGCCCCACGCCCAATCCCAGCCGCAGGAGGACGCCGGCACCATACTCTCAGGTAAGGTTGTGGAAACGATGAACAGCGGCGGCTATACTTACATCTGCCTTGAAAAAAACGGCCAAAAGACATGGGCAGCGATATTGGAAACAAAGGTGTCGGTTGGGCAGGATATGATGCTTCAACCCGGTTACGAAATGATCAACTTCTCGAGTAAGACCCTTAACCGGACGTTTGACAAGATCATTTTCTCTACCGGTGTTGCCACGCTGGATGGCGTAGCCGGTGTGAAAAGCGGTCACGGTAAATCGAAGAGCAGCCAGCAAGCAGAAGGCGCTCCCGCTGAAAAGATACAGGTGGAGAAGGCGAGCAGCCCGAATGCCTGCACGGTGGCAGACGTCTATGCAAAAAGGGGAGAGCTTGACAAGAAGAGCGTGGTTATCAAAGGCAAGGTGGTAAAGGTTTCATCCGGGATTATGGGAAAGAACTGGCTGCACATCCAGGATGGCACGGGAAGCGCCGGTGAAAGCAACAACGACCTCGTAGTAACAACAAAGGAGATGGCGGCTGTAGGGGACGTGGTTACGATAAGCGGTGTTGTGTATAAGGACAAAGACTTCGGCAGCGGCTACCAGTACAATGTGATTGTAGAAGAGGCAACGATCTCGAAGTAACGCTTTCCGCGGGTTCAGGTTTTCAGCCTGAAGCCTGATTTTGATAGCAAAAAAATATGGTAACCGTTCGCGTGTTGCTTGCAATAACGGAAGACAGCCCCCAGGTTCCTTTTTTTAAGAAGACTCGGGGGTTGTTTTCCGGTCTCATTTGATACCATCCGAGAGGTTTGTTTTGTTTAATATAATGGTCAAAATTCATGTTTAAGCGTCCAGCCATAAGCGAGCAATTTGACCCAACGGGAAAAATTGTTTTGTACTGTGGCGATACGTTAAAGTTTATAGAAACGATTCCTGACAAAACAATAAAACTTATCATCTTCTATGACATATTCAAAAAGCACGCGCTCAAATTACGCAATCGTATCATCTGGAGGTTTAATCACGGCCTGCATGCAAGCAAACGGTTTTCCGGGCGGTACGAAACCATCCTTTGGTTTACGAAATCGGATAGCTACACCTTCAATCTTGACCCCGTCCGGGTTCCTTCCAAATACCCGGGTAAGCTTCATTTTAAAGGCTCCAAGCGCGGCTTGCCGTCCGGCAATCCGCTAGGAAAAAACCCCTCCGACGTTTGGGAATTTGTAGCCAGGGAATGGGATGAAGAGCTTTGGGACATACCGAACGTAAAGGCCAACCATCCGGAAAAAACCATACATCCCTGCCAATATCCCATAGAGCTTATCGAACGGTGTGTATTGGCGTTGTAGGGTGAAGGTGATTGGGTGTTCGACCCCTATTGTGGTGTAGGTTCCGCCCTCATCGCCACGCTGAAGCACCACCGAAAGGCATTGGGTGTAGACAAGGAAAGGGATTATATATCAATAGCAACGCAACGTATTGAAGATTTCTACAATTACCGGCTAAAAATGCGACCGCTTGGAAAACCCATCTTTGAACCGACAGGGCGAGAAAAAATATCTAAAATACCCGTTGCATGGCAAAAAGAAATGGTGACCGTTCATGAAGATTGTTGAAGTATATTCACATCTTAACGGCGACGTTATTAATGTCGGAGTTGAGGTGTTGCCGGTTAAAGCTATGGCAAAGGACCCAAGTGGCGGGCGTCTCTTATCTACCGGTATTGCCTATTTTGAAGGCGAGGTCTATAATATCCTAAGACACGGACGCAGCAGCCCACCTGTTCCTTTGTTAATAATTGGGATAGCGCCTTGATTGTGCTGCAACTCAATTTTTCATTTTGTTTGTGCAGTTTGCGGGCTGGTGTAGTTGTAATAATTGCTATGGCAAAACAATACGTTCTTATATGACACGGAAACCCACCCCCACACCCCTCCCAAGAGGGGAATACTGGAGGAGGGATTAATTTAACAATCATAACGACCCACATGGAAAAAGTATTTATCTACGATACCACATTGCGGGATGGCAGCCAGGGCGAGGGGATATCCTTTTCGTTACAGGACAAGCTCGCTATTACCTTAAAACTGGATGACCTTGGGGTGGACTACATCGAGGGCGGCTATCCGATAGCCAATCCGAAAGACGAATCGTATTTCCACGAAGTCAAATCCCTCAAGCTTCGGCATGCAAAAATCGCCTCGTTCGGCAGCACGCGAAGGGCTGATAACCGCGTTGAAGAGGACAAGAATGTCAAGGCGCTGCTACAGGCGGAAACGCCCGTTGTGACCATTGTAGGAAAGAGCTGGGATTTTCAGGTGACGGACGTATTGAAAATCTCGCTGGACGAAAATCTCAAGATGGTCGCGGACACTATCGCCTATCTCAAGTCAAAGGGGAGAGAGGTGTTTTTTGACGCCGAACATTTTTTTGACGGCTATAAGAGAAACCGGGAATATGCCCTGAAGGTCGCTTTAACGGCGCAATCCGCCGGGGCGGACGCCATTGTATTGTGCGACACCAACGGGGGAAGCATGCCGGATGAGATTTCCGGGATTGTCCGTGAGGTTAAAAAGAACACGCACGGTATGCTAAGCATCCACGTCCACAACGACGGCGACCTTGCCGTAGCCAACACCCTGGCGGCCGTTGAACAAGGGGTGCGGCAGGTGCAGGGTACCATTAACGGGATTGGAGAGCGCTGTGGTAATGCAGACCTGTGTTCCGTTATCGCCAATTTGGTGTTAAAGAAGGGGTACCGTTGCCTCGAAAGCAGCGGACTCAAGAAACTAACGGAGATATCGAGATACATTTACGAGGTGGCGAATTTACTCCTACGCCCCAATCAACCATTTGTAGGCGCCAGCGCCTTTGCCCATAAGGGGGGGTTGCACGTCAATGCCGTCCGGAAAAGCAAGCATACCTACGAACACGTTGCGCCGGAGTCGGTAGGAAACGAAAGGAAGATACTGATATCAGAACTTTCCGGCAGTTCTACCATCCTTGCCAAGGTGGAGAAATTTAAGCTGACCCACGACGCCGGCCTTATGCGCTCCATCCTCGAAGAGGTTCAGAATTTGGAGAATGAAGGGTATCAGTTCGAATCGGCGGAGGCGTCCTTTGAATTGCTGGCAAGGAAGAAAATCGGGAGGTACCAGCGGTTTTTCGACCTTGAGGGATACCGCGTAATCGTTGAGGGCAGAGAAAAGGTGTCGCCCGTAACGGAGGCTACGGTAAAAATCAAGGTAGACGGCCTTCAGGAACTTTCTGCAAGCGAGGGGTCAGGCCCGGTAAATGCACTTGACTCGGCATTGCGCAAGGCGCTGGAACGTTTCTATCCGTCGTTAAGGGATATGAAGCTCGTTGATTACAAGGTGCGGGTGATCAACCCGCGCAAAGGCACTGCCGCCAAGGTACGGGTAATCATTGAGTCGCAGGACAAGGAAGGCAGCGTCTGGAATACCGTTGGTGTATCGGAAAATGTCATCGAGGCAAGCTGGCTTGCCCTGGTGGATAGCATAGAGTATAAGTTGATTAAAGAATCAGAAAAAAAAGTCCACCAGGGGACACGTTGAGTGCAACATAAATAAGAATTTCATGGTGATTGTTGATTCCTTGATTGTATAGGAATTTCAAACCGACCTTGTAGTAGCAAGGCGCGCCTTGCCACTACGCTGTTAAATGTTGCCGAAGGTTTCATGTAATGAATAACATATAACAAGAAACGAATAATTAATAAGTAAAAGAAAAAACCATCTTGCAACACGTTAACATTTTCCATTTTTTGTTATATGTTATTCATTAAAAAAAGTTGCCGAATGCCTAATTTATTGGTAGCGCAGGCGTCTCGCCTGCTGTTTTTTTAATGCAGGCGGGACGCCTGCGCTACAAATGCTGTCGCCGTAGGCGACCTAATTTATGCAAAATGTTGGGAAGCATGGACAAACCCTGGTGCTTTTTATGATAAATATTTGTAATCTATCAAAACACTATGGCAACCAACCCCTGTTCCGGCAACTCAATCTGGACGTGGCAAAGGGGAGCGTTGTCGCCGTTATAGGACCTTCGGGTAGCGGCAAGAGCACGCTCCTGAGATGCATCAACGGGTTGGAAACGTTTCAGGGTGGCTGCATATCGGTAAATGGACAAAAACTCTTCGGCGACGGCGAACAAGGTTATCACAAGACGTCAAATTCCCACGCCGTGAAAAACATCCGGAAAAAGGTGGGCATGGTTTTTCAGCAATTCAACCTCTTCCCCCACCTGACGGCGCTTCAGAACGTAACTGCTGCCCCCGTTTCAGTTTTGGGTGTTGATAAGGCGGAAGCCGAGTCTCATGCCATTTCGCTGCTCAGAAAGGTGCAGTTGGATGGAAAGGTAAAGAGCTATCCGGGGCAGTTGTCGGGCGGCGAACAGCAGCGGGTAGCCATAGCCCGCGCCCTGGCAATGAAACCCGACGCGATGCTCTTTGACGAACCGACGTCTTCCCTCGACCCGGAAATGATCGACGAGGTGCTTGCGGTGATAAGAAATCTGGTATCGGAAGGGATGACAACGATTATCGCAACGCACGAGATGGATTTTGCACGAAACGTCTCTTCCCAGGTGGTCTTTATTGAAAAGGGTGAAATTATCGAGCGTGGTAACCCGCAGGATATGTTTTCAAATCCCACAAACAGCCGAACAAAGGTTTTTTTGAGTAATTTTGTAAGATAAGTTTTTTAGTATCTTCCGGAAAATATTTTTATCATTATCTTAATTTTCTTATAATGCAAGACTTACAAGCTAACAGATAGTGGTGCGAACTTTTTAAAATGCACTGTGATTGTTGATAATCTTTTCCGACTTGTTCGGGTTAGGGAGAAAGGTAAATGGAGTGTTCACTCGAAAATGGCGCAGCCGCTGAACTGCCGGGGCAACCTGGCGCCCCCTGCATTATGGTTGTTTTTGGCGCATCAGGTGATTTGGTTAAACGAAAACTTATCCCCGCGCTTTACAACCTTACGCGTGAACGCCTGTTATCCAAAGAATTTGCCGTTGTGGGATTTGCCCGACATGTGATGAGCCATGATGAATTTAGAACTAAAATCAGCGAGGAGATGAAGGAGTTTTTCACGGGCGTTATTGATCAGGAACTATGGAACTGGCTCGTTAACCGTCTCTATTACGTTTCTGGCGACCTTCAGGACCCTGCCGCCTATCAGCGGCTTCAAAATGTTTTAACCGAGGTGGATAAGGCACATGGAACGGGTGGAAACTATCTCTACTATCTCGCAACGGCGCCGGAATATTTTTCTCAAATTATCCGGCAACTCAGCACGGTAGGACTCACCCATGAAGAAAACGGACACTGGCGACGGGTTATTATCGAAAAACCCTTTGGCCATGACCTTGAATCCGCACGGGCCCTCAACCAGGAAATACAGAAAACGCTGAAAGAAAGCCAAATCTACCGCATCGATCACTACCTCGGCAAGGAAACGGTGCAAAACATCATGGTATTCCGTTTTGCCAATGGTATCTTTGAGCCTATATGGGACCGCCGTTATATTGACCACGTGCAGATAACCGTTGCTGAAAATATAGGCGTGGGACAACGTGGCGGCTACTATGATAAGGCAGGGGCGCTGAGGGATATGGTCCCCAATCACATATTTCAACTCGTAACCCTTATTGCGATGGAGCCGCCTATTTCGTTCGAGGCTGACGCTGTGCGTGATGAACAAGTGAAGATATTGCGCGCCATTCAATCCATGTCGCCGGAAGAAGTGCTTAAGTACACCGTCAGGGGACAATACGGCGAAGGCGCTATTAATGATCAGCGGGTGCCCGCTTACCGCTCTGAAGCAAACGTACCATCCAACTCGCTTACGGAAACCTTTGTGGCGCTGAAGATGTTTATCGACAACTGGCGCTGGGCAAACGTGCCCTTTTACCTGCGCACGGGAAAAAGGCTGCCCTGCCGGCTTACCGAGGTTGCCATTCAATTCAAACGCGCCCCCTTTGTGCTGTTTCGTAAAACGGCCGTTGAACATCTTAAGCCGAATTTGCTGGTGCTGCACATTCAACCTGACGAAGGGATATCTTTAAACTTCGGCGCCAAGGTGCCGGGACCGCTCGTCAGACTGGGAGCGGTCGACATGGAATTCAAGTACGAGGACTACTTTGGCAGAACGCCCAGCACGGGGCACGAACGGCTTTTATACGACTGCATGCTGGGCGACGCCACCCTCTTCCAGCGCGCCGACATGGTTGAGGCCGGATGGGGTGTGGTATCGACGATACAGGACGTTTGGAAGGCGCTACCCAGTCGAAAATTTCCCAACTATCAGGCCGGTGCCTGGGGACCCAGGGAGGCGGACGAACTGATGACACGGGATGGGCGCGAGTGGAGAAAGTGCAGCGGGTAATGCCCTCCTGCATCGCAACGGAAAGCGAGACGTTCAACATGCCGTACAAACCGGAAATTGTCGTTGTGTCAAACCCTGAAGAATTAAGCCTTCGGGCGGCGCAAGAATTTATCCAACGGTCGGAAGAATCAATCCGGGAAAAGGGATGTTTTACTACGGCGCTCTCAGGCGGCTCGACTCCCAGAGAATTGTACCACCTGCTAGCCGACAATCGGTGCAACAACCGGATAACGTGGGAACGGGTAAACTTGTTTTGGAGTGACGAACGATGCGTCCCCCCGGACCATATCAAGAGCAACTACCGCATGGTTCGTGAACTGCTGATTGACAAGGTACCGATCCCGAAGGACAATATTTATCGAATGCCCGCGGAGCAGGATGACCATACCCGCGCAGCAATGGAATACACGCAGGCATTAAAGACGTTTTTCCACCTGAAGGCTGGTGAATACCCCCGCTTCGACCTCATCCTTCTGGGTATGGGTGATGATGGCCATACCGCATCGCTCTTTCCGCACTCGCCTGCGCTTGACGATACCGGGGGCTTGGTTTCCGCAAATTATGTAGAGAAACTCGGCGAATACCGGCTTACGCTGACCGTCCCGTTAATCAACCACGCAGCCCGTATTATTTTTTTAATTTCAGGGGAATCGAAGGCAACGGTACTGCGGGACGTTGTTGAAGGCTCATATCAGCCGCATCGACTACCGTCACAATTTATACGCCCTGAGAATGGCAGACTCTTGTTTCTCGTGGACTGCATGGCTGCAAGTAAATTGACCGGCGTCTAAAAGCAAACAACAGTGAACCGCGGAGGGCGCGGAGAACGCGGAGAAACAACGACAACTTTTAACCGCTAATACACGCGAATAGGTTTCTTTATTAGCGTTCATTGGCGGTTTGATCTGTAGTTCTTTCTGACGAGCCTTTTTTCTCCGCGCCCTCTGCGTCCTCTGCGGTGAATTTGTTTTTCCCTGTAATCGGAACTATAAAATTCTAAATTCGTTAGACTGAAGTTGTAAAAGTTATTTATTTACAGTCCCTATGTCTTACTTATTACCCACATATTCTGCGGACGAGCTAGAAATTTTAACCGGGTAGTACCACAAGGAAAAATCGTATGGATGAAATTGAAATTCAATTACAAGAAAGCATTAACACAAAAAAAGACTTGCTGGCTACCCAACTGGCCACCATCCAAAAAATTGCCCGGATTACGACCGATGCGTTCAAAAAAAATCATCGACTGTACCTCATAGGCAATGGCGGAAGCGCGGCGGACGCCCAGCACATTGCCGGTGAATTGATTGGAAGATTTAAAATAAACAGGCGTCCGCTTCCCGCAATCGCCCTCTCAACCGACACCTCGGTAATAACGGCGCTTGCAAATGACTTTGGTTATGACACCTGCTTTGCCCGTCAAATCGAAGCCCTTGTAACCACTGGAGACGTTGTCTTTGCCTTAAGCACCAGTGGAAATTCAAAAGGTATTTTGAGTGCGGTGCATGCAGCCAGGGACCGCGGGGCAATCACCGTCGGTTTCACCGGAAAGGACGGCGGTTTGTTAAAAGACGCGGTGGATATCTGCCTGAGGGTACCCTCCGACAATACACCGCGCATACAGGAATGCCATATTACCGTTGGACATGCTGTATGTTTTATGGTAGAGAAGGAACTGTTTGGGAATAAAGCATAAAGGGCGGGTCTTTGAACTTATAGCTGATTCGGGTTTATGAGGTTTTATGTTTGCGTTGTATACCTGCAAAAAAATACTAGTAAGAGGAAAAGGTGTATCTTATCGTTTTTACGCCTTGCGGCAATTGCGGCTTGCGGGTTACAAGAACCTTATGTTCTTGGCCTTCGCAATCGGCATCATCGGTAATTTCCTCTGTTCTGCTCCCGACGTCCTTGCCATGGGGGACGTCTCCAAATTCACCTTTGCTCAATTGCGCTATAACGGCGGCAACTGGAACCCGCGTCCCAATGCCGGAAAGCGGCTTATGTGGGAACTGGTTAAAAGAACCAGTGTTGAAGCCCGTATCGAGTCGGTTGTCGTTTCCCCCGGTGACACGGAAATTTTCGAATATCCGTTTATCTATCTCTCCGGCGATCAGGAATTCCCGCCGTTCAGCGACGCCGAGATTAGCAACCTGAAATTGTACCTGGAGTTCGGAGGAATGCTCCTGATTGATGACTGCATGGGAAAGGCGGGTTTTGGATTTGACACATCGGCGCGGCGTGAGATTAAAAGATTGTTCCCCAACAGGCCGCTGGAAAGGCTGCCTGCGGATCACACGGTTTTTAAGTCTTTCTACCTGCTGAATCAGGCTTATGGCAGGATTGCGGAAAAACCGTATCTGGAAGGCGTCACGATAGAAAACCGCACCGTCATCGTTTTTTCACAGAACGACCTGGGCGGCGCATGGTCACGAGACCCGATGGGAAACTGGGAGTACGAGGTAATCCCCGGCGGCGAGACGCAACGGGCAATGGCCTTTCGGCTGGGCGTCAACATCGTCATGTACGCCCTGACGGGCAATTACAAACAAGACCAGGTACACCTCCCTTTTATCCTGAAACGGCAAATGTAGGGTGGGCATTGCCCACCTTTTCTCGTTTTCTCGTTCCCAGGCTCCAGCTTGGGAATGCGCCTGCTCCGGAAGCTCTGCTTCATTTTTTTCGGAAGAGTTCATTTTTGTATATGTATAGGAATTTCAAAGTTGTGTGTAGAACGAAGCGATTGCTTCGTTCGAGCGAAGTGGCACTTCGCTCTACATCAACGAAAAACTTGCCGAAGGCTTAATTTAATTTAAAATTCCTAACCATGAACACAGAAAACATCAACCAATGGAATCTCACCTTCGCCGGCGTGGAAAGTCCCTGGCTACGTATGCTGGCAGTGATTTTGGCGCTGGCTGCGCTCTACTTTTCCTGGACAAGCATTAAGACGCTCCATCCCCCTATCAAGCGGTTGCTGATCATGTTTCTGCGATTTGCAGCCGTTGCCATCATCGTTCTTATGCTCCTCCAGCCGCAGATGGAGCAAAAGGAGGTGCTTAAGTTAAAAAACAAGGTCGTATGCGTCCTGGATAATTCCACGAGCATGACCCTTAAGGGCGGCGATACCGGCATTGCCCGGTCTCAGCTTGTCGATAATTTTTTCAAAGAGAACGTGTCGTTCATTGAGAAACTGCAGGATGACTTCGACGTCGATTACGTAACCTTTTCCGATGCCGTAAAAGAGATTTCGGCTGACGACGTCGGGAAAGGGATTGTTTACGACGGCGTTAATACCGACGTCGTCCGGATGCTCCAGTATTTGAAAAAACGGTATGAGGACAAATCCGTTAAAGGCTGCTTTGTCTTTTCCGACGGTGCCGACACGGGAGAGTACCCCCAGGGTGTCGATAAGCTTGAAATCGTATCGAATCTCGCAGCGGGACTCTCAGCGCCCTTTTTTACCTTTGCGCCGGGCGGCAACATGGAGGTAAAGGACATTGCCATCAGCAATGTCGTTTATGATGGATTTACCTTTGTGCGGAGTCCGTGGAGGGCTGACGTCGTTATAAAAATCTTTGGGTACAAGGACGTGCGGCTCCCCCTTACCTTGAGGCAAGGCAACGATATCATCTCATCAAAGGTCGTAGACGTTGGAAACGACAAGGAAGCCCATATAGAGTTATCGTTCACACCCTATACCACCGGGACATTCCTGTACACCGTATCCCTGCCCGTCCAGCCCCAGGAGGCCATTGCCGAAAATAATCAGGTCAGCTTTTTGGTAAAGGTGGTGCGTGATAAGATCAGGATTATGCACGTCTGCGGCCGTCCATCCTGGGACGAACGGTTTCTCAGGCGCATCCTGAAGAACGACCCCAACGTCGATCTGATATCCTTTTTCATCCTCCGGTCGCCCACCGACAACTCAGAGGCGAGAAACGACGAACTGAGCCTCATCCCCTTTCCTATCGACGAGTTGTTTACCCAGGCGCTCAGCAGCTTCGACCTGGTGATATTCCAAAACTTTGATTATCGCCCGTACGACGCGGCCTTTTTCCGCTTTTCACATTATTTGAACAACATCAGGAAATTCGTTACCGATCAGGGCGGCGGGTTTGTCATGATCGGCGGTGATATCTCCTTTTCCCAGGGCGGATACGACGGCACGGCCTTAGAAGAAATACTCCCCGTGGAACTCAACGGCGGGAAAGACACCATCGACCTCTCCCGGTTAAAAGCCACACTAACCAACGACGGCCTGAAACACCCGATAACCTTTCTCGAAGGCGATACGGACAGAAACGCTGCGCTCTGGAATGAGCTTCCCGAGCTCGACGGATGCAATAAAGTTACCCGTTTGAAGGCGGACGCCGTCCCCCTGACAACCTTTCCGATATCGGGGAATCCCCCCCTTATTTCCGTCAGGGACGCCGGGCAAGGCCGCTGCATGGCCATTACCACCGATTCCCTGTGGCGCTGGAATTTTGTTACCGTGGGGCAGGGCGGCAGTAACAGGCATTATCTGAAGTTCTGGCAAAACTCCATTAAGTGGCTTATCAAAGACGCCTCCCTGAATCCCGTCCATATACGGACAAACAAGGAGGCCTTTTTGCCCAATGAAGAGGTGCAGACGAGGGTTGAGGCGCTGGGCAGGAATTACCAGCCGCTGGAAGGGGTACAATTGGATATGGACATTACCAACGAATTTTCAGGAGAACGCATACTCTCCGCAAAAGGGGTCACAGACGCCAACGGACAATACAGGCTTGCGATAAAGCACGACAAAGAGGGGTACTACATCGTCAAGGTAACGGCGAAAAAAGAAAACGAAGAAATCGGGCAGGACTACGCCGTCTTCAGCATCGCCGCGGAAAACAAGGAGTTTAAAGACCCTGCCATCCGGAGAGACCTGCTTGCCAAATTGTCCGGCGTAACCGGGGGGAAATACTTTGACCTTCCGGTAAAGGACGTGGAAGAAAAAATATCGCTGGAAAACCCCGCCGTCACAAAAATCGTCGGCAACCGTCGCATTGCCTTGTGGGACAATGGCTACATCTTCCTCCTCCTCCTGGCAACCGCCTCCGCAGAATGGTGGATAAGGAAGCGAAGCGGGTTGAGTTGAGGGTGAAAATTGAGTAAGCTGTATTGGCCACACGTGATTTACGTGCTAAAATTAAGCCTTAATCTAAGGAGGGAAAAGATGAAACAGAATATAACTTTAAGTCTTGATAAGGATTTAATAAAAAAAGGCAAAATCATCGCGGCGAAAAAAGAGACGTCATTGAATCGCCTTCTGAGTGATTTTCTCAAACAGATTAAGGGTTTAGAGTATCTGAATTCTGGCCAGGTAATTGAAGGTGTCCTTATAGAGAATCCTTTCAAAGCGTAAAGAAAATAGCAAAAAACAATTTTTAACCGTTAATAAGAAATTCTTGATTGGCAGGCTTGCAACTTCAATCTATCCAGTCCCACATCAGCAATATGTTTTCCGCATTCCCAATATGCTGCGCATCTATAATCTATTTTAAAATGTAAAGCGCCATCGGAGTAACCTGTGTAATGTTTTCAGAAAAATGCTTGAAATCTTCTTCGTTTTTGTTATATTACATGGCTTTGTTAAAAATTAAGTGAGATACATTTTTTTCTTGAGTCGTTTGGATTTAATTTTAAAAATGTAATGATATTGGTGTACATCTCATCTCATCCAATAAAGGGGGGGAGTCGTGCGATATCTGTTTTTCATCGTTTTTCTTGCGTCCATTCCGTCTTTGCTTTTTGCCGACGGCACGGAAACGGCGCATCACAGGGAAACACTTCAAAATTCCATTTCTGAAACAACCAGCACAGACACTGCTATATTAAATATGTATTCATCAGAGGTTGCCTGGCTTGGAAGCGAAGAAGTAACTATTGCCACAAGGCATGAAACGTCGGTAAGCAAAGCGCCGGGTATCATAACCGTGATTACAGATGAGGAAATTAAAAATTTGGGCTATCGCACACTTGCGGAAATTTTGAGAATCGTGCCCGGGTTTGAAATCCTGAAGATGCCCGACTTTGGCGACCTGGTGCCGTCCGTGCGCGGAATTGATGGCACAAACAAGGTGCGGCTTATGATCGACGGCCATTTTGTAAACAATCCCTTGAGGGGAAACGCATTTAACGTTTTCGATGACTTCCCGGTTGAAAATATAAAAAAGATAGAAATTATTCGCGGGCCGGGTTCCGCCATGTATGGAGAAAACGCATTCCTTGCGGTGATTAACATTATCACCAAAGATGCAGGCGATATAGGCGGTATAAGGGTAGCCAGCGGATACGGGAGTTTCAACACACACGAGGAAAATGTTATATTCGGAGAAAAATACGGGAAGGTTAATATCTCCGGCATGCTTCATTACAGACAAACCGATGGATTTGACGGCATTTTAGAAAGAGACTCACAAACAAGGCTTGACAAGGTATTTGGCACTTCGGCTTCCAATACGCCTGGAAACGTGTATGATGGACGCCAGGAATTCGCCATGGATATGAAGGTTGAATACAACGACCTGTGGTTTCATGGTTGGTATCACAATAAAAATCGGGAAACCTTTATTGGCCCTCAATACGCATTGAATGATGACTCCGATATAGAGAACAATTATGCCTTTGGCGAAATAGGGTATAAAAAGGTTTACGACGAAAGACTTACCATGAGACCCAGGATATATTACGACCAATTCGATATTAGAATACAAATGCAGGCGTATCCGGAGGGCGCAAAACTCCCCTTTGATACCAATGGAGATGGTGTTTACGACAAATTTGAAACGTTTCCGGATGGTTTTAACGCTATTGGCAGCGAGATAGAAAGGGTTGCCGGCATAGAAGCGCCATTTGATTATGAGTTATTTGATAAGAACATCCTGACTCTGGGACTGGAATACCGTTTGATTAATCAGGGAAATGTTCACTATTCAAGCAATCTTCATCCTGCCACCTATGACTCGCTTGATTCAATGCAAAATTTTTCCGATACCTATCCCTATCTTGAAGAGGCAACGCGTCGAATCTGGGCGGTATATTTGCAGGACACGTGGGACGTTACGGATACCCTGAATATTACGATGGGATTACGGCATGACCAGTACAGCGATTTTGGCGGCGCAATCAGCCCACGAGCCGGTCTGGCATGGTCATTTATGGAAAATGCCTCGCTGAAACTCCTTTACGGAGAGGCATTCCGCGCCCCCAATTTCTTTGAGATGTATATTGCCAATCAACCCGTGCTTCGGGGAAACGAAGCCCTCGATCCTGAAACCATCAGTACGTATGAGGTGGGATTGAGTTATAGATTCAACAAATACGTTACGAGCAGCCTTAACTACTTTTATAATGATGTGCAAGACCTTATCGTCTTACGCCCGATAGCCAATACCACTACATTTCGCTACGAAAATTTTACCGATGCCCATATACAGGGTGTTGAAATGGAAACGAAGGTGGATATCGCCAAAGGCAATTACGTGTTTATGAATTATACCTTTCAGAATCCGGAAGATAATCATGGCAACGATATGCCTTTCGTTGCCCAGCACAAGGGTAATATTGGCGTAAATGTGCATTATTGGAAATATATGAATACCAATATCAGCTCCTTTATAAGCGGCAAGCGGTCGAGAGAAGAAGGAGACGGGAGGAATGACCTTCCCGCTTATTCACTGCTTAACCTTTCCGTAATCGGTAAGGAATTTTTCAAAACGATGGAGGTGCAGGGCACGGTGTTTAACCTGCTCGACAAGGATTACAGCGATCCTGGCCCCCTTTCCTTATCTGATGACATTCCCAGGCCGGGCAGGGCGTATTTTGTGGGATTCAGCTACCAATTTTAGCCACAAAAGATTAATGAGCGTCGCCAATTCAACCGGTATTAGCTGTGCCTGACGCACAACCCCCTGGCCTTCTTTGTTTAAGGCCGATTCGCAAAGTTCCCCTTTAAAGAATTGTATTACCCAGTACCACGAGAACAGATACGATTAGTGAGTTTACATGAGACAATTATTGAATAACACAACATACCTTCCCCCCGCCTTCCAAAGGAAGATGATAAGACACACCTTATGCCTTTTTATTTTAGCCATATTCTCCCTCATACCATGCGATGCTTCGGACGCGACCGGGCGTGAAGGCGTGGCCGTTGTTATTAAAAGCCAGGAAATTTCGGCTTACAATGACGTTGCCGAGGGTTTTCAAAGGGATTGTCAAAACAACGCCATTAATGTTAAAGCCATATACGATCTGAAGGGAGATATTGAAAATGGGAAGCATATTGTTCTTGATGTCAGAGAAATCAAACCCAAACCGGATATTATCCTTACGATAGGCACCCTTGCGTCAACGCTTGCAAAAAAACACATCGAGGATACACCGATAATATTTTGCGCGGTAATTAATCATGAACTCCTGGATTTGCAGGGAACATATATCTATGCCATTTCATCCGGTGTGCCTTATACGGAACAATTTGCCGTTTTGAAGAAACTGTTCAATACCCGAAAAAACATCGGAATCCTCTATGACCCGATAAAAACCGAAAGGATTGTGTCTGCGTTGACGTCTTTGGGAAACACCTATGACTATAATTTCATCACCGAGAAAGTTTCCTCTAAAAAAGACGTTGGAGATGCGCTAAAGGCCATCAGTAAAAAAATAGATATCTTATGGATAGTGCCAGATGATACGGTAATTTCAAAAGAATCAATTGACCAATTTGTTGAAACGTCACGAAGGAACCATCTGCCCATATTTTGCACGTCGAGCGCACTTATCAAGCTCGGTGCGCTGATTTCTATATCTCCCGACTACTATTCGATGGGAGAACAGGCAGCTAAAATAGCGGGCGGGCTGTTAAAAAACCCATCACAAAACTCGCCTCGCGTTGAGCAACCGGAAAAATTGAAGATCACGATAAACGTCAAAACAGCAGAAATACTGAAAGTAGATGTATCACCGTTTCTTTCTTTGCCTGATGTGGTTTTATACCGGTAAATAGCATCGTAAGGGTTTATCTCCCTGCAAAACGTAAAATTACCGGTAAATGCCCGGGAATTTCAAAGTAGGGACACGGTGCCCGTGTCCCCGGGTATTAATATAAAAAGTTCGGTAACTACTCAGTCTCTGGGACAAAGTTCGCCAAAGGAATTTAATATTGAAGATTGAAGATTTTTCTTACGTTACTTTTCCGACTCGTTCGGGTTATGAAATTCAAACACACGTGTAG
>CAYJPZ010000019.1:21066-31699 GCA_964372185.1 uncultured candidatus Brocadiaceae bacterium
GTGGCAAGGCGCGCCTTGCCACTACGCTGTTAAAAGTCGCCGAAGGCCTAATGTAATCACCGCTATGAGTATTCGAATAAAACTTATCTTCTCCATAAGCACAATCATATTTATCATCGACGCCCTCAGTTGTATGTCGTTCTTTTTTTACTCAAAACGGAGATGTAATGAGGAATTGAAGAATCTTGGCATGACACTGGCTGGTTTATTTGCAACGGATAACGAAATTAAATACGCCCTGGATTATGAGCAACCGTTACTCCTTGCTTCACCGGTAAGAAGGATAAAGGAATTCGACAGAGAAAACATTGTAAGCCACATTAGAATATCGAATAACCGGAATACGCTCTTCGAATATAAGTCGCCATGGTCAAATATTGAAACGGGAGAAATCCCCGTGATAGATTACCGTGATTACACATCCGAACCAAACCACAAAGTAATTATCATATCGGGAAAAACATTCTATGATTATTTTATAACTATCCTCGAAAGGCAGGTTTTTTCAGGCGAGGCGCTTGCGGATCAGATGCTGAATGAAGAACCAACCGATAAGGAAAATAATGCGAAAGGATTTGTACAGCTACTTCTATCCACCGATAAGGTAGAAGAAAAAATACGCCAGGTCGTATTATACAGCATTATGCCTGTAGGCATTGGCATTGTTTTGGGTGGTTTGGGTATTACTTTGCTTTTGACAAAATATATCGTATCTCCTTTGCAACATCTGACGAAAGTCACGCTGGACATTGCCGGGGGAAATCTTGATCGTAAGGCGCACATTTTTCACAGGGACGAGATCGGGCAACTGTGTGTTAATTTCAATCGGATGACGGATGCCCTACGGAAATCGCACGATAGTTTAACCTCGGAAATCATGAGCCATAAACGCGCAAAAGTACAACTTCTTACGTTATCTCAGGCCGTAGAACAAAGCCCCTCCGCAATTGCCATTACGGATACTACAGGCATTATAGAGCATATTAATCCCAAATTTACGGATTTGACGGGTTATACATGGGAAGAGGCCTCAGAAAAGAAATTTTTTAACCTGCTACTATGCACTATGCCGTCTGAAAAATATGAAAATATCATTAATACCGTGCTTTCCGGCAAAATATGGCGAATGGAACTGGTCAATAGCCGGAAGAATGGTGAGTATTTTTATGCGTATATAACCATTTCTGCCGTGCGAAGCGATGGGGGGGACATTACCCATTTTGTCGGCATTATAGAAGATATTACCGAGAGAAAAAGAACGGAAGAAAGACTTGTTATTATGGCGGACCACGACCCTCTTACCAACCTGTATAATCGACGCCGGTTCCAAAAGGAACTGGCATATTGGCTCGAACATAGCAAACGGCACGGCAGCAACGGCACACTGATGTTTCTTGACCTTGACAACTTTAAGGACATTAATGATACCCTTGGACATAAGACGGGCGATGAAATACTTATACATTTTGCGTCTTTATTAAAAGAACGATTGCGCGCAAGTGACATACTCGCCAGGCTCGGCGGCGACGAATTTGCGATTATCATGCCCAATACAAACGCTGAGCATGCGCAGTCATATTCAAAACAAATATTGCAATTGGTGCAGAAACATTTCTCGATGTTTAAAGGACAAGGACATACTATTACCGCGAGCGTCGGCATCGCGCTTTTTCCTGAACACAGCACGGAGGCGGATATCCTTCTTACCTACGCGGATCTGGCAATGTATGGCGCAAAAGAAGCAGGCAAAAACCAATGCTGCATTTTTTCCCCTGAACAAAAACAAAATGTCGAGTCAAGACTTTTATGGGATAAACGCATTCGTAGTGCTTTAGAAGACAACAATTATGCACTTCACTTACAACCCATTGTAAACTTAAACAGCAATACGGTATTTGGCTATGAAGTGTTATTGCGTATGATCGGTGAAAAAGGAGAATTGATAAAACCCGCCGAATTTCTTCCCTTTGCAGAGAAGCACGGTTCTATTCTTGATGTGGATCGCTGGGTAATTCGTAATTCTCTTCAGTTATTTAACAGATACAATCTGGGCAAAAGAGAGATATCACTCGAAATTAACCTCTCCGGCAGGTCAATAACTGATGCAGGGCTCCTTTCCTTTATTAAGGAAGAATTGTCAACGTCAAACATCGATGCCAGATACATAATCTTTGAGATTACTGAGAGTACCGTAGTGGAAAATATAAACGACGCTCAATATTTTATAGATAACCTTGCCCGTGCAGGTCTTCGATTTGCGCTTGACGATTTTGGAATTGGGTTTTGCTCTTTTGCTTACCTCAAGCATCTTCAGGTGGATTTCCTGAAGATTGACGGAAGTTTTATACGCAACATGTTTGACAATCCAGTGGATCAATATTTTGTAAAGGCAATTGCAGATGTGTCTCGTGGTCTTGGGAAACACGTTGTTGCTGAATTTGTGGAAAACAGTCAGGTCATTCCCCTGCTGCAAGAGTTCGGGATAAATTACGGCCAGGGTTATTATTTTGGCAAAGCCCGCACGGCCTCTGAAATATTCAATGATT
Source organism: uncultured candidatus Brocadiaceae bacterium (assembly GCA_964372185.1). Taxonomy (GTDB): domain Bacteria; phylum Planctomycetota; class Brocadiia; order Brocadiales; family Brocadiaceae; genus JACVXV01. The sequence continues at coordinate 23,613 of CAYJPZ010000019.1, forward strand.
AGCCGGAAACGCTAAAAAACCTCTTGACACACAGAGCATATTTCAATACAATGCACATATTACAATTTAATAATTGTTACATTTTAATTTAAGGAGGGGTTACATGAGCGCTAGAATTGGGCAAGCTGCACCAGATGTTTCATTGCAGGGTGTTGTTGACGGTAATTTTAAGAACATAAGCCTTGATGATTATAAGGGGAAATGGGTAGTTCTGTTCTTTTATCCCCTGGATTTTACCTTTATATGTCCCACGGAAATCACCGAATTTTCAAAGCGTAATGGTGAATTTAAGGCATTGAACGCCCAGGTATTGGGAGTAAGCGTTGATAGCGTGTTCTCCCACAAGGCGTGGCTCAAAGAACTGGGAAACCTTAATTATCCGCTCCTCAGCGACATGACGAAAGAGGTTTCCAGAAAGTATGGTGTGCTGCTGGAAGAAAGGGGTATTGCTTTAAGGGGTACCTTTATCATTGATCCGGACGGAAAGCTGAGATACCAATTAGTGCATGACCTCGGGATTGGCCGAAGCATAGAAGAGATCATCAGGGTGCTGAATGCCCTGCAAACAGGTGAGCTTTGCCCCGTTGAGTGGAAACCCGGCAAAAAGACACTGGGTAAAGGATAAGACAACATGTTCGGGCGGGTTGGATTGTTGCGCGAAATCCAACCTACCCACCCCAGGAACCTTCCATACCGGCATATTTTCCCCATAGGGTATTGCCTGCCTTTAACAGTCCATGAGAAAAAACATTCCACCGCTTCCATTACAACAATTCGCCCATTGACTCTGTAACAATTCCCTGCAATGCATTCAATCGTCCCTATGGGACTAACCATTGGGTATCATGACAATACAAGCAATAAATTGCCTGCCTATTGGCAATTACCCCTACGGGGTAAAAACCCGCGATGTGTTTCTATTTTGGTCTCAAATCAAAATCCCGCAGGTCGGGAGTTCTGAAGGTAGGCAATGCCTACCCTACTTGTAGAGCGCCGGAAACAATTCTGCAAATAAAAAACCTCCCGCAAAGACTGTGCTTCACGGGAGGTTTTTGATGTTTTAATTCTGGATATTAATGTTCCAGTGGGTTGTATGGTTTCCCTTTTACCGGTGTTTCCGGCTGCTCAGGCTTGCTTCTGCTTTTCACGTCAAAAATCGTTAAAGCGCCCATAGGATACTTACCCGTTGATACCATTCCCCGGAGGTTATGGTCGTGCATGATCGTAACGCCCGCGCCCAAATTGCAGGAGAGACACTTCTTTTGGCTTGCAAAATGAGGGATTCTCACGAGGACGTCTATCCTTTCCCCGCTCGCAATACACAGCGTGTCTTTCTCATACGAACTCTTTAATTTCCTGCCGTCCAATGCAATAACTTCCATGTGATATCCGTGAGGATGGAGTGCAAAAACATGGTCGGCGCCGATGGCCATGAAACGGATAAGCACCGTTTCGTCCTCATAAGCGACGATTCTGGAACGCGGGTCGTTTATTGTAGAGCGTGGATGGAAAGGGTTATCGGTATACGTTCTTCCGTTGATTAAAAAGTAGTCTGCCTTCCAATCCTGTAGTCCATGTACCACGCCGGATTCCTGTAATTGCTCATTGGCCGTGGAAGACAACTCACTCATAAAAAGCGTATAGTCCCTGTCATACTTATACCCATAAGCCGTCTTTGTCCTGTCCTGGTGGATAATCAAGGGGAAGTACATACCTGCCAGGATATGATTGAAACTATCCACGTGGCAATGTCCCATAAAAGAACCTTCGTACTGCGGTGTTATTTCATAGGTATATGCCTTATGCTCTAAAACCGGGTCTACGGGGAGAGATGGCACACCATCAACCGCCGGCGCTAAATCCAAACCATGGAAGTGAATGGTATGCGCTACATGGTTGACGCCCGAATGTTCATTCGCATAATGCATCCCCGTGTTGTGCAACGTTATGCGCGCCTTTTCTCCAACAAAAAGATGGACAGGGTCGCTGGGCACCTTTACCGGCTCCAGTAATTGTTCCACTTCTTCCTTTGTTTTCACCTCGCCCACGTTCTTGTAACTACCCTTTGCATGGGTGTAGCCAAAGACCCAAACCAATTCCCCATTGGTCATCTCCTGGTATCCATCTGCAGTATACAGGTGATATTCCCATACCCCATCCTTACCCCGTTCACCAAGTATGTCGCCATTTGTTACGCTAGCCAACTCTTGCTCTTCCTGGCTCAAAGCCCACGTCTCAGCCTGTTTTGCCTCTTCCGCAAAAAGCCGGGATGGAATGGCAGGCGCCGTAACCCCGACCAACAACGCAATCGCAGACAAACCAATCAACTTCTTCAAACCCATGTCTTTTCTCCTTTTTGTAAACTGAAATAATTTCGATATAACAATAAATACTATTATACAAAAAGTGTGATAAATGTAAAGGTTTTTTTTCAAAACGTTTGATTCTCTCTGTTGAGAATGATTACTTTACCACGACGGCTTGCTCGATTATCACCGTGGATGCCGGGACGTCACGAAATCCTGACTTTGTCGTGGTAGAAAGATTTTCTATCGCGTCTACATTGTTCATACCTTCCACCACCTTGCCAAAAACGCAATAACCCCACGTATCCGGCGTTTTTCCCTTGTTATCGAGGAAACCATTATCCACGGTATTGATAAAAAATTGGGCGGTAGCCGAGTGGGGATTGCTTGTTCTCGCCATGGCTACCGTGCCGCGCCGGTTCTTCAGTCCGTTACCGGCCTCGTTGGCAATGGGTTCCAGTGTTGGTTTCTGACGCAAATCTTGAGTAAAACCACCACCCTGTACCATAAATCCCTTGATCACCCGATGAAAAATCGTGCCGTTATAAAACCCATCCTGTACGTATTGGAGAAAATTCTCCACTGTTTTTGGGGCGGCCTTCGGATCGAGTTCCAGGACGATAACACCACGGTTCGTTTCCATGCGAACACGCGGATTTTGGGCTTCAGCCCATACGGAGTGTGTCATACACAATACGGCAACAATAAGCATACCAATAATTTTTTTCAAGATTTCCCTCCTTATTCTCTGATTGATGAGTAAACAATGCCATTTGCAGTGAAGATATTCGTTCACCATGCAAATGTCCCTATAACAAGCAACGATGCTACGATTTTTTAAACATTGCCGGTAAAATTCATAGAAAGTTTTGCCGCGGTTATCTTCATTATACGACTAAAATACTCCACGATTTCATTATTCTCTATCGTGGTATTATAATCATCTTTATCGTAATTATAAACCATAATTTATATGCAAGGCGCAAAACAAGGAACCCTTAAGGTCATACAAGGGTAGTTTTAACGTCCGCATATCCCCGGAGCTTCATAGAAAGGCTGTAGTGACGGCCAAAACAATGGGGATTACCCTGGATAGGTTTGTGCAGGCGGTGATTGAAAAGGAGTTGGCGCACAAAGGATAATCAGGGGTTTTAATGAGACGCGCGCTTGAAGCATCCTTGAAGGAATGCTTGTTACTTCCATACCCTTGATATTGCAATACCAATAGTAGTACAACCGGCGGCAATGGCAAGTATCTTTACCAATAAGTCGGTATGGGATGCCCTTATGCGGAGTTCTGAAGATGTAATTTCGCTGCGAACGTCTTTGAATTCACTACGGACGTCTTTGAATTCATTACGAACGTCTTTAAATTTATTGTCCATTTCCGTGCGGAGTTCTTCGAACTTGTCATTGATGAAATCTTTTAGGCTTTGCTGTCCGTTAACATGAGACTGTTCAATAACGTCTGTAAGGATTTCCGATTGCACATGAGTGAAGCCAACAGATTCAAACTTCCGTAGGTTTTCTAATTCTTTAGTTATAGGCATGTAAATATTATATTAATTCAACAAAACGCTATCAATACAAAAAAAATCAGGAATGCTTCAGAAATATTCACACACCGGCCTTGATAGCAAGCAAAAGGCTATCAAGGGTAGTAACCGCCGGTAGAAACATCAATCAGCCGTTATTGCCGCCAAAGGGCGTCATTCATACCGGTTCAGCGTCTCCTTCATCCAGAAAGTACGATATCTTGACGTTAAGAGATGAGGATAATTTGTCCAGGGTGGTAAGGGATGCGGCGATTTGGCCATTTTCGATCTGTGACAATAAGCTCGGCGACAAACCGGTGCGGTTTGCCAGCTGTTTTTGGGTAACCTTTTTACTTTTTCGCAGGAATTTCAGTTTTTTTCCTACAGAGCTTTTAAGCCTGTCTTTCGAACTTCCAATAAGGCAGTAGGTTTTTTGCGCATTACCCAGCGCCTTTCGCAGGTCGTTTAAGTCGAAAGGTTTCTTCAAATAATCAAACGCATCGAGCTTCATCGTCTCAACGGCGCTTTTAAAAGAAGGGTAACCCGTCAGGACAATGACGCAAATATTGCTGAATTTCGCTTTTATTTCCTTAAGCAGCTCCGTGCCGCTGATACGCGGCATTTTCAGGTCCAGAATAACGATGTGGAATTTTTCCTGTTCCAGCGTAGGAATGGCATCCATCGGCGTAGTAATACCTTTTACCTGGTACCCTTCGTCGGATAGGAATTTTGTTAAATACAGGTTATAGTCCGTGTCGTCATCCACTACCAAAATTTTTATCCCTTTATCCATGAACTATCGCCTTTCTAAAATCAACCGGTAAATTAATGTTGAAGGTCGTTCCCTTACCCACTTTGCTTTTTGCATAAATCATTCCGCGGTGCCTTTCTATAATCCCATACGTGATAGATAATCCCAGGCCCGTCCCCTTTCCAACTTCCTTTGTGGTGAAGAAAGGGTCAAAAATCTTGGAAAGATATTCCTCCGGAATGCCTCTGCCCGTATCTTTAAAGCAGATACGTACCCAATTTTCCTCTTTCTGAGAGGTAGTTATCGACACGATATCGCCTTCGCCCGTTGCGTCATCCGCATTAATCAGCAAATTCATAAATATCTGCTGCAACTGCTCTGCAAAACCCTGTATCTTTGGCAGAGCGGAAGAAAGTTTTAAGACGATTTTTTTGTTATTTGCGGTAAATTGCTCGACAAGAAGGGCAACGGTGCTTTTAATCAGCTCGTTAATATTAATAAGTTTCGGGCGCTCGTTGCCTTCAAAATGGGATAGGTACAGCAAGGAATCCACGGTTTTTTCTATACGTTTAGTTACCTTCTGCATCGTTTTGAATTCTTTTACGTGCCCACGCACGAGGGCATCTTCCTTTTCCAGGAAGCCCTGAATCATACCGGACAACACCGCAAGTGGTGTATTAATTTCATGGGCAACACCGGCTGCAAGTCTTCCAATGGAGATCAACCTGTCGGAGTGCATCAGCAATTGCTGAAGCTTTTTCTCCCGCTCCTCTTCTTGCTTCCTCGTCGTGACGTCCTGAATCACCTCCAATACCTGCACAACGTTTCCCTCTTTATCAAAAATCGGCGAGCTGATTATATTGCAATACTTTTTCTTATGATACTGGTTGACGACCATGCGTTCCACCTGGTTTACCTTCCCCGTATTGAATACCTTTACAGAAGGGCAATCCTTGGGCACGGAAGGAATATGACAATACGTTTCAAAACAGGTACGATTTAAGATTTGTTCGCCTAACGGATGATTTTCTATAAGCCTCTTGTTAGCCCAGCATATTTTATTATCCCTGTCAATCACCAGGAGGTCTGCCCCTATTTCACTAACGATGTTATCCAGCTTTTGCTTTTCTTCCGTTAATTCCACCTCCAGATGTTTCCTCTTCGTAATGTCTCTGAAATGCGCCAGCAGGTACAAAACGTTGCCGCCCTCTTTTACTACCGCAATGTCCAGTTCCATAACCAACGTTTGCCGGTTTTTGCTGACAACCTCCACCTCGGTAGTTTCCGCTTCGTTGTGAACCGCCTCAACAAGGAGATCGGGGATAATTCTTTTTGATGACCGGGGAAATAAATCGTAAATATACGTGTCCAGGAGTTCTTCCATTTTGTACCCGATAATTTTTTCTTCACATTGATTCACCATAAGTATCCTTCCGTTCAAATCCATCATCATCATGGAATCCGTAGCGTTGTTGAAAAATGCCTTGTAACGTTCTTCCGATGCCTTGATACGGTTGAATAGTTTGGTGTTTTCGAGGGCAATGGCAATTTGTGGCGCTATTTGCCAGAGATAATAGCAACATTGTTCATTAAAGCTGCCTGGCTTTTCACTGCGAAAAGCAATCGCCCCAAGCACGTCGCCCTTGTAGATAAGAGGAAATCCGAGCCTTGAACGAACCCATTCCTTGTGGAGCACCTTGTCCGTCCAAAAACGGCCTTTTTCGGTATTGTCCACAACGACAGGCTCGCCGGTCTTGATAATTTCCTCCAGGAGGCTGCCCGCCAGTGGAAAAAATTCCCCTTCTTTGATTTCGCTGAAACTGAGCGGTTCGGTTGAGGTAAAAACCTGAAACCACTGTCCCTGTTCGTTGGAAATAATGATAGAGGCACGGTCAAAGGGGATAATCTTTTTCAACTCACTGCACACCGTCGAAAAACTTTCGCGAATATCTAAACTGGTGGCAATGATTTTATTGATGTTGCTGATAATTTCATTTTCAATCAACGTTTTTTTCAGGCTGGCTTCCAGTTGTTGCTTATAAAGGGACTTTTCAATGGACTTTTTTAAATAATCGGGGTCGAACGGCTTCAGAATATAATCGACCGTATCCAGACAGAGTGAATTGATTACGGCTTTTACATCATGCTGGTCGATCATTACCAGCATAATGGTATTTGCTGCAATGGTCTTTATTTTATTGATGAACGAAAGCTCATCTGCATCGGAGGAGGCCAGGTCAAAAATCACTAAATCTATGGCGTGCTTATCCAGGGCGTGAACAGCATCTTCCCCCTTTGACACCGTATAAACAGCGTATCCGTTTTCTTCCAGGAGGCTTTTGAGGGATATACACATCAATGTATCATGATCGATGAGTAGTATGTGGTATTTTTTTTGTGTTAACATTTTATCCCTGATGCATTGCCGTAAATAGAGGAGTGGACAAATTTTATTAACGTTGAGTAATAGTAATATTATAGAAAATTTATGTCAAGAACAATTCCTGAAGAAAGTTTGCCATCAGCCATGAACCAGTTGAGAATGAGATGTTTGTTTATTTTCCAGAAAAAACGAACGCAAACAAACGCCAATACGGCAAAGACAGTTCACCGCTGGGGGCGCAGAGAACGCGGAGAAGCAACGACAACCTTTAACCGCTAATACACGCTAATGGGTATCTTTATTAGCGTTCATTGGCGGTTTGCTCTGTAGTTCTTTCTGACGAGCCTTTTTTCTCCGCGCCCTCTGCGTCCTCTGAGGTGAATTTATTTTTCCCTGTAATCGGAACTATAAAATTCCAAAATCGTTAGACTGAAGTTGTAAAAGTTATTCATTTACAGTCCCTATGTCTTACTTATTACCCACAGATTCTGCTGAAAGAGAAGTTCTTAAAGAAATGTGCTGGAACATAATATGTATCCTTTTCTCTGGTTGAGAGAAACGCTATGGGGTTGCTAACTACGAGAAAGTCGTATGGTTTAAAGGGCACACCCTCCTACGGGTGTATCTGGCGACGAGTGGGGGTTGGAGGTTGCGGCCTCCAGCCTACCAGCGAGAGAATTATGTGCGAACCCACGTAGGGACCCGGTTCCCCGTGTCCCTACTCTGAAGTTCCTCACAACGATCAAACTATCTCTTACCGGCCTCGTTATTGCCGCCGGTATTATTGGTAGCGGTTGTATACATGAGGTCGTAGGTAAGCGGGTCGAAATAACTGATATGCACTCCGTCCGAAGTATCGAGCGCCAGGGAGTTATAGCTGCCTGCCCCCACGATAGTATTTGCCCATGCGCCTGATGCATTGGTGGTATACTTGAGGGACACGTTCGTCGCGTCAAAATAGCTGATGTGCGCCTCGCCTGTTGTGTCCAGCGCCAGAGAGGTATACCAGCCCACCCTCCATCACTGTCCACCGTAGTCATTACCCATGTCCCGGAAGTATTGGTTGTGTACTTGAGGGTATGGTTCTCGCCAACGTAGCTGATGTGCATATT
>CAYJPZ010000020.1:0-30082 GCA_964372185.1 uncultured candidatus Brocadiaceae bacterium
AACAAATTTCACCTTTTGGTTGCGGCCAGAGGCCGCGCCAGGTAATTCGTGTCTAAAAAAGCCTCTGAAGGCCTGATTGAATATATTTTGTTTGCTGTTTGATATTCACTGCACGGCTGGAACACCGCCACGACTACTTAACAGGACGACACTAACGAAAAAATGATTCGACACGCCTACCAAACCTACCGTGAAACCATCCACAACTTTATTTGGAGGTGTCTTCAGTTAGTCGGAAAACAAGGAATAATCACCCTCATCTTTATCCTCTGCGCCAGGCTATTAACCCCCTACGACTTTGGAATATATAACTATGCGCTAGCAATAATCTTCTTTCTCATCACCTTTGGAGATTTTGGAATATCCGCGGCAACGTCAAAATATGTCGCGGAATATAATGGCAGCAATAAAGATAAATTAAAGGCCGTGCCTTTCAATTCAGGCATAATCATCCTGGGGTTAACCCTCATTATATCAAGCCTAACCATCCTTATCGGTCCCTGGTATCTAAAAGATAAATATGGTTACGTCCTATGGCTCTTGCCCCTCGTATTCATAGCCCCAATGACCTCCCTCTATGATGGAATATACAGGGGCCTAAAGAAATTTAAACTGCTTGCAATAATTTCATTGATTGTGGGAACGTGCTCATTATCTTTTGTTTATGTTTTAATAGAAAACTACGGCCTAACGGGTGCCTTAATTGCTCAAGACCTGTTTTACCTCATCCTGTTTCTCTCTTTAGGATTTGGATACAGAGAGTTCCATTTCAAATGGAATAGGGACGTTATAAGAGAAGTGGGAAGGTATTCCCTGATTGTCGGGTTTGCAAATGCGGGATTTTTCTTATACACCACGATGAATTCCATCATATTAGGTAAATTCGGATATATTGCTGAAGTGGGTTATTACGAATTAATCAATAAGGTGTTCCTCTTTTTAACACTACCGTTTTCGATAATCGGACAAGTGATAGCGCCCGATATAACCAATCTGGCTTCAAAAAACAAATTCAACCAAATACGAAACAAATTCATAAAAACCTTTTTTATTTTATTGCTACTAGGTATCCTGCTTTCTATACTATTGTATCTCTTTTTGCCTTTCGTATTGAGGACTTACTTATCAAAATATTCAACCCCTGAATTTAACGTAATGTTTAACATGATGATATTTACCCTTCCCCTCACAATAATATCGGGTACTATGTCTCAAGGATTTACGGTTGCGGCGGGAAAGGCCAAGTATGGTTTACTCACCATTCCTTTTGGCTTATTTAATTTAATTTTAGGCTTAATCCTGATAAATCTCATAGGATTCATCGGCGTTGTAATAAGCTTCCTGATTTCATCAACAATAAGCAGGGGATTGGTTTTCTTGTTAGTCTATAAAGGGATTACTAATTCAAAAAAATGAAGGTACAAGTTCACGACGAACATTATTATGATTTTTTAACGTACGTAAACAAAAAGCGGTTTATTTCCTGTTATTACCAATTAAGGTATATCTATGATATAAACCCTAAAAACATTTTAGAGATCGGGGTGGGCAACGATCTTTTAAAGAAATTCTTAAGAGATACTTTTTCTTATAAAACCGTTGATATTAGTAAGACATTAAAACCGGATATAGTAGGTGACGTAGTAAAATTACCTTTAAAAGACAATGTGTTTGATCTCATAGTCTGTTTCCAAACGCTGGAACACCTTCCCTTCAGTGAATTTGAACCGGCGTTAAAAGAAATTGCAAGGGTTTCAAGAAAAGACGTCCTCATAAGCCTGCCTTACTCAAGCACCTCGCTCTACCTGGAAGCAAAACTTCCCTTTTTAAAAGATAAGATACTAAGATGCGGTGTTAGAATACCCCATTTTTTCAGAAAACATTCCTTTGATGGACAGCACTACTGGGAGGTAGGAAGAAAGGGGTATTCTATAAAGACAATAAGGAAGTCCCTTGAAAAGTTTTTTAATGTAAAAGAAACCTTTAATCCAACCGACAATACCTATCACCTTTTTTTCAGATTAGAAAGAAAACATGTATACCATAAGCAAGTATTGTTTTAAAGAGTTCAAGATATCGCCGGGCCACCGCGCAAACTATGCCATCCTCTGCAATCCTGAATTTGCGCAAAATCAGTGGGGATTAAAGTACCATCCCACCAATGATTACGCAAGGGAATATAAGATACTGTCGTTATTCTCTCACCCTCAAATACCCGTCAGATTCGGAGAGGGAAAAGACGTCCTGTACAAAGACGGGAAGTTTGTGCTTTCACAAAGTTACATCGTTATGACCCATTTTGAAGGGGAGGACGTTGTTGAATATTACAAAAAATTGGGTATGCCGGATCAAACTCAAATGAAGCTTGTAATTCAATATTTTACCAGCGCTACCTTGCCGTTAAGCCATATACACGCCAAAGCATACATTCATTCCGATATCAAACCTGGCCATCTCATCCTGAACCCCACTACGGGCACTATGGGGGTGATAGACCTTGAATGTGCGATTAAAGAAGGAGAGATTATCCGGGGCATGAGCAAAGAATACGCCTCACCTGAGCAAAAGGAGATGATCAAGTTGTTACGCAGCGGCGAGGATGACAGGACGGTGCTGAAAAAGGTGCAGATGCGCGCATCCTCTGATTTGTATTCCGTCGGTTTGATCTTTTATCAGGCGCTTACCGGAAAACTATGGCAAACGGCAAACGTTGCCCCGCAAGAAATCAATAAGGCCATCCCGGACAAACTCAATAGGATTATGTTAGGCCTCCTGGAGGAAAACCCTAACAACCGCATCCAGTCGGCAGAAGTGTTAAAGGCGGAGTTAGAAGCGATATAAAGTAGGGTGGGCTTTGCCCACCATCTTCTCGCTCCCAAGCCCAGCCACGCCCCTGGTCTTGTACTATTTTCCGGGGGTGAACCTATGCGGTTCTATCCGTTCGATGATTTCCTTTTCTGGCTACTGGTGTTTGAGGGCATCCGGGCGGTGTGCTGGGTGTTTGTGGGTGTGTTTTCAACAATGAGACGTGATGCTTAAAGGAATGCTTGTTACTTCCATACCCTTGATATTGCAATGCCAATAGTGGTACAACCGGCGGCAATGGCAAGTATCTTTACCAGTAAGTCGGTATGGGATGCCCTTATGCGGAGTTCTGAAGATGTAATCTCGTTGCGAACATCTTTGCGGAGTTCTTCGAGTTTGTCATTGATGAAATCTTTTAGGCTTTGTTGTCCGTTAACATGAGACTGTTCAATAACGTCTGTAAGAACTTCCGATTGCTCATGGGTGAAACCGACAGATTCAAACTTTCGTAGGTTTTCTAATTCTTTAGCTATTGGCATGTGGATATTATATCAATTCAACAAAACTCTATCAATACAAAAAAGAAATGATGAAACCACAAATTAGGGTTTAAAGGCACAAGCTTTCATACATTGCGGCATTCAACAGCAACATTACTTGATACCCTAGGAAATGACCTTACCGTAACGTCAAAGATACTTGGACATAGCAGCATTCACATTACGGCGGGATCATACACCCACAGGGATTTAAACTCAAAGCGTGATGCAATCGGAAAACTGGAACGGTACATCATGGATAACAAAGGCGGTATGTCTCTACCTGTCATTTCCCAGGCGATTTAAACTAGGTACGACCAGGATACGACTTGTATACCAATATCACGTATGTAAGCTATTGTAGGTTAACAGCTTAAGCAAATATTTACACATTAAATCTAAAATGCATAATATCTCCGTCTTTCACGACGTATTCTTTTCCCTCAAGCCTTAAAAGTCCTTTTTCTTTAACTTTTTGTTCGGAACCGCTGGCAATGAGGTCGTTGTAGTTGTAAGTCTCGGCACAGATAAATCCGCGTTCGAAATCAGTATGGATTACCCCTGCCGCCTGCGGCGCCTTTGTCCCCTGCTGGATGGTCCATGCCCTTATTTCTTGTGGGCCGGCCGTGAAGTAGGTGATTAATCCTAACAGGTGATAGGTTTCGTTGATCAACTTTTCCAGGCCGGATTCATCTATGCCCATTTCTTTGTAATAGGTTTTCCTTTCTTCCGGCTCCATCTGGGCAATTTCCGATTCGATATCACCAGAAATGATGACGTATCGGGCGTTGTCCTTCTTTGCAAAATCCTTTACCTGTTCAACGTACTTGTTGTCCTTTTCGATATCGAAGACGTTGATAACGTAAAGCGATGGTTTGTCCGTCATAAGGTGCAAGTCTTCGATATGTTTTTTTTCCTCGTCCGTCAGCGTCAGCGATCTCACCGGTTTGCCGTTGTTCAAGCCCTCTCTTATCTTTTTGAGGACTTCGACGGAAGCGAGGACGTTTTTATCTCCTGTCTTGATCAGCTTTTCGCTCCTGGCCAGTCGTTTTTCCACTGTTTCCATATCCGCAAGGATCAGTTCCGTGGTAATAATCTCAATATCCCTGACGGGGTGCACGTTTCCCTCGACGTGTATGATATCCCCTTTTTCAAAACATCGCACAACGTGCAAAATGGCGTTGACGCTTTTTATGTGTCCCAAAAATTGATTCCCCAGTCCTTCTCCCTGGCTGGCGCCTTTTACCAGACCGGCGATATCCACGAATTCGACCGAGGTGGGAACCAGTTTTTTCGTAGGGATGATCTCTGCTATTTTCTCCATACGTGGGTCAGGCACGGCAACGACGCCCTTATTGGGATCGATGGTGCAAAAAGGATAATTTGCAGAAGCAGCCTTGGCCGACGTCAAGGCGTTAAATATTGTTGATTTTCCTACATTTGGCAACCCAACTATGCCACAGTTTAAACCCATATCGTAATTCCTTCCCCTAATTCATTAAATCTCGTGTAAAGCGGTTATATTGGTCTCAAATATTTCTTCAAATTCTGATGCTACTTCGATAAATGCCTTCAGTACTTTCGGGCAAAAATGCTGCGGTTTTGTCCTTTTGTCTCCCTTCGTTATTATGTCGAAGACCGTTTTATGGTCTAAAGCTGATTTATAAGGCCTTGTGGTTCTCATGGCGTCATACTGATCGCAAAGCATCACGATCCTGCTCTCAGGTGGAATCTCTTCCCCCTTTAATCCGTGCGGATAGCCGGAACCATCCCACCTCTCATGATGATTTAAGGCAATGGATGCGGACATCTGAATAACGTGATGAGAAGAACCGGCAAGTATCTTTTCGCCTATGAGAGGATGGGTTTGTATGATTTTAAATTCTTCGGCAGTAAGTTCGGTTTGTTTTAATAGGATGCTGTCCGATATTCCGATTTTGCCAATATCATGCATGGGGCTTGCAAACGTGATAGTCTCTATAGAATCCAGCGGCATGTTTAGCTTTTTGGCGATCTTTTGCGCATATAGGCCAATCCTTTGAATGTGCGTGCCGGTTACGATGTCCCTGAATTCAACGGCAAATGATAACCGTTGCACGATCTCCCTGCTTACATTCTTAAGCATTGCCAGCGCATCGGCTAACTCTTTTGTTTGCGCGTCTACCGTGTCTTCTAACATCGTTTTGTAATTTTTTTCAATTTGTAAAAGGTTGTAATACCTGACGGCCTTTTTTACCGTGTGTATGAGATACTCGGGTTTATAAGGCTTTATAATAAAATCGAGAACGCCCTTTTTAATGGCATCAATTGCCATGTCTATCTCTGCATAAGCAGTCATAAGGATTATGGGTATTTCTGAATTAAAACTGCGTATCTTTGCGAGAAGTTCGATGCCCGAAATTTGGGGCATTTTTATGTCGGTTAATACCGCCTGGATTTTGGTTGCGGTTGTCAGCAATTCCGCTAAGGCGTCGGTGGCATTGCTGCACGTAGTTACCTTATAACCATACTTGCCCAATAATAACGAAACGGAATCAAGGACGTAAGGGTCGTCGTCAACGATCAAAATGCTGGGTTGCAGGTCATCTTTGTCTATTTTCATATCGTACTTGTTTGGTTCCATACATCCCCCATTGTTCTGAAATAAAGAGTCTAGCGAGGAAAAAGTTCAGCTTGGTAAAAGGATGCGCGATGCACGTATTCGAGTATCCCGCATCTTGTATCGTGATCCCGCTATCTGTCCAACCCATCCCTAATGGCATTCAAGAGCTTTGCCGGCACAATTGGTTTTGAAAAATGTTTGACGCCGGCGGGTATTTTTTTCTGAATAATGTCATCGGTATAACCACTGATAAAAATGGTTTTTATACCGGGCTTCATCTTTTTGATTTCCTGGTAAACCTCATTACCATTCTTTTTTGGCATTACGACGTCGAGCAGGAGGAGTTGAATAGCGTCTCTCTTTTCAGCGAATTTGTTTACCGCATCCTCCCCATTTTCCGTTTCTATGACGGTATAATTATACCATTCCAATACCGTTTTGATAAGTTTTCTGACGTTTGCATCGTCCTCCGCCAGGAGTATCGTTTCGGAGCCATGTTTGGGATCTGCTGCGATATCGGGGTTTGTTTTTTCTATGGCTGATTTGACGATGGGCAGATATATTTTAAACGTCGTTCCCTTTGCCGGACCGCTGTGAACTTCGATGTAACCCTCATGCTGTGTTACGATTCCGTACACAATTGCAAGACCGAGTCCCGTGCCCTTTCCCACTTCTTTGGTGGTAAAAAACGGTTCAAAAATCTGCGCCTTCGTTTTTTCGTCCATGCCTGTGCCCGTGTCGGAAACGGAAATTAAGGCATATTTCCCGCACGTCCCGTAACCGTGTGCCTTTATAAAGGCATTGTCTATTTCAGCAACGTTTGTGCTTATAGCCAACGTACCCCCATCGGGCATTGCGTCCCTGGCGTTTGTAGCGAGGTTTATCAGCACCTGATCCATCTGCGTGCTGTCGGCTATTATCACGCAATCCTTGTCGGTAAGTGTCGTCTTAAGTTCGATATCTTCGCCGATAAGTCTAGTGAGGATGCCTCTCGCGCCCTTGATACAGTCATTCAATCTCATTGGTTTCGGGTCGGTGAACTGTTTCCTGCTGAAGGTAAGCAGTCCCCGCGTCAGGTCTGCGGCTTTCTCCGCGGTGGTAAGTATTTTCCGGATATAAGGCTTTAAGGGACTGTCGTTTTCCATGTCCAGTTGGATCAGATTTCCATATCCGATGATGGCCGTCATAATGTTGTTAAAATCATGGGCAATACCGCCTGCAAGTTTACCGATGGAGTCCAGTTTCTGGGCGTGGTAAAGCTGTTCGATCAGGTTTTGTTTTTCTTTTTCCTCCTGCCTGATTCTGGTAGTGTCCTCCGCAACGCCGATGTAGCTGGTGATGGACCCTTCCGGGTTCTTTATGGGTGAAATGCACGCGGATTCCCAATAAAGCTCTCCATTCTTTTTCTTGTTGCAGAATTCTCCCCGCCACTCATGGCCGGCAGATATCGTTTCCCACAGTTGTTTATATACCTCCGGCGAGATATCACCCGATTTCAGGATGCGCGGATTCTTCCCCACAACCTCTTCCGGGGTATAGCCTGTCAATTGCGTGAAGCGTGGATTGACATATTGAATATTTCCCCGGGTATCGGTGATAACAACGACGGAGGGGCTTTGTTCTATGGCGCAGGATAGCTTGCGAAGCTGTTCCTCTGTTTGTATGCGTTCGGTGATATCCGTTGAAATGCCGGCAACCGCGTAGATGTCCCCATTGTGGTCGAAAAGAGGGAATTTGGTTGAGATATAGGTATGCAACCCATCATTATGTGATGCCCGCTCATCGAATGAGAGGGGTATCTTAGTTTCTATTATCTTTAAGTCGTTTGCCCGAAAGGTATCGGCCAGTTCAGGTGGCCAGATATCATAATCGGTCTTGCCCCGAATTTCCTCCCTTTTTACGTGAAATAATTTTTCATATTGTTTGTTAATAAAGGTATACCGCCCCTGCAGGTCCTTGACGTAGATAACGGCAATGGCGTTGTCAAGGATTGATTTCAGCTTTTCTTCGCTCTTGTATAACGCATTCTCGGCTTGCTTGCGCTTGATAATAGATCCTAACTGACTGGCAACGGATGAAACAAGGCTGATCAACCGGATGTCCTCTTCCCGGTGTTCCCGAACGAAGAAACATAGTACTGCAATAACCTCATTATTCGCGACAACGGGGATGCCCATAGCAGCCTTTAAGCCGCATTCTGTGGCAATTTGCGCACGGGGTAAATTATCAGACGCTGTAACGTCCGGTCTCCATTCAGGGTGCTTTGAAGACCAGGCGCACCCGGGTAGGCCGATTCCCGGTGAGAAGGTCATGTCTTTGCTTTTCCTGCTGAAAGTCTCCAGTTTTTCGTTAGGAGGATGGTATGACAAGGCGTATTTAAGGTGATTGCAATCGGGACAAGGAACCCACGCCTCGCCATAAATCCATCCCGTGAATTCACACGCCTTGCGTAACACAACATCAAGTGCAGCATAGAAGTCCTCTGAAGAGGCAATTGCCACCGTCATCGCCTCCACGAGTTGAACCTCTTCCTCGACCTGTTTCCGTTCCGTAATATCCTGTACCGTTCCGATCATACGAGCCACCCTTCCCGTGTCGTCAAAGACGATCACGGCTTTTTCATGGACGAAACGTGTCACCTTTTTCACTTTCAACGGGTCTTCGGGGGAGGCTTCATTCCTGAGTATGCGGTGTTCGATGCTATACGGTTTGCTTTCGTAGAGGGCATTATGAACGGCCTCTTTTACCAGCCACCTGTCTGCCGGATGAACGGAATCAAGAAATGCCTCGTATGTGGCGCCAAATTCCTGCTTGTGCAAACCAAAGATGCGGTAGACCTCGTCAGACCAGTATAACTTGTTTTTAGTGACGTCCCATTCCCAGTTGCCAATATGAGCGATTCGCTGCGCCTCGGCAAGCCGCGTCTCGCTTTGCATAAGCGCAGCGGTCCTCTCGTTAACGTGTTGTACCATATAATTAAATGATTTGCAAAGTATACCAATCTCGTCATGGGATTTTGTGGGAAGGGCAATACTGAAATTACCCACGGCAATATCCTTTGCCGCAACGGAAACCATGCGAAGGGGATTCACAAATTTTCTTATAAACAGGATAAATAATAGGACGACCATTGCAATAACTACGGCGGCGGTTATGAACATGTTTTGACGGACGTTGTAAATGGGAACAAAAATTTCGTTTTTACCAATTTCTACCAGAAGCGCCCATTTCATCGATGGGATATACATGGATGCCCCCACGACCGTTATTCCCCGGTAATTTTGGTAAAAGCCTGCCGTCTCTTTCTGCAATTCAAAACACAAATTAACGGGTACGGTGTGTACCTTCTGCTTCAATACGGCGTCATCTACAAATAAGGATTCCGTAATCATGCGTTTTTCACTATTGACCAGATATATCTCCAGGGTTTTCCACGACTTTTTCCCTTTATTCCAGGAGATTGCCCCTAAACCCTTGGTGTAGTCACCGCGTAAGAGCTTGCTCAACTCTGAAATATGAATAAAGTTGGCAATTACACCAAGTAATGCGCCGGTAGACTTATTTATAATAGGGGTAGAAACAACAAGCTCCGGTGTTCCGCCATAGCCGATGGGCATATCCGTAATAACCACACTTTCTTTCCCTTTCAGGAAAAAATTTTCCTTAGCGCAGTCTTTACCAATTTCACTGCTATTCGTGGATGCTACAATCTGTCCTTCCGGAGATAGGACGTGGATGACTTTTATGGATTTGCTCAGGGGAAGTTTGTTTTCAACGAGATGCTTGCTCAGGATGCTACTTGCAATTTCCCGTCCTTGACTTTTTCTAAGAAGATGTTTTCTTATGGCACCGTCACTGGAAAAATCAAGGGCGCGTTGTTTGAGTTTCTCCAGAAAGAGATAGAGATTGCTTTCATGTGTCTCTGCAATAACGGTTACCGTGTCGATGATGCGTTTTTCCAAATCCGCCTTATTACGATGGTAACTCAAGGAAAAAGAAAAAACGATAGGCAAAAGGACGATGCCGACGCCAATGATGGCCTTTGTTTTTAGCGATAGGTTAAGATTACCCATGTAATAGAACGCAAGAGGTTAAAAACAGATAACAGTTCACGCGGTGTTTGTAATGGCGGAAGACAACTCCACTGGTTTTCCCATTTTAAAGAGGGAGTATGGGTGGCGTCGGCTGCCATTGTGTGCAAAACAATCTCCAACTTTGAAATTCCAGAACACAAAGTTTATAAGTATAACTGTTTTTACTGAATTTTAAAGAGGTAATACTTGAGAGCTACAACCGCGTTAAAATATTTTGTAACAATTCAAATTGACATTTATAAATAGTTATAGCTGAATAGGTTATTCGTTTTTTACAAAAACGTGGCATTGTTATTGCTACTAGTTCTCGTGTAGAATTTAAAAGAATTTATCCAGTAATTCTTTTTGACTTTTTTATAAATACTTCTATAATTACTCCTATTGTGATAAACTATTTACCTATACTAATATTACTTATTGTTGCTGTAGGTTTTGCGGTTACCAATGTGGCGCTTTCTGCGATTTTAGGAAAGCAGAAGCCCAGCGTGGAAAAGCTTAGCCCTTACGAGTGCGGTATTGAGCCAATAGGCTCTGCGCGTGAGCGGTTTTCCGTAAAATTCTACTTAATAGCGATGTTGTTTGTCATTTTTGATGTAGAAGTTATCTTCCTCTACCCTTGGGCGGTGGCCTTCAGGTCGCTCAAGGTGTTCGGATTCGTTGAGATGGTAATTTTCATCGGTATCTTATTTGTTTGCTATTTTTATATCTGGAAGCGGGGAGGGCTGGAATGGGATTAGAAAGCCACCTGGGTGATACCGTTCTTACAACCACGCTGAGCGCCATGGTAAATTGGGCGCGTAAATCTTCCCTTTGGCCGATGCCTTTTGGGTTGGCCTGCTGCGCTATAGAGATGATGGCGTCGGTTGCGCCTCGTTTTGACCTTGCGCGGTTCGGGGCGGAGGTCTTTCGGTTCTCGCCGCGACAATCCGATTTGATGATCGTTGCGGGCACCCTTACCTATAAAATGGCGCCCGTAGCTAGAAAGATTTACGAACAGATGCCGGAACCTAAATGGGTTATTGCAATGGGCGCGTGTGCTATCTCAGGAGGGGTGTTCAATACCTACAGCGTCGTGCAGGGGATAGATGAGATTTTGCCGGTAGACGTTTACTTACCGGGATGTCCTCCGCGACCGGAGGCGCTCATCCATGCCATTATGGAGATACAGAAAAAGATTGAGAAGGAATCGGTAAGGGCGTAGCCGGAGTATCAATAAGGGTAGCAGTTCACCGCGGAGGACGCAGAGAAATAAAGGAAAAGGGGAGATTTTGCATAATTTTTCCGTTTATTTTCATTTGCCTAACCCGAACGGGTCGGAAGAGAAAAATTTCTGTTTTTTCACACAAAGGCACGAAGGCACAAAGATTTATCGTAATTTATCTTTTTTGTAATTCTTTGTGCCTTTGTGTGATGACTTCTCTTATGGGTAAACAAAATTTTTCGCTAAAAGTTTGACAATGTTAAAATTTGCCCCAAAGCCTTATACAAAGCGGAATATGAAGCTTCATAAAAAATATGTTTGCTGAAAATGTTAGAATATTATTTGTAAAAGACTATTCGTGTAAATTCGTGTAATTCGTGTCTCTGTTTTTGGTAACATTAATAGGCAGCACTTGAACAAGCGCTGTAATTTTGCAAAGATTGTTAAATTAGGTCTGCGGCGACATTCAACAGCGTAGTGGCAAGGCGCGCCTTGCCACTACAAAGTCGGTTTAAATTTCCTGAGCATTAAAATAATTCTTGAAAGAAACTACATCGCTGCATATACGATAAGCGGGTTGACGCACTATTCTATGGATAATGAAGCAATAACAACGTTAATCAAGAAATACTTTCCCGATGTGATTGTCAGCTCCGGCGTATTTCGTAATGAATTAACGTTACTGGTAAAAAAGGAATCTGTGGTTGAGGTTGCCCGGTTTCTTAAGGAAAATAAAGAGCTGGATTTTGATTTTTTATCTGATTTGTGCGGCGTAGACCGGGTTGAGCATGATGGTGTTTTCGAGGTTGTTTACCATCTCTATTCGATACATAAGAACCATCGGTTACGGCTTAAGACGCGGCTTTCTTCGGATAACCCCTGTGTGCCGACGGTGACAACGGTGTGGAAGACGGCTGATTGGCATGAGAGGGAGACGTTCGACATGTTTGGCATTCGGTTCGATGGACATCCCGATTTACGGAAGATACTCACCCCTGACGATTTTGAAGGACATCCCTTGCGAAAAGATTATCCTCTTGATGGCAGGCAACCGGCTACGTTGCGGGACGTCTACCGAAAGGACGAGTCGTGACTGCTACGGCCACCACCACTACACAATTAATGTCCATTAACATGGGGCCGCAGCATCCCAGCACGCACGGTGTGCTGAGGTTGATGCTGGAACTCGACGGAGAAGTGATCGTCAAGGCTACCCCGCATATTGGATTTCTCCACAGGGGTGTGGAAAAGCTTGCTGAGTACAAAACCTATCACCAGGTGATACCTCTTACCGACCGTTTGGACTATGTAGCGCCATTTTCAAATAACCTGGCTTACGCCCTTGCCGTAGAGAAATTGCTAGGCATTGAGGCGCCTGAAAGGGCGCAGCATATCAGGGTTATCTTCTGTGAACTTACCAGAATTTCCTCTCATTTGTTGTGGCTGGCCACCCATGCCCTCGATATCGGCGCAATGACCGTGTTCTTTTATTGCTTCAGGGAGCGCGAGACTATTTATGACCTGTTTGAGATGGTTTCTGGTTCGCGAATGAATCTTTCCTACGTTCGGGTGGGAGGCGTATCCAGGGAGTTGCCTGCGGGGTTTTTAGAAGACACGAGAAAATTTGTCACCGCGTTTCCCGCGCGACTGCAAGAATATGAAACGCTTTTAACGGATAACCCGATATGGAAAAAGCGCACCGTCGGCGTCGGCATTATTTCTGCCGGGGATGCTATTAATTACGGGCTGAGTGGGCCAAGCTTAAGAGGTTCCGGGGTAAACTGGGACATTAGAAAGTCGGAACCCTATTCCTCCTACGACAAATACCACTTTACCGTTCCTTTGGGTAAGAATGGGGACGTTTACGACCGGTATTGGGTGCGTATCGAAGAGATGCGCCAAAGTAACAGCATTGTTCACCAGGCGTTAAACCTTCTTCCTAAAGGGGATTTCCTTGCCAGAATTCCCAACGTGTCCTTGCCTTCCAAGGAGGACGTGGAAACGAAGATGGAGTCCATGATCAGCCATTTCAAGTTTATTACCGATGGTATTCAACCGCCGAAGGGTGAGGTTTATGCCTGTATCGAAGCGCCCAAGGGTGAGTTGGGGTTTTACGTGGTAAGCGACGGTTCTAATCGTCCGTATCGCGTAAAAATACGCCCACCGTCTTTTGTTAACCTCGAAGTGCTGCCCAAAATGATAGAGGGGAGTTTGCTCCCGGATGTTGTTGCCACCATAGGGAGTTTGGATATTGTTTTGGGGGAGATTGATCGTTAGGTATCTTTGTTGGAGATGTATCTTTTCCATTCCTATAGTTAAAGGCATAAAATTAAATATCAAAGAGGTATCAATCGCCTGATTTATGCCTTCTATTTCAATGTATAGGAATTTCAAAGTAGGGACAACTACAAAAGAAAAATCCGTGAAAGCCGAGGAAGTAGACCTTTCTGAGCTTGAAAAAATACTGGAAGACTATAAGAGCAAAAGAGGGGCGATAATTCCGGTATTACAGAAGGTTCAGAATAAATATGGGTATCTGCCGGAGCCTGCCGTTTACCTGATTGCCGAAAGGTTGAATATCAGCGTAAGTGAAATTATAGGGGTTGCGACCTTTTATGCCCAATTTCATTTAAAACCGCGCGGAAAACACGTGGTTAAGGTGTGTTGTGGAACGGCCTGCCACGTGAAGAACTCAAAGCGCCTTTCAAATAAAATACAGACGAAATTAAAGATTAATGTGAATGAAACTACGGAAGACAGGGAGTTTACGTTTGAGGAGGTATCTTGCCTGGGCGCCTGTGGAATTGCCCCGGTGGTGACGATTGATGATCACGTGCACGGCGAAATATCTCCTGAAAAACTTGATGAGGTTTTGGATACTTACAAGCAGCCTGCTGGGTAAATGAGAGAATGGATAATACATCTACATATTTAGAGGATAAGAACACGGTCGGTGAGGCCGGGGGCAAAACGCACTCCGTTATCGCAGTTTGCCTGGGAACCGGCGGGGTTGCCGCGGGTGGCAACTTTGTATTCAAGAAATTTGAGGATGAGATTAAAAGGTTAAATCTGGATACCACCCTGGGAAAACGTGTTTGCAAGACTTCTAAAACGGGTTGCAGGGGTCTGTGTTCCAAAGACGTCCTTGTTGACATTACCGTGCCGGGGGCGAAGCCGTTAACCTACGAGAAGGTAACGGCCGAGATGGTTCCCAAAATTGTTGAGGAACATCTGGTAAAAAACACCCCGGTTGAAAAATGGCTGGCAAAGGAAGATTACCACAAATTTCACGACAGCCAGTACCGCCTTGTGCTTGGCAACTGTGGCGTAATCGACCCGGAAAATATAGATGAGTACGTTTACCGGGGCGGCTATGCGGCGCTCAAAAAAGTCTTAAAAACGATGAAGCCTGAAGAGGTTATACAGGAGATTAAAAAGTCCGGCCTTAGAGGGCGCGGCGGCGGCGGGTTCCCGACGGGTGAAAAGTGGGCGTCTGGCGCGAAATATTCCGCCGATGAGAAGTTTATCGTCTGCAATGCGGACGAAGGCGACCCCGGCGCTTTTATGGATAGAAGCCTTATGGAAGGCGACCCCCATGCGGTGCTGGAAGGCATGATTATCGGGGGATACGCGATAAAGGCCACGAGCGGATACATATACATACGCGCGGAGTACCCGTTGGCTGTGAAGCGGTTGCACATAGCTATTGAACAGGCGCATGAACGCGGATTCTTAGGGGAAAATATTTTAAACAGTGGCTACAGCCTCACTATTTTTGTCAAGGAAGGGGCCGGCGCATTTGTTTGCGGCGAATCGACCGCGCTGCAATATTCTATCGAGGGGAAACGGGGCATGCCGCGCACAAGGCCGCCCCAATCGGTGGAGGCAGGGTTGTGGGATAAACCCACGGTATTAAACAACGTGGAAACGTTTGGCAACGTGCCGATAATTCTTACGAGGGGCGCAGACTGGTATTCAAAGCTCGGCACGGAAAAGAGCAAGGGGACGAAGATATTTTCTTTGACGGGCAGGATAAAAAACCCGGGGCTTATAGAAGTACCCATGGGCGCTACGATACGGCAGATCGTGTTCGACATGGGCGGTGGCATTCCGAAAAAGAAAAAGTTCAAGGCCGTGCAAATTGGCGGTCCGTCGGGCGGGTGTCTGCCTGAATCCCTGCTTGATACCCCCATAGATTATGAATCCCTGCTTGGTTTAGGTGCTATGATGGGTTCCGGTAGTTTTGTGGTCGTTGATGAAACTACTTGTATGGTGGATATGGCACGGTTCTTTATGACCTTTTGCGCGAATGAATCTTGCGGGAAATGTCCGCCATGCCGGATCGGTACGACCCTTATGTTGGAGATTCTCACCCGCATTACCATGGGCGAGGGCGAAGAGAAGGATATCGAGGTGTTGGAGCAGATGAGCGACGAGATGAAGGTGATGTCGCTTTGCGGCCTCGGCCAATCTGCGCCCAATCCGGTAAAATCGACGCTCCGGTATTTTAAGGAGGAGTATCTCTCACATATCCGCGACAAGGTTTGCCCCACCTCGACCTGTGTGGCGCTCCATAAATATGAAGTAACCTCAGAAAAGTGCGTAAAATGTCAGGCGTGTGTCCGCAACTGCCCGGTTAAGGCAATCAGCGGCAGCGCGGCGGAAACCGCCGTTATCGATAAAGGAAAATGTATTAAGTGTAATCTCTGCTACGAAAAATGTAATTTCATGGCGATAAAATGAAAACAGTACATCTTGTTATAGACGATAAATCAATTGCAGTTCCCGAGGGAACAAACATATTCCAGGCGGCGATAGATAACAAAATCTACATTCCAGGGCTATGCTATCACCCGAAGCTTCCCCAGTTTGGCGGATGCCGGCTTTGTATGGTGGAGGTTACGGAAAGAAGGACGGGACACCGTTTTGCCTGTGCCCACCCCGTATCGGAAGGGATGATCGTAAAGGTCAATACCCCTAAGATTACCCGATACCGAAAGGCCGTTATGGAATATTTGTTGGCACACCATCCGCTTGATTGTCCTACCTGTGACAAATCGGGCGAGTGCGGGTTGCAAAACATTTCCTACGATCTCAATTTGGCCCCGGGGAGGTTTAAGACCACCCGGATGAATGCCCCGGTGATCCGTGACAACCCCCTCCTGGAATTGAACAGGAACCGTTGTGTGCTTTGCGGAAGATGCGTCAGCACGTGTAAAGAAGTTGAGGGGCTGGGGGCTATTGACTTCCAGAACCGTGGCATTAAGACGGTTATCGGTACGGCATTTGATAAACCGCTGGATTGCAGCTTTTGCGGCGGCTGCGTGGCGGTTTGCCCGACGGGCGCATGGCAGGACAGGACGCTTGGATTCGGCGGACGATCATGGGAATTCATGAAAACCCCGACGATATGTCCCTATTGCAGTGTTGTGTGTACGATCGTGTTAAATACGAAGTCTGCCCCTCCTCGTCGTGATGGGGGAGTGGAGACCGTGAAACGCGTGACGTCCGACGATTACACCGGAATAAACGAAGGCAACCTTTGCGTAAAGGGGAGATTTGGCTACGAGTTTATACACTCTTCCGAGCGTATAAACAGCCCCTTGTTGCGCAGAGACAATGAATTGATCCCCGTCTCCTGGGACGAGGCCATTGCCTGTATATCGGAAAACTTCAAAAAGATTATTGCCGAACATGGCGGGGCGTCCATCGGCGGCATCGGTTCGGAAAAATGCACCAATGAAGAAAACTACCTCTTCCAGAAATTCTGCAGGACCGTATTAAAAACCAATAACATTGACAATCTGAGCAATATAAAATCGCCGTTCCTTAACGAGCTCATTTATAAATCAGTTATTCATGGGTTTACATCGGCATCAATCAAAGATATTGAAACAGCAACGACCCTGTTCTTTTTCGGGGCGGATATAACAGAGGCACACCCGGTGCTTGGTAACATGGCCAGAAAAGCGATACGATTAAAAGGCGCAAATCTCGTCATTGCCAATGCGAGAAACGTCCTTTTCCAAAGCCAGGCGAGGTGTGACGTTCGTCTAAAATATACACTAGGGAGTCAGGTGGCGTTGGTTAATGCCATCATGAAGGCCATTATTGATGGGCATCTTGTGGACTTGAAGAAGGTGGAGGCGTCCACGAACAACTTTCCGGCGTTGTGCGACCAGTTAAATAACTTCAATCCGAAAGACGCCTTGCAATTGACAGGTATTTCCGCGGACACGATAAAACAGGTCGCCGCGCTGTTAACGAGCAACGGGAACAGTTACCTTGTTTGCGGCAAGGATATAGAGGAAGACCCGTTGGGCAAGGATACCATAGAAGCGTTGCTGAATCTGTGTGCGCTTATTAACGCCAGCCACAATGCGGATACGAATAGCGCAAGGATGTCGATATTCTTTTCAAGGTCACACAATAATTCCCAGGGGGTTAATGACGTGGGGGTTGTTTCCGGATACTTGCCGGGATATGCCGATATTGAGAACGCATCATCAAGGGAAAAGGTGGAAAATGTCTGGGGTGTGAAATTACCCGATGATACGTGCATGAAGGATCGTCAGGACATTTTTGATCTTGCGCTCCAGGACAAATTAAAGGCGCTTTATATCATGGGAGACAATCCCGCGGTTACTTATCCCGACGGTAAGAAAGTCCATGAAGCCTTGCAGAAGGTGGGATTTGTCGTTGTCCAGGACACCTTCCTGACGGAAACCGCGCGGTCGGCAAACGTCGTTCTTCCATCCGCCACCTTTGCTGAAAAGGAAGGCACTTTTACCAATATGGGAATGCTCGTGCAACGGCTGAACAAGGCCATTCCGCCCGTCGGAAACGCCAGGCCGGATTGGCAAATCATATCCGAGATTGCAAAAAAAATGGGGCATTCGTTTGCATATACCTGCCCAAAAGACGTTATGGTGGAACTGGAACGGGTCTCCCCGGTTTACTCAGGGATTATTTATGACCGCCTCAAGAGAAAAGAATTCCATTGGACGTCGTATTTTTTAAGTAAGAACAAGCCCGTGAAGTACACGTTTGGCGTTGTCCAGCCACGCGCTTTGAATATAAGCGCGAGCAAGGATTTCCCATTCATCTTGCTCACCGGCGCAAGCCTGAATCATCAAGGGACTTTTTCAAGACACACAAAGGCGCTGATGTCGGTTGCCCCGGAATGTCTTGTTGAGGTAAGCAGGAACGATGCGCGGGCAATGGGCATCAGTAATGGGGATGTGGTTACCGTAGAATCCGCCCGCAGTAAGATAAAAGTGAAGGCAAAGGTTTCCGGCAAGGTGTCGGAAGGGATGGTGTTTATTTCCGAAGACTATGAGTGGCAACCGGTGAATCTCTTGCGTGAAGGTGCATATACGTCCGTCGGCATTCATAAAGAAATCGGGTGAACTATGGCAAAAAAAGGGCAAACGTATTTTTGCGAGATATGCAGACAAAAAGTCACCGTAATTGAAAAAGGCTTTGGCGTGCTGGTCTGCTGTGGTCAGGAGATGAAGCTTGTTGGAGCCAAAGGGATGATGGCCACCTGGACAACTGTTCACCACGCGCCCCATGGTGGCGTGCCTTTTGTGTGCAAGGTATGTAAACAGAAGGTGCGGGTCGTTGTTGAAACAACGGGTATATTAGAGTGTTGTGGGCAGAAGATGGTGCGGGAAGAGACTGATATTAAGAAATAAACTCAATATCGTGGAGTTGGGTATGGGTACAATAATTATAAAAGACAGCTTTCTCATAACAAGAATGTTGTTGTTTCCGGCAGGCAATGCCTGTCCTACATGATTAAACTATGAACAAAGAATTATTTATTTTTATCCTTATCGCCTGTGTAAAGGTACTCCTTGTCTTTGGAGTAGTCCAGTTCTTGGTCATTGCTATGATCTGGCTCGAAAGGAAGATTATGGCGCACATGCAGGTGCGGCTTGGCCCCATGCGGGTTGGGCCTCACGGGTTGTTACAGCCTATAGCCGACGGTATAAAACTGCTTTTCAAGGAAGACATTATCCCGCAAAAAGCGAGCAAATTCCTTTTTGTCCTGGCGCCAATAATGACGGTGGTTCCCGCCCTGATCACCTTTGCCGTTATTCCCTTTGGTGACACGATAACCATTTTTGGCCGTAGCATCGACCTGGTAATTACCGATATCAACGTGGGCTTTCTCTACGTGTTTGCGGTATCTTCGTTAGGCATTTACGGTATCGTCATGGCAGGGTGGGCGTCAAACAATAAGTATTCACTGCTTGGCGGCATACGGTCTTCGGCGCAGATGATCAGCTATGAGCTAACACTTGGCCTGTCCCTTATTGGGGTGGTTATGCTCACCGGCTCTTTAAGCCTCGTAGACGTCGTAAATGAACAGTCATCGTTATGGAATATCGTCATGCAGCCGCTGGGGTTCTTCATTTATGCCGCGAGCGCCATTGCCGAGGTAAACCGCTGTCCCTTTGACCTTCCGGAGGCGGAGACAGAGCTGGTGGCAGGGTACCATACAGAATACAGCAGCATGAAGTTTGCCACGTTCTTTATGGCAGAATATGCCAATATGATTTCGGTGTCCGCCATTGCGGTAACCTTTTTCCTGGGCGGGTGGCAAGGGCCTTTCTTGCCGCCGGTGGTATGGTTTATGCTCAAATTATCGGCTTGCTTGTTCTTCTTTATTTGGATAAGGTCTACGTATCCAAGATTGCGATACGATCAACTAATGCACTTTGGATGGAAGTTCCTGTTGCCGCTTTCGTTCTTTAATATCCTGCTTACAGGCCTTATCATGGTTATCAGAGGATGATATGATACTTCCATTAATTAAAGGTTTAGCGCTTACCCTTAAGCGATTTCTGAATCCGAGTACGTGCGCGACCGTCCAATACCCGGAGGTGAGGCCGAAGCTTGCCTCACGGTTTCGCGGGTTGCCGGAATTACAAATCGGAAAGGACGGCAGGGAAAAATGTGTCGCATGCGGGTTATGCGCCAAGGCGTGTCCATCCGGCTGCATTTATGTGGAAGGGACGGAAGATGAGACACACAGAAGGTATCCCAAGACGTACGAGCTGGATGCATTCCGGTGCATCTTCTGCGGGTTTTGTGAAGAGGCATGTCCTGTAAGGGCTATCATCCTTCGGGACACCTTCGAACTGTCTACATACGAGAACAAGCAAGTATTCGATAAAGATAAACTGTTAAACCTCACGAGAAAAAGAAATTTACTGAAAAGGTAGCATACCACCACTATGGAATCATACTTATTTTACATTGTAGGAACGATTGCGGTACTCGCAGCGGTGTATCTTATCTTTGAAAGAAACCCCGTCTTTTGCGCATTGTATCTTATCCAGACGATGGTGTGCATCGCGGTGTTGTATATATTGTTGGAAGCGCAATTCATCGCTGCAGTCCAGATGATTGTGTATGCAGGCGCCATTATGGTGCTTTTCCTTTTCGTTATTATGTTATTAAATGTAAAAGACGATGACGAAGTAAAGCGTTCATTTTCTTTTCAAAAAATACCGGCAATCCTTATGGGAATTGCATTGCTCACCGTTATTTGCATTGTTCTGAAATCGAAACTATTGCAAGGGAAACAAGACGTATATACCGTTGCCCACATTGAAAGCATTGGAAATACCCAACTGATTGGCAACCTGTTATTTACCGATTATCTGCTGCCGTTTGAAATAACGTCCATCCTGCTGTTTGTGGCGGCCATTGGCGCGATTATGCTGGCTAAGAGGAAATTATAAATATGATTACCATTACCCATTACCTTGTGCTGAGCGCAATCCTTTTTACGCTGGGCGCCGTTGGCGTATTGATACGAAGGAATGCCATCGTGATATTTATGTGCATTGAACTGATGCTCAATGCCGTAAATATATCGTTTGTGGCCTTTGCCCATTACCTTAATTCGATGCAAGGCCAGATGTTTGTGTTTTTTACCATGACGGTTGCCGCAGCCGAGGCGGCTGTTGGCCTGGCAATAATTGTAGCCGTGTTCCGGAACAAGGAAACGGTAAATATTGATGATATGAATATCATGAAGTGGTAGGGTTCGGGAAAAAATAAACTTCTTTGGTCATAATCCAGTTAGGTTCTCTGTAATATGCTTAATCTTATTTCACTAGTCTTGTTATTCCCCATAATTGGAACCGTCATTAACGGGCTGTTTGGCAAGAAACTCCGTAAAGAAACGGTTGGCTACATTGCATGCGGAGCGATTGGGGCGTCGTTTTTTGTCTCCATCCTGGTATTTTTCGGCCTTTTGCAACTCCCGCCCGAATCGCGCGTCTTTGAAAAACAACTGTTCAACTGGATTGAGTCCGGCTCGTTCGAGGCGGCGGCCGGTTTGCAGGTAGACCCCTTATCCTCCCTTATGATCCTTATCATTACCGGGGTAGGGTTTCTTATCCACATATACTCCCTTGGTTATATGCACCACGATAAGGGATACCATCGTTACTTTTGTTACCTGAACCTGTTCACTTTTTCCATGCTCCTGCTTGTTTTGGGCAACAACTTCCTCCTTATGTTTATCGGGTGGGAGGCCGTTGGGCTTTGCTCTTACCTGCTTATCGGTTTCTGGTTTGAAAAGAAATCCGCGTCGGACGCGGCGAAGAAGGCGTTTATTGTTAATCGCGTCGGTGACTTTGGGTTTGCGCTCGGAATTATGCTCATCTTCATCACCTTCAATACCATCGACTTTACGGGGGTATTCCACGCAGCCTCACAAGGAAATATTGCCGTAGGAAGCTTTACCGTAACGATCATTACCTTGCTTCTGTTCATGGGCGCTACGGGTAAATCGGCTCAGATACCGCTGTATACGTGGCTTCCTGACGCTATGGAAGGTCCCACGCCGGTGAGCGCGCTTATCCACGCGGCTACCATGGTGACGGCGGGTGTCTATATGATTGCGCGATGCAACGTCCTCTTTATGTTATCACCCTTTACTATGACCGTTGTAGCTTGTATTGGCGCGGCCACGGCGCTCTTTGCGGCGTCGATAGGGCTGGTGCAGAACGATATCAAGCGTGTGCTGGCTTATTCTACGGTCAGCCAGCTTGGATATATGTTTCTGGCCTGCGGGGTAGGCGCTTTTACGGCAGGGGTGTTCCATCTCATGACCCACGCGTTTTTTAAGGCGTTGCTGTTCCTGGGTTCCGGCAGCGTAATCCATGCATTGTCAGGTGAGCAGGATATGCGGAAGATGGGCGGACTTAAAAAACACATCCCCATTACGTACAGAACCTTTTTGGTTGGCACGGTAGCAATAGCGGGTATTCCCCCCTTTGCAGGATTCTTCAGCAAGGATGAGATTTTGCTGGAGGCGCTTGTGCGTGGGAATTTCATCTATTGGGTGGTTGGAGCACTGGCTGCCCTGTTTACCGCCTTTTATATGTTCCGTTTGCTTATTATGACGTTTCACGGCGAATCGCGGGTAGACCACCATGTAATGGAACACCTTCAGGAATCGCCAAAAAACATGACCGTTCCTCTCAAGATACTTGCAGTCCTGGCATTACTCGGCGGATTTCTGGGCATTCCGGGCGCAAGCGCCATCAACGGCTTTCTATCGCCGGTGTTCGGAGAACATGGTCATGTTGAAACTCACGGGGCAGAAGCATGTGGAGGCCATGCGTCCGCATGTCTCCCGTACCTGATGATGGTTGTTTCCACTGGCATCGCCATTGCAGGTATTTACCTTGCGTATCTGATGTATGTCAAAAGACCTGAATTGCCGAGAAAACTGGCGGAGCGGTTTTGCCTGATATACAAGCTTTTGCTCAACAAGTACTATGTCGACGAGATTTACGATGCGCTTTTTGTGAATCCCATCAAAAAGATATCCTTGGTGTTGTGGAAACGTGTGGATGTCCAGTTAATTGATGGCACGGTAAATGGCGTTGCTGGTTTTGTTAGAGGCTTTGGCAGTGTTTTGCGCCTCTCGCAAACAGGATACGTCCGCAACTATGCCTTTTATATCGTGGCCGGGTGTATCTTTATTATTGTGTTTGTAGTGTTCGGTAAGTGAATTGGTAACTCAAACCTTCAGGTTTGATGACCGTTGCGCTTGGTAAAGGTACTGGCAGTTGTGTGTGGCTTCCAATGCGCAGTGCAATGCCGGAGTCCATCAGGGCTGAAGCCCTGAGTTACAGGGTGTATAGTGTTTGCAAAAAATCAGGAATGCACGTACTTAAAACCTATTTATACTCAAGATGCTCATAACGGGGTGGCACGGAGACTGTAGAGACGCCCTGGCAGGGCGTCTCTACGTTTGTCCGTGTTGAACTTGCACAATGTTGTTTATAAATCACAAAGGGTGAGCCTCTTGAGTATACAAGGCAAGGTGAGCAAAATGATTCCATCAAATAGATTAATAATACCGTTAGCCGTCATACTTTGCGTAAGCCAAATCGCGCTAGCGGTCGATGTGCCTTTCACGCTTGAAGACAGGGACAGGCTTACTAGGATAGAGGCGAAGCTTGAAAGTTTAGAGAACAGCATGGAAAAGAGATTTAGCCAGGTGGATATCCGTTTTGCGGAACTGCGTGAAGACATGAACAAACGATTCGAACTGATGGACAAGAGATTCGAGCAAGTAGACAAGAGGTTTGAGCAGATGTTTAACTTTGTGTGGATACTTGCAACCATCTTTACCGCAATAACCGCCGCAACAATAGGTTTTGCTGTGTGGGACAGGCGTACTATGATAAGGCCCTTTGAATCAAAGGTGAAGCAGATAGAAGAAAGAATAGAAGGGGTAGATAAAGATACGGTAAATACCATCGTGAGGGTATTAAAAGAGTTTGCAATAATGGATGTAAAGATGAGCGATATATTAAAGAAATTTCATCTTTAGATGTGAATAATTAGGCTTGGATGAATAAAGCATCAGTGAACCCACCATTTTCATTAGGTCGAGGTTTCTGTGTTTAATCGCAAAGGCAGGAATAACGGTAAAAAATTTTTTAGAAACGCGGGAAGATTAATTTTTGTGGGTTTAATTTGTGTTTGTGACTAAAAGTATTTTTGGAGCATTTGGATGTCTGTGCCTATTCTTTCATTAATTACCTTTCTTCCTATCATAGGAGTATTCTTTATCCTATCGATTGAAACGAAAAGACAGGAACTTGTCAGGGTCACCGCCATGATAATTTCCAGCGTGGTATTTTTTATCTCTCTCCCTTTGTACTGTGGCTTCGACTCGCGTACCAGTGATATGCAGTTTGTTGAAAAGCTGCCGTGGATACCCTCTTTCGGGATACAGTATTATGTCGGGATAGACGGCATCAGCCTATTTCTCATACTCCTGACAACGTTCATTACGCCCCTTTCCATCCTGGCGTCATGGCACATCACAAAACATGTGAAGGAATACATGATTGCCATGCTGGTGTTGGAAACGGGGATGATTGGCGTATTCATCTCGCTGGATATGTTCTTATTCTACGTCTTTTGGGAGCTTATGCTCATACCGATGTACCTCCTCATTGGCGTCTGGGGCGGGCCGAGGAGGATTTACGCGGCCGTCAAGTTCTTTGTTTACACCATGGCGGGCAGCGTATTCATGCTCCTGGCTATTATTGGCTTGTACTTTTTGAATCACCGGGCAACGGGTGAATACACCTTTAATTTGTTGGAATATTACCACCTTGAACTATCGTTTGCAGTTCAATTCTGGTTATTCCTCGCCTTTGCCTTTGCCTTTGCAATAAAAGTCCCCATGTTCCCCTTCCACACGTGGTTGCCGGACGCACACGTGGAGGCGCCTACGGCGGGCAGCGTCATCCTGGCCGGCGTTCTGCTAAAAATGGGTACTTATGGGTTTGTGCGATTCTGCCTGCCGTTATTCCCGGAGGCTAGCCGCGCCTTTATACCCGTAATATCGTGGATGGCCATTACGGGCATTGTCTACGGGGCATTGGTTTCGATGGTACAGGACGATTTGAAGAAGCTGGTCGCTTATTCCAGCGTGAGCCACCTGGGCTTTGTCATGCTCGGCGTCTTCGCCTTTAACGTGCAGGGATTGGAAGGCGGTATTATCCAGATGGTCAATCACGGAATCAGCACGGGCGCGCTGTTCCTTGTCGTCGGCATGCTTTACGAAAGAAGACATACCCGTTTGATTGCCGATTTCGGTGGTCTGACCAAGCAGATGCCGGTCTTTGCAACGCTCTTCCTGATCGTAACCCTGTCTTCCATAGGATTGCCAGGTCTCAATGGTTTCGTGGGGGAATTCCTTATCCTCGTTGGTGCCTTTAAGTCGCGCATCATCTATGCGTCTATTGCAACGTCAGGCATCATCCTGGCGGCCGTCTACATGCTGTGGATGTTTCAAAGAGTTATGTTTCAGGAAATCACCCATGAGGAAAATAAGACGTTAAAGGATCTAAACAAGCGGGAAGTCGTTATTTTAATCCCCATCATAGTTATGATCTTTTGGATAGGTATCTACCCCAACTCGTTCCTGAGAAAGATGGACGCTTCCGTAAATCACCTCCTGAAGCAAATAGGAGAAAAGACACACATTGTATCAAATATTCACACGCAGAAAAAAGGTGGGCAATTACCGGCAAAAAGCGATTTAAAAATTGACATAATTTCTGATGATAAGGCCGCATGGTAAAGGTTGACTTTCTTGTGCCATTGAGGTTAAAGGGTTGAGTATATGGTAAACACATCAATAATGACATTTAATATCCTGAGCATCCTGCCCATCCTGGTATTATCCGGTTTTGGCATGCTCGTGCTTGTGGTGGACGTCATGTCCTCAAGAAAGCTGGGGGAAAAGAACCTTCTGGCCTACCTCTCGCTGGCCGGTATCGTCATTGCCGCTATCTTATCCAGAAATTCCACGGCAACAACCCTATTTTCATTCAACGAGACCTTTACCATAGACAATTACTCGCTGTTTTTCAACATCTTGTTTTTGCTCAGCACGGGGCTGGTAATCCTCATATCGCATAGCTACATTAAACGGGAAGACATCAATCACGGGGAGTATTATGCCCTCCTCCTGTTTTCCACCATAGGCATGATGCTTATGGCGTCCGGCGCGGATTTGCTTAATATCTTCATCGGTCTGGAGGTCATGTCCATCAGCATTTACATCCTTACCGGCTTCAAGCGCTCAAAACTTATCTCCAACGAAGCGTCCCTAAAATACTTCCTCCTGGGCGCCTTTGCCACGGGCTTTTTATTGTATGGCATTTCTCTCATTTACGGCACAACCGGCTCTATTGATCTTAGGCAAATTGCCTGCTTCATTGCCGGAAAAGGCGGCGTCAAAGACCCGCTGCTCCTTATGGGTATGGGACTGATAATCGTTGGCCTCGGATTCAAGGTCGCCTCCGTGCCCTTCCACGCATGGGTGCCGGACGTATACGAAGGCGCGCCAACTGCGGTAACGGCCTTTATGTCCGTTGGTCCCAAGGCCGCGGCATTTGCCGCTTTTATGCGTATCTTCTTAACGGCCTTCGGCTCGTCCCACTATGAATGGCAAAAGGCCATTTGGATACTTGCTGTATTGACTATGACCGTCGGAAACGTAGTGGCCATCGCCCAGACAGACATCAAGCGGATGCTTGCATACTCCAGCATTGCCCACGCGGGCTACCTTCTTGTCGCCCTCGTTGCCGCGAATAACATGGGTGTGTCGGGCACGCTATTCTACCTGTTGGCCTATATCTTCATGAATATCGGGGCATTTGCCATCGTCATTGTCCTCAGCCAGAAGGGCGACGTGGGCATGAACATCAACGACTATGCAGGCTTAGGCTTTAAACACCCGATGCTTGCCATAGCAATGACGCTCTTTATGTTTTCTATGGCTGGTGTTCCGCCCATGGCGGGCTTCGTAGGCAAATTCTATATCTTCAGCGCCGCGATCAAATCCGGTTACGTAGGACTGGCGATAATTGGCGTCATTAACAGCGTAATCTCCGTCTATTACTATCTGCGGATCACCGTAATTATGTACATGAAAGAACCGGTGAGAGATTTCCATCCCCTCACCATTTCCCCCTTAATAGTTGTGGCAATCGCCATCGCCGTAGTCGGCACGCTCCACCTGGGCATCTTCCCTTCAAAAGTAATGGAAATAGCCCAACGCTCCATCCTTACCTTAAGGTAGTTGCATTTGCCGTTTTCCGGCAGATAAAATAATTTTTAAATAGATATTGACAGGCGATGAGTTTTTTTATATACTATTATGAGATTGAGACTCAACCGCGATATATACGTGTACGGAAATCAAAGTAGGGAGACGGTGCCCGTGTTCCCCGTATGAGCACAAACAAAACGCCGAAAAGGCATAATTTTAGGAAATTCAAAGTAATCTCGTAGCACGGGGGGGTATCCCTGCCAATGCCGACCATAAAGATCGCTGCTACAAAAAAACGACGCTGTAGCTCAGGGCCTCAGCCCTGATGGATGCTTGCATTGTGTTGCACAGAACCGCCACACAATGCCTGTCTCTGTGGCGAACACAACGTCCATCAAACCTAAAGGTTTGAGCTACAAAAAGCTATCGCCGTAGGCGACCCAATCTAACGTTTATAGGAGGAGGAAAAAAATGTCTGTGCTAATTGTTGGTGGTGATCATCTGGGCAGTATTCCAAAGGAGCTTGACAAACTGGGCATAAACAAGGTTAAACACCTAACAGGGCGTAGCGGTCAGAAAATCCGCGATGGAATACCGGAAACAATGGACTTTATCATCGTGTTGTGTGACTTCGTAAATCACAACCTCGCGCACAAAATAAAGGGGTTAGCGGAAAACAGAGGAGTCCCCGTTGTTTACGCCAAAAGGTCGTGGTCATCCATTTATCAAAAGATGAAGGAATCCAGGAATCAATTAAAGAGGGTTGGGTTAAATACGGTATTAAATTAACACATCCTCCGGAATTCCCCTCCTGGGAGGGGGTGTAGGGGTGGGTTGTCCTATCGCATTACCATTGTATATCTTATAAGCATACCTACCTGCAAACCCGCATACATAAAATGGAAATTCCTATACAATAAAATAAAGAGCAATAATAACAACCGCCTTATGGAAAAGTGTGCCATGAGACATTTTGTCCTGGCACACTTTTTCCGTTTTTTCAAGTGTATAGCAATCCAATAGGTATCAAACCGTTTAAGTTTCAACCCTCTCTTAATCCATACCAAATCCTTTACAAGGACGGATGGTGGCGAAAAAAGGATAAGCGCTTTCCTTCGCGGCCATCACCGGTACATAAACTGTTTTTCGACAAAATAGTTGTTTATTTCTAACAAAATAAGGTAGTTACAACACCAGGCGTTTCCTCTGCATAACAGTAATTTGTTTCTTTCTCATGGCAAGTGGCTGGTTCAAAGCGGGGGAAAGAAATATCGGTAACAGGTCTTAGAATCGTTTAGCACAAAATGTCTCTGACACAAAAGTGTCCTGAGACATTTTGTGTCATGGTACACTTATTCAGTATTTATAATTCCCTTTAATGCATCAACATGAGGTGTGTTTAAATACGATTAAATAAGTCTCTCCATTTTTTCCCCAACCCATATCCACATCATGCGATTTCCCACCTCATTCCAAAGAATAGTTCTCAAAACAGTCTGCTATACGCTCTGACATAGTGTAAATAACAATGTTACACAATCTTGATCATAAGGATAAAAATTGCCTGTAATGAAAAGATGCCCATCTTTTGTTCATAATTTTCATCTCATTAATACACAACTAAAAGGAAATGTTTGCAAAAAAGTGACTTTTTTAACTGATTGGTATTAGTTTTGTTACACCTGCAGGCAGAATACGGCACATAGTGAGCAGTCCTAGTCCTAAGAAATTGAAGGGGGGGGAGCAATTTAGACTTTAGTGAGAAGGTTTGCCGCTTTTTTAGTTACCATAGATAAATATTATACATTTTAATGAGAAAAGTGGTGCGGGATGTTTCAACGTTTAAGGAATTCCAAATTAGTCTGGTCTTCGGTTTTTTTAATGTTTTCGAGTAGTATGGTGGGATGTGGAACCTGGGATAAAAAAGATGCTAAATTTCTTCCAACATTTAAAGATAGGGCGGATGCCCGTACAGCAGTTGATCTTCTTCCAAAAAATGGAGACGGTATAAAAGATACAGAGAAACCAATTTTCGTAAATGGTCTGAAGGTTGAGGTTAAAAATGGGGTGATTAATTTTGTTGATTTGGACGTAAGTATATCGACAAAGGATATTAAAGTTTCTGATGCAGATGTCATTGGGTTTTCCAGCGATATACAAAAGGCGTTAAGACGCAGAATGGATAGGGCCAGAAGGGTTCGGCTGGGTTCTGGTACTACACAGGTAATTGCTGCCGCTACTGGAGTAACATTGGGGCTTATGACGGGAGATGTTGCAACCGCGGCTGTTTTTGCTGCAATTAGTGCGGTTATGCCTGAATTACAAAACATATTTCAAGCTAAAGAGATATCTGATGCATACCAACGTGAGCTGGAATTAATTCAAGATGCCGATACTCGTTATTACAATAAAAGGACCGCATCAAGCGGTGAAATGAAGTCTCCATACCAACAGATAAACTTACAAGTGATGGAGCCACCTTATTATCTGAGATTGCAGCATGCTTAACGCTAGTGGATAAGGCTATATTGCAAACGATTCCATCCATTGAAGATTTAGAGGTGGTAACTGGAAGGGTAAAATCGGGTTTAAGTAAAATAACTGTTGTACCTAATAAAAATTGGTTCTACCGGAATTAGGGTGCCAAAAGAATCAGGATAAAGTAAAATAGCCGTATGAAAGATACAACATTATATGACGATCTATTAGGATTGAAGCAACCGTGGT